>NZ_JBLKDA010000055.1:0-12156 GCF_047530215.1 Enterobacter sp. 01-M-03-SI-ECC
TCGAGGCGCGGGAATAAAATCCCATTCAGACGCCGGATAGATTCAAGCAAGCCAACTTATCGTCAAAATCGGTGTTGCAAAAACGGGAGTGACCATAGATTCCGTTTTCTGAGACGACCCCCTGTAGATCGTCTCCCGCCAGAGGCTGATCTTCAGATTCCGCGCGTAAATGCCATCTTCCCGTTCCGTTCTCCTGCGCTTCCTCGATCAGGCCTGCCGGCCTGATACTGCGGCGAGCGCTGCCGGTTATAGTCCCTTAAGGGCAATTAGCATGCAAACTATGGACGGTTATCTGGTCTAACATCTGGAAAAATTACTGACGAGAAGGTAGTATTCGGATCGTCAGCGATCGTCTTGTGGTGGGACAGATTGTTGATTCAGATTACTTTTGTGACCTAACTCAAACTGACGGTTTGACTGCTTTGTGGTGAGGCAGACGGGTGGCAGAAGATGGTTTTACGGAAGAAATGCGGACTTCCGGAAACAAACAGGGACAGGACGTGTCCAGTAAAACGTTCAGGAGCAGGTGACGGGATTTCCCGGAGCCTGAATGCACAAACCCCCCGATAACTGTCATCATCTTGGCGGAAGACACAGGTATCAGGGGGTCCAAAAGCAGGCGCGTTGCCTGTGAAGGATTATAACGCATGCACCATAGAAAACAACACCCGGCCGCCATAAGAACAGGCCGCCGTGAATGACAATCAGATTTCTGTTCACTGGTCAGATCTACCGAAAGATGAGCTAACCCGTTTCTGGCAGGATGTCGATGCCGGCACTCAGGGTAATTTCCTCATTGCACCGGTCAAAAAACTGACCCGCCGCAAACGCGGTGAGCATTCCACAAAAGCCAAATGTGAGAACCCGGCCTGGTATCGCCCGGAGCATTATAAAAAGCTCTCCGGACAGCTCGGTCATGCCTACAATCGCCTGGTGAAAAAAGACAAAGAAACCGGGCAGGTCAGCCTGCGCATGCATGTTTCTCGTCACCCTCTCTATGTCGCCGGCCGCCGTAAGGCGGGACGTAAATATGGCTTCCGTCCGGAACGTCAGCGCCTGCTCGATGCCCTCTGGCCAGTGCTCATCAGCTTCTGTGATGCCGGCAAGCATACCGTCGGCATGTGTATCTCCCGTCTTGCAAAAGAACTCAGTGCAAAGGACGCAAAAGGCAATGTCATTCCGGAAACAGAGGTGACGGTGTCACGCCTTTCACGGCTTATTGAGGAACAGGTACGGTTTGGCGTTCTGGGCCTCGCAGAAGAACGCGCCTGGGATCGTGAATCCCGCACCTGGCTGCCAACGTATGTCTATATCACCCCCGTGGGATTCCAGATGCTGGGCGTCGATATGGACAAGCTGTTTAAAGAGCAGGAGAAGAAGCTCCGTCAGAGCGCCGAGCGTGAGCAGCTGATCCGGGAAGGGGTGATGAGCGAACATGATGATGTTCAGCCCCATTCCGCGCGGAAATGCTGGTCCGGCCGTAAGCGCCGGGAGGCACTCGTTTACCGCCGCAAAAAAGGCGCGGAGCGTAAACGTGCCAACAATCTGATTAAGCTGCCGGCAGATGAACGACTCCATGCAATGTCTGAATGGATTTACCGCACCCTGCCGCCTGACGAAGCGTACTGGTGCACATCTGAGCGCCTGAAGGCGCTGGCCATCCAGCATCTTTACCAGCTGGATCTGGCGCTTTCTCCACCTGACTAGTCACAGACGAAACAACAGTCTTTCTGTTTACAGGCCCCTCACCGGGGCTTTTCGTGCTGGTTTTTTTCGGCCATTCTGCTCATTTTTCATCCTTTACTCCTTTCTCCTTCCGGTCACCATGACGTACTGCGTGTCGTTATGGTCCGCAATGGCCACTGTCTCTTTTTTTACACAGAAATCCGCAAACGAATAAGTGAAGTAACCCGGAAATGAATAAAAGACATTCCGCAAAACAGTCTTACTTCACCGTTTTTATCTCTCTGTTCATTACATTCCAGAGTAGATCATTGTCTTCGGCCACTCTGTGGATAACGTAAAATGCCTTCGCATGCAGCGGCCTCACGGCCGCGCGCTCAGAATAAAATCAAAAGTTCCTCCCGTCGCAAGCGCCGGGCCCCGTTCTGGCCAGAACCCAACACTGCATACTTACCTGACCCCTGCTAAACCGACGCCGCCCCGGCCCGAAGGGCCGGAACACCCTCGCTTTAAGAGGGATGTTGTAACTAGAAGTAAGAGCTGCTGCAGTTAGCGTCGCGGCAAGCCCGCTGTACACGCTCGTAAGCGCCTCACGGCGCTAACGCGGAGATACAGCCCGTCAGCGGCCTCTGGCCTCGACGTGCTCACTCCGACCGCGCACGTCACTACCAGGCGTGGCGGTTCGCGGGTATGGCTTTGCAGGGTAAGGGATGGGACAGGCAGAACCTTTCAAACCGCAGCGGCTTACGCCGGTCACGGCGCCCGTCGACTTTCTCTCCCTGTCTGGCTTCAGCTGGCGCCTCCATGCCGCGATGCGGCATCAGTGAGTTCTGCAGGGCAGCGTGCCCTTTTTTTGTTGTCAAAACTCGTTTCGGGAATATGCTTTCAGAAACAGATAAGCGAGGCGATAAAATGGACACGTTGCTTTTACCCGGCCAGAATCCCCGTGCCTGGGCCGAAACCATGATCAACCTTGAGGCCCGGAAACTGGTGAATACGGCCAACACGGTGGCGGCTATGCATCTCCAGGATGGTTTTATCCGGATTCAGTTTGTGGATGAGATCAGGGCATTCATCATGGCCCAGTTTGAGGCCGCGCGCCGGGCGAAAACGGATGATGACTGTATGGCCTGTCTGCGGGCCTTACGGGCTGAGAATACCAGCCTGCTGGAGCAGTCCCGATCGCTCAAAACCGGCTATGCAAAACTCTATGCTGAGGTGAAGGTTGTCCGGGACGAGAACAAAATTGTGGGCTACATCATTTCAGCGGTCGACGTCGTGGTGGCCGGTGCGGCCATCTTTGGTGGGATCGTCATGATGTCCTCCATGACGCCGGTGGGCGTGGTGGCTGGTGCGGTGATAGTCGTAAATGGCTTTAACACGATTTCACGTGAGGCCGCACACAACCTCCTCGGTGATAAACAGACGGAGGGGATATTTGCGGACGGATCGATGGAGTTCGCTGAATTTCTGGGCTTCAGCCGGCAGCAGGGGTTGGGAACCTATAAGGCTGTCACACTCTTCAGCGAAGTGTACGGCGCGTATGGCCTGAGGCTGAAACCCGAAGCACAACGGCTGTGGTACTGGACCAGGCCCGATTTCTTCAGGAAAGTATCCGGCACGCCACGTCCCGCAATGGCGCTTAAAATTGCGGGATGGGGAGTTAAAGCCAAAGTGGCGCTTGATTTACTGACTATTGAGCCTTCCGGGAAATAGTCTTCTGCAGGCGGAATGCTTTCCAGCCCAGTACAGGTGGGAAGGTCACCCAGGCAATGATCAGGACGACAAGGGAACTCATGCCCCCGGAAAGAATGTGTGTCCGGCTGCCGGCAATGAGGGTGACCAGCATAACCAGAACCAGCACGACAGTGATCCATACCGACACCCGGAAGCGCCGTGATAGCGCATCGATGAGATACTGCATGGTGCCTCCGCCTGCTGCAAGCCGGCCCTGTAAATTGTCCACTTCGCTCTTGCTGAAACCTGCCTCAAGCAGCTCTTTCTCACTGATAGCCATCACGTCCTCCCTAATCAGGCGAAAGTATACTGTATAAGACCAATAATCCCCAGGTGACCGGCGTAAGCATAATAAAAGAAATTACGCGGCATGAAACGCCGGCGGCCGTCCGGACAGATTTGCCTGCAGAAGGAAACTACTGCCAGGGGGAATGCCAGAGTAGGCAACGTGGCCAGTAATAATGTTTCTGCGGGCATATCCAGGAGATGCGATAACCCGTTTAAACAAATCAGTGACAGCACGGCAGTGATGGCCGCCAGCCGCTGCACTCCGGGTGTATCGCTGCCAGAAACCGTTGCCATACTGATGGCCAGCGTTATTCCTGCCAGCCCGTAGCTTGCCGGCTCCAGTGGCCAAATCATGAGGGCCAGGAGCAGATATCCCGCAAACATTCCTTTCCGGCCGTGCCGGTACTGCAGGGCAAGCAGCTGCGTGACGCCGGCAAACACGAACAGAATGTTCAGGGCCCACCAGGGCTGCTGATGCCAGAAGGCCAGGCTGAACACCGGCTGGGTGATGACTGCCCAGATCCACAGACGACTGGCTCTCTTCTGAAGTCGTTCCGGGGTGCGCTGTACGTTCATCGCCCATATAAGCGTGAACAGGGGGAAGGCCATCCGGCCAAGCGCATACATCACCGGCAAGGCTGGCGACAGAAACACCGTATTGATGTGGTCGATAATCATGGCCAGAAGTGCGAGAAGTTTGACCATATCGAGAGCTGCGGGACTGAGCTGGCTGGCGTTCCGGATAGTGGGAAGAACGTCGGGTACTGAACGATTCATGCTGTAGATTCCCCTGGCGACACGCGGTTAACAGCCAGCCCTGAACATAATGCCAGAATGCCCTGCCGGTTCGCGTTGTGACCCTGATCTTAAGTTTCTCCAGAATCTTGCGCACCGCAAATTCTGATTTATCACGCAGCACGCGCATTGCGCCTGCCACATCCTTATTCTGAATACAAATACTTAAAATATGAAAATCGTTCACACCGCCCCCTTTCTTACACTCTTATTATCGGCTGCATGAATATTATATTTAGCGGAGTAGGAAGGTTCCTAATAAAAAATTCATATTAGCGCCCAAAATCTGGGCAAATTTATCGACCCTTTTATATATGTGGCGTTCGCTCATGAATTATCTGTATTATTTGCTGAAGTTTTTTCCCTGACCAGAGCGAAATCTTCACGAATAGATTTTGCGGCAGGCTTCCACCCTTTAGCCCATTCCTCGTTCATACGGCCTTCACTGACAATTTTCAGGGTGATGGCATAAGGGGTGCGCTGCAGTTTCTTCGACAGCCAGAGTATATGATCGTCGATTCTGTCATCCGGAATATCAGCAATAATCGAATGAATAAGGTCCAGGTCCTCCGGTGACCACGGTTTTCCTGAACGCGGAAACACTTCATCCGGAAGGCGTGGTTTTTTTTCCTTTTCTTCTTTTACCTGCTTTTTAGCTTCTTTTTCCGCAGTGATGAGGCGCTGCCGCTCCGTTAACCCTCCCAGAATTGCAACCGTCCTGACCATATTTTCACGCTGCTCACGTGTAATATTTACTTCACCGCATATAATGGCATTTAAAGTATCTACAAGGTTTTCCAGCTTGCTTTCTGTCAATTTTAACGTCATTCAGAAATCTCCTTAATCATTATTCTTTTTTAGCCCATTCTGATGCAGGCTACGCCAGCGCCAGGGCTCAGTCTGACCCGGTTCTGACCAGAGTCCGACTGACTGAAGGCGGGCTTCGGCCTCCAGAACAGCGTAGTCTGGCCGGGTAGGTTTTCCGTGGTACCGGTATGCCCAGGCCAGGCCTTTGCGTATCTGTTCGGCATTCACATCTGTCACGCCAATCCACACGGTACCGAGCAGACGTCCATAGCGATCCTTATCACTTCCGGTGACGGTTACATGCCGCTGGGCCACCATTGATGAGAGTTCCTGACGGGAACGCTGGCCAAACGGCTGACTCTTTTCCGGCGCATCGATGCCGGCCAGACGAATGCGCGTCAGTTGGTTTCCTGGCTCAAGCATCTCAACGGTATCCCCGTCCAGCACGCGCACAATCCGGCCGCTGAAATCTGCACTGGCCGAAAACGCCATAACGATCAGGAGCAGAGAGCAAAACTTCCGTTTCATTATTCGTTATCCCAGGTTGTATACATTGCGGTTATTAAGAACGTAAATTTCAACTCGACTTACACCCCAACGAGGCTTTTTATACGGTAAGAGGTAAAAAGCCGTTTGGAAATCGACTTTTACTTACTGGCCTTCGCCTGATGAAGACGTAACACACCATCCGCAACCCTGTTGATAACGTCCCGTAATATGTCAATGGAGGTTTTTGAGATGTCTGAACCGTTGAATATCGATGACTTGACTCTTACTCTCATAAGGGGATCACCGTCCTTTGCCGGGGTGTCTCTGACCTGGATATACGTGCATTCTTCCCGACGAAAATGGATCTCCTCTTCCCCTGTGGTGAGGAAAACATATAAGCCGGCGAGAGTTGTTTTCTGATGGTCACTGTTATTTTCGATTATTGCGACCTTCAGTTTTTGACGTTCCAGCTTTTCAGGCAATTCAGTAACATATAGATCTCTGTCTGAGTGGAACGAGGTAAGTATCACGACATCGGGTTGGTCTTTAACTTCCATTTCTATTTCGGCAGGCTGCAGCGATTTGCTGCTAAACAACAGATTAATCAGGGTATGCATATCATCATTCATAAGATAAAAAGGAGCACGCCGGACTTCTCCGCTACGATCTTCTCTGATCAGACCCCAGCTAATTAAAGTACTGATGGCACGCTGTGTCATCCCCTCCGGTTTATCTGTCAGCGCTAGCTCTGCGTCTCCTTTGGAGTTATATCCCTTTAGTTCCAGAGTCTTGCGAAGATACAACTCCCGGATAAATTTAAGCTGTCCGAAGGTCAGGTTGTGCGTCATATGAATAAAGTGGAAACGAGTTTCTTTATCCAGTGTCCCCCTGCCCAGCTGAACGAGCAGGCGTACATAAAGCCAAGTTTTCTCATCCTCATCGTCCTGCAGAACCTTGCGGAGTACGGCAAGAAAGTCTTCAGAAGAAATATCTGCCAGTTCCGGCAGCTTCTGGTGTATGCCGGTAACGAACTTTTCGACGCGGGCACGCCGTTGCTTTTCCTCCATTGCGATTATTTCCGTATAACCTTCCTCCAGCAGCGTCAGTGCGGTACCGAATCCTGGTATTTTTTTGACTCCCGATTTAACGAACTTGGCGAGAATTTTTCGAATGTCACTATCGTTAATGACCTCCGTATATTCGGTTCGTATAAGGTTGGCCTGCGTTGACCGGGTGCTTACGTCAGTTGATTCACTGCGTGGGGAATTGCTTGAAGTACTGTTCTGAACCGTCATTTTTTATTCATATCTCTTTTTACGCTTTTGCAGGCCTGTCCATCAGTCAGGATTTCACGGATGCTCCTCAAATCAAGACAGTTTGCATCCCATACCATGTCATTTGTGCTTTAACGGCCCAAACGCGCCAGATTCCATTAACCCGTTAAACATCGTGCGAAGCTGTTTCACCGTCAGTTGGTTGAGGAATAGCGAGGAACGGGCACCATGTGGGCTTCCAAGAAGCAGATAGCGCATATCTTCCCACGACTCAGAGAACTCGGCATATGACAGATCAGCCAAGGTACGGGAAAGCATTAACGGAACAGCGATAGCTGGCGAAATTGTGCCGTCAGGCTCCAGTTGGTGATTATTCCAACTCCACCATATAAGTATTGGTCCTGCGCCTTGTGTATACAGGGGAATTAAGTCAGAAACATCATTGAAAACATCACTATCGTCGTAGTCATAATTACCATCTGCAAACGATTCGATTAATTCATCAGTGATGTACGCAGCACGTAATTCAATGGAATCAGCGGCCATACGTAACCAGCCAGCCATGCTGCTATAACGCCCATCATCACTATTCAGGTACTGAACTAACCCCCGGTAAGACGTTTTAACTGTAGCAATCAGCTCATCCGTGCTGCCATATGGGCAAGTAATAATTGCATTTGCCATATACCTCGTGTGATCAAGATGCGGGAAGCGGGGCGTAGTTTGAGTTCCTGAATGGTTATGCACATCACGGCCAAGAGCAATAATCGGATGCCACTCAGGATAAGACGTAACAAAAGGCCCAAACTTTTCATGAATGACAGTCAAAGCGTGCTCCGCACGATTCCTGTCCTCAGTTGAATTAGACCCGCTATTGTCCTTACGCCATGGAAAGCTCTCTTTCATTAGCAGGTAGTCGAATGCCTTGGCGCGCAGTTTTTCCGAATCTTCATTAGCTCTAAACATAAAGTGATTCCGCATAAGTTAGTTAACTTATGCATTATTGATCTATTTTACGGACAAGTAAACGATGATGCGTTAATAATGTCTAAAAGACATAGAGGGGACTGAAGCCCAATGGAAAGATATAAGGGCGTAACCTATGTATTTCGGTTAAAAAATACGCTTAATGTACAAAAATTTCCGTTTCCCAAACTGAACCCTGATTACAGGGTCAGAGCGAGAGTCAGACGCTGGCGCCTGAATGTCGAAAATCAAGAAAGCCTCATCTGGCAGCACAAGAACCAATTTTTGACAGAATGGACCCTGCCTTTGCTTTTTTGTATTACATTTGTATTGCTTAAGTGTGCAAAATGGATTACAAATACTCCTGACTAATAATCTCAATCTGGAGCCGTCATGATGAGCAAGCTACAGGAAAAATCTGCGCGAATAGTTGCAATAATGAACAACAAAGGCGGTCCTGGTAAGACCAGTTCAGCGACAAATCTTGCTGTCCACTATGCCCGATCCGGAAAGCGCACGCTGCTGATTGACTCCGACCAGCAGGCCAATACGACAGAAGTGACCGCAAATGGCAAAAAGTACTATTCCATGTATGGGCCAACAATTTGCGATCTCTATAATAATTCCCGATTTGATATCCGTGATGTCATCATTCCTGCGATGGCCGGTGAAGTACCTATCCCTAACCTTGATCTTATTCCGTCCGACCCGACGTTTGAAAAAATTATCGAACAGACACTTACACGCAGTCACCGCGAAAAAATCCTGGGCCGACATCTTGAGAAAGTCCGCGCCGAATACGATTACATCATTATTGACTGCGCACCTGGGCTCAACATCGCAACCGGCAATGCCATTTTCATTGCCGACCATGTGCTTGTTCCTGTCGACGGCGGGAGTTTTTCGCTCAGTGGCCTGGAAATCATGCTGGACTACATGGATGAGATCTCTGAGGAAGATTACTCGCGTTTCAGCGTGTTTCGAAATAACTACAACGGTGCCAATAAAAAAATTAACACCTATATTGATACCGCATTGACTTCACATGAGAGGATCTCCCCTCGCCTGTTAAAGAGCCGGATTCGTACCGATCAGGCAATAGTGCAGTCGCAGGTGGCTTGTCTCCCACTCTACTACTACCAGAAAAGCGCAATGGCTTTAGTTGACTACGGCAAACTGGCTCGCGAACTAGAAGAAATTATCAGCAGTGAGGCAGCATAATGTCTAAAGAACTTGTTCGACCAAAAATGGAAAAACCGGAACGTACCAGAAAAGAAAGCAGCCTGACAAATATTGCGGCTAAAAAGAAAAATACGACAGGAGAAACGCCCAAAACAATACGCATGACACCCGCCGAAAAGGTGCTGGCACAGGAACTGGTTGAACAGATCCAGGCGCTGACACATAAAAATATCACGGTATCGACGTTGTTGCGCGCTGGGCTCTACCTTGCACAGTCAGCCGGGCCAGAGAAGGTACTCAAGGCGATTAAAGAGAACATATAATGTAGTACAAGTGAACTACATTAGTATTCTATTTGTAATAACAGGGGTTGATCTTTCATCAAACAACCCCTACTATATTTGTCAGGGTATCTGCAAATACCCCGACATACTTCTTACTTAGCAATACAACTTACGCATTAACCAGCGGAACGCGACAGGTAAAGCACTGACCCCGATTGAGATAATCAAAGTTGCTGTTAGACCTGTCCATTCTGAAGGCATACCAAGACTGTGTAGAATGCCGACCACCCACTGCATCATTGATGTATTCCAGAAACTCTGGATAGTGGCAAAAATGCCCCCCATAATGACATCGACGATAGTGACTTTCTTGCCGTCGTTATTGTCAGGTTTACGTCCATTCCCCCCGGACTGACCAGACTCTTCATTATGGTGGTGGGCGCGTGTACTGATATGTTGCGTAACAGGTGCATAATGTTTGTTTACTGTAATATTGAACTGAAATAATGGCATAGATTTCTCCTATATTAGCCTTAGATAAAATAACTCTTGGTACTACATTCAAAGTTTTCATTTAGAAACCTTTTTAAATGGTTGAAAAAAATGGTGATAACGTCACCGCGTAATACATTTCAGATTTAGCTATTTCACTCCAGCTCCTTACTCACCTGCGTGAGTGTTAAGTGTTTTCAGGGTGTACGAATCCATCTCCGCAGTAGCGGAATAAAGAATCGCGTCATTTTCTTCGGGCACAAAAAAAGCAGGCCCGGGCGCACCGGTACCTGCTGTCTTGGCTTAGCCAACAGAACAGGGAACCGGATAGTATTCTTTTCATCTGGGGTTGCCCTGGCCTCTGTCGGCCACATGACAGTATTCTCTGTCATGTTCAGAATAAGGTTATCTTACCCTGAAATAAGCATGTTTGTCAATAGTCAACATGTATTTTTAGTTATTTTCTTTGTTTTTCGCCGTTTTCGCTATTGCGTCAGCGATTGTCACGTGCTAAGCACTCCCTCCAGGTGTCCCTTACGAAGAGAATCCCCCCTCGCAACTGCTTTGCCTGGCACAATAAGTCAGGTCTGTACTTCTGTGACCATTTCCGGCGCACACCGGAATAATGGAGTAAACCAGGTCAGCGGTGCAGATAATATTTAACTTAAGTGCAGATATCGCAATATGCCGGAACCGGCACGTAATGCACACGGCTGCGGTCTGACATTCACCATCAGGCGAAATAAGACGGCAACAGAATCACTGTTGAGTGGGGTGTGCATCATTTTTGATTATAATGCCAGAGAGCCTGATGAAAGTCAAAAATAAATTCTCCGCAGGGTTGACGCGTTTACTTAAATAGTATCTAAAAAAGTATTCTTTATTTAAGTAATGCCTGGTACTTATACTTTTGTTGCGTTGAGTTTATTTGTTGTACTTAGTGCATAACATATATGTGCATAAGTACGTCGAATCAATATCCTCCTGCGGACTATCTTGCGGATTAGTATGTTGTCCGGTTAAACAACATTACTTCAGCTTTCATTAGTCAGGATAGTTCTTCAGCTCCTGAACTATCCTGCCTTCCAGAGTACAGCAACCGCAAGCCAGAGGCGGGACTGCCGGGAACTTCACTGATTTCCGAACTTGTCATGCAGCCGTCTGGTAAGGACTGCAATCGACTCCTTACGACCGGAAAAGAGGTCATTCACGACATACTCCATAATCTCGAATGCCGCTTCGATATCCCCGGTGGTCACTTCATCATAGGTATGACTGCCGGCGTTACCCAGGAATTTAATTGCCATCAGCGTGTCCTTGTAGGGGGCATATTGCCCGTCGAGGAGTTCGATACGTTGATGGAGATAAATACGCTTCCCTTTATTACCATGTTCAGGAATACCAATTGCCGTCAGCATTCTCTCAACCGAGATCCTGATTAGATTGGCAGCAGATCCTGGCTGGCTGAGATAGACAGAAAAAGAAGCTGTAACAGGCCCTGCAATCTCCTCCGGATATTCTCCGGGAAGTGCAAATGGATGCAACGTCGGAACAAAGCTCATTGGTTTATACCAGGCAACATAATCACGATTACTCATTTCATCGTCCCATTCCTCCTGCCAGCCTCCCTTACCAATGCAGACAACCACTTCATTACAGTTTGCCCGTGAACAGTGCGCCATACAGCTGAAAACCTTCTCATCCATTTCAGGTTCAAACCAATCCTCATTCTGAATTTGTCGACTTTCCAGCAGTGACTTAGCGTGGAAAGTCTCTTTATCAATAACCAGTGTTTTCTGGGCACATGCCGGGCATGGCCATTCCACACTCAGGCTCGCGTAAAATCTAGCCGAAATTTTATGAACAGACATTTACTTTAACTCCGAAGGTAATAGTGATGAGATCTGAATCAGACCTTCAAATTCAGTGATAACCTACTTTCACCATAATCCATTAGCCCTTTTTGAAAAAGAGCCGCGACACTCAATGACCGACATGTCGGATAAACGGGGTTCTTACTCTTCCCTCTTTCCCACACTTAATGAGATGGTCACTCCCTCCTTCCCAGTACTATGCTGAGGACAGGCTTTCATTCGGAGAACCATCATGGAAAACATTGCGCTTATTGGTATCGATCTGGGTAAGAACTCTTTCCATAT
>NZ_JBLKDA010000056.1:0-11592 GCF_047530215.1 Enterobacter sp. 01-M-03-SI-ECC
TTGCCGTTACGCACCACCCCGTCAGTAGCTGAACAGGAGGGACAGCTGATAGAAACAGAAGCCACTGGAGCACCTCAAAAACACCATCATACACTAAATCAGTAAGTTGGCAGCATCACCCGAGCCGACCGTTATTCTTTACCTTGAGACTCCACCTTCACGCGATAAGCTGGTCAAACTCATTGCGGATATGGGCATTTCCGTCCGGGCGTTACTGCGTAAGAACGTCGAGCCGTATGAGGAACAGGGTCTTGCAGAAGATAAATTTACTGATGACCAGTTAATCGATTTTATGTTGCAACATCCGATCCTGATTAACCGTCCGATTGTGGTGACGCCACTGGGAACTAAACTTTGCCGTCCTTCGGAGGTGGTTCTGGATATTCTGCCAGAGGCTCAGAAAGCGGCTTTCACCAAGGAAGACGGTGAAAAAGTCGTTGATGAGGCAGGTAATCGACTGAAATAAAGATGAAGGGGGCAAATGCCCCCTTCATTATTACTTCGCCATTTCTTCCAGCAGGTCAATACCAACCGGCTCTTCGCTCTGTAACGCTGTTAATGCAATACGCTTTGCATACTGCTCTTCCACATCAGAGATGAGAGGCAACTCGCGGTTTGCCCTGGTCTTCAGGAAAGGTGAAGACGGCTCAGCAGCTGCCAGGCTGTTATTCACAACCCATGCCCACGGCTCAATGCCAGCGCGACGCAGATCCTGCTGCAGGTTTGCTGCTTCCAGTACAGGTGTCGTTTCGGCAAGCGTCACGATAATCACCTTCGTCTTCTCCGGGTCCTGCAATTGCATCATTGGCGTCATCACATGGTCATGTGTTTGCCCCATCTGGCGCACCATTTCCCGGTGATAGGCTCCTGTTGCATCCAGTAGCAGAAGCGTATGACCCGTAGAGGGTGTATTGTTTAGGGACAGGTATTCGATTTGTCAGTTTCGGCGGTCACTGAAAGAACACCTTTTACCTCTACAAGGTTTAATTCCCTGGCTCAGGGTAGGGCTTAGTGGATGCGAAATCGAAGGTAAGTGATCTTGATGTCTTAAGTATTGATGAAAACACATTATAACGATTTTGGTTTTCTAATTCTGGGCTAGAGCGCTTTACTTTCTGGATTCGTAGATACGGTAATATAACCATTCTTCCAGATCGCTTTTTAACCAACGGGAAGCTCTGCCCAATTTAATCGGTTTAGGGAATGCCCCATCCTGTATCAGCTTATAGAACCATTTATCGCTCAGGCCAGTAAGCTGGGTAATGAATTTCATATCAATGAATTGATCTTCAAGTAGTGCAGGTTTTGTATACATGTTGATGTGTTCCGGTTAAAGATGAATAACCGGAGCTGCTAGTAAACCAATCATTACCGTCAGCTCCTCCACATCAATGGCTTCTGTTGTAAAAAAACTTCAGCTTAACGTTTACCTGTCGCTACTCCTTCCTGGGCCTGCCTCTACGGCTTCGTGGTGGTATAGCATTCATACCTGCAATAACCCCTCGTGACTTCTGCTCAGATTTGGCTAAATAACTAATTACGTAACGTAGTTCATCAACTGCTTGCCTATTGCGGTGATCCACTATCGTTCCGGAACTCGCAACGAAATGCTTTTTCTTGGAACACAGATGAAAGAGACCTTCATCGTCAGTCAATCTGCGCCATTCTTCCCCTATCGCACGCGAAGTTGGATAGAATTTCCGATGCTTCTGCCCATCAAGATAAATCATGGCATGCACATGCAACCCCTTACGCTGTCTGTATTCAATTACCCAGTAGTACCCAATAACCATCTTTCGGCCAATTGCCACGTCCATCAGGTGCTGTATCTCGCCCTCCATCTCATCCATGAGATTACGCTGCGAGCGTTCACTTCCTTGTTTCCAGCCAAAATCCATACGAAAAGCCAGTAAGCGGGAATAACGCTCAAACATTTCATCCAGGTGGTGGTTTATATCTTCGAGAAGAAAACGATGCATAGGGTAATTAGGGTTGGCATTGTAGGGTTCTTTCATGATCTATCCTCAAACTAAACGGGGTTCAATAGATAGATGTGTGATGTATTTTTTATACAGGGATGAGTATTGATTACAGGAGGGGAACGGTTAACTCCGGGTGATAATACTAATTAACCTTAATTCAGTAAGAACTGATGGTTTCAAGGATTCTATCGTAGGTTCACATGGTGGCCTTACACAGGAAGAAATGTGTACGCGAAATCTGAAGTATTGCAGTGCGATCTGGCGCTTTACTGGCCTCTGTGATAGGTTGTTATGCACAATCAACAAAGTGCATAACAGTTATGGTAAAGAGAATTACATTTAACACCGATGATGATTTAACGATTAATTCAATCGACAGGTATGCCGAATCCAATGGCATGTCACGTTCTAAGGTAATATGTGAGTTATTACGGTCCACTGCACCTATTCTTGATTTTGTGACATATCAAAATAGAATTACTCAGGAGGTTGAAAGCAGGCTTTTTAGCATGTTTTATCATGAGGTTCGTCACTTCGAAACGCAGCAGCATAAAGATGACTCTACTTTTAAATATCTTCACTCTCTGTCTGAAAAGCTTATATTCAATGTTCACCCAAATCCTGTTGAAAGCTTTTTCCTTCCGGCAATATCTGAATGGGACTCTTGCAATAGTGGGTTTATGGAGAGAATTGAGAATAAAATTAAATCCTATATGCCCGAGGGTGATTGTATATCACGCTATGTTTATTTGTGCGTAAATAAAAAATCTGGTGAGAAGTTTGGCTATGACCTGATTCAAATAGAAATTCCATTATTTGTTGTTGAGTCTTATTTATTTGACATTCAGTCACTTTGCCATGTTCGAACTGTTGATTTTTGCAATGCAGGAATTGATGAATATATGCGCAGAAAAAAAAGACATCTTAATTCCGCTTATCTTTCATGGATTCCAGTGCTTCCCTTTCAGGAAGGGTTTATTTTTATCGCTGCTTTGCACATCGATAAAGCCTTACCTAATCAGCTATACCCTCCTAAAGCCACCATTAACCTTCCTTACGAGTACTGGAAGTATTTAGGATGATTCAATAGAAAATCATCATTCAAACTATATTCAGATATATATCATTTTCATGAACATACCAGCATAACGGCAGAACTTCGCGGTACTGCCGTTTTTAGTTTTATTTATTGCAGGAGTTGTCATGATTAATCAGCAAGGTTTGCAGCCATTAAACCATTCGCTTTCCGGCCTGCCGCAGTGGGTGTCTGAACGTATATTGCAGCAGATAAATCAGTTAACCCACTACGAACCAGTGATTGGCATTATGGGTAAAACTGGGGCGGGAAAGAGTAGCCTTTGCAATGCTCTGTTTGCCGGTGAGGTGTCGCCGGTCAGCGATGTGGCGGCCTGTACCCGTGAACCTTTGCGATTTCGCCTGCAGGTTGGCGAGCGCTATATGACGTTGGTGGATCTGCCCGGCGTGGGGGAGAGTGGTGCACGCGATACTGAGTATGCGGGGCTGTACCGTGAACAGCTTCCCCGGCTCGACCTGGTGCTGTGGCTGATTAAGGCTGATGATCGGGCACTGGCGGTGGATGAGCATTTTTACCGCCAGGTGATTGGTGAAGCTTACCGGCATAAAGTGCTGTTTGTTATCAGCCAGTCTGATAAGACTGAGCCCACCAGCGGTGGAGAGCGATTGTCCACAGAGCAGAAGCAGAATATCAGCCGCAAAATCTGCCTGCTGCATGAGCTGTTCCAGCCAGTGCATCCTGTATGTGCCGTGTCAGTCCGTCTGCAGTGGGGACTACGGGTGATGGCAGAGCGCATGATCCGTTGCCTGCCGCGTGAGGCCAGCAGCCCGGTGGTGTCGCAACTGCAGCATCCCTTTCGCACGACGGTAGTCCGGGAACAGGCGCGTAGCGATTTTGGTGAAACCGTCGGTGCTGTACTCGATAGCATCAGTGCCTTTCCCCTGATACCCGCCCCGGTGCGGGCCGTCATTCAGGCCGTGCGCACCACCGTGGTGTCAGTGGCCCGTGCCGTCTGGGATTTCTTCTTCTGAGTATTTAACCCATCCCTGTTATTTCCCTAACCCTGTCGCCGATGCGACGGGGATTTCTTTTATTTGTTTTCCCGTTATGAGGAGTCTGCTTATGACCCGTCTGGCTTCGCGCTTTGGCGCAGCAAATCTTATCCGTCGCGACCGCCCGTTAACCCGCGAAGAGCTGTTTCGCGTGGTGCCCAGTGTATTCAGTGAGGACAAACATGAATCCCGTAGTGAACGCTACACCTATATACCCACCATCTCCCTGCTCGACAGCCTGCAGCGAGAAGGCTTCCAGCCGTTCTTTGCCTGTCAGACCCGGGTACGCGACCCGGGTCGACGCGAGCACACAAAACACATGCTACGCCTTCGTCGGGAGGGGCAGATTACCGGTAAACAGGTACCAGAAATTATCCTGCTCAACTCCCATGATGGCACCAGTTCGTACCAGATGTTGCCGGGTTTATTTCGTGCGGTTTGTCAGAACGGGCTCGTCTGCGGTGAGTCATTTGGCGAGGTGCGTGTGCCGCACAAAGGCGATGTAGTGAGTCAGGTGATTGAGGGGGCCTATGAAGTGCTGGGCATTTTTGACCGTGTGGAGGAGAAGCGGGATGCGATGCAGTCGTTGCTGTTGCCACCACCTGCGCAGCAGGCACTGGCAAAAGCCGCGCTGACGTACCGCTTTGGTGAGGACCACCAGCCGGTGACTGAGTCGCAGATCCTCTCCCCGCGCCGCTGGCAAGATGAGAGTAGCGACCTGTGGACCACGTACCAGCGTATTCAGGAGAACCTGATTAAGGGTGGGCTCAGTGGCCGTAATGCCAAAGGAGGACGGTCACATACCCGTGCCGTTCGCGGTATCGACGGGGACGTGAAACTTAACCGGGCACTGTGGGTGATGGCGGAAGCGATGCTCACGCAACTGCAGTGACCGTTTAATGTTGCCGCTTTGTTAATATCGGACACCACCTGTCCGCATCGCACCGTGCTGGCGGTCCTCACTCACTGAGTGAATGGCCTGTAACCCCCGCTGCCTCTGGCTTTTGCAGAAATGAAAAATAGTTTCTGTGATGTCCATACCCTGTCCGACCCCCTCTTTAAAGTAATCACATCATTTTCAGTCAGTTAACTTTCACGGAGAACGTCTCATGACACAGGCAGAACGCCGCCATGACCGGCTGGCTGTCAGGCTGTCACTGATAATCAGCCGTCTGGTGGCAGGGGAAACACTGAGTGTGCGTAAGCTGGCCGCTGAGTTTGGTGTGTCGGTGCGCACGCTGCGGCGTGATTTTCGTGAGCGGCTGATGTATCTGGACCTGGAGTATCAGTCCGGATATTGCCGCTTACGTACTGCGGGCAGTGAGACGCAGATGGTGCCCGACGTGCTTATCTTTGCCCACCGCAGCGGGATGGCCGGTCTTTTCCCTGGCTTTGACCGTCGTCTGGTAAACGCACTGCTGATGTGCGATGAGTCTCCCTGCGTAATCGCACCCGCCAGTCCGGCTCCTTCGCCATCAGGCGCATTGTCTTTCTGGCGACTGATTCAGGCCATTACCGGGCGCAGGCGGGTGACGCTGATTGCCGAGGGGCAGCGCTGTGAGCGGCTGGCTCCCTGCCGGTTACTTATCCACCAGCAGGCCTGGTATCTGGTGGCAGAGCACGACGGACATATCGCCGTATTCACCCTGAATGAAATCCATCTGGTTCAACCCCTGCAGGAGTCTTTTCGCCGCAACGACAGTCTGTGCAGTCTGGTTGAAGACCCGGTGTTTATTCAGGCCTTACCCCATTTTCGCTTTATCCAGCAGTCGCTGCTTGCGTTTGTTCCGGCCGACAGCCCACCGGAATAGTGCAGGTCTATCTCAACTCATCCGCAGGGAGAGCCTATGCCATTTATTGCCATTATCGCCATTGTTGTCATCGTCATCATTCTGAACAAAACCGGGGTGTCCGACAGCCTCACGGCCCTGACCCTTGCCACCGTTGCCGCACTGCTGACGGGCGGAGGGGCAGCCGGTGCGGCCAGTGTCGCACTGACACCGTTCGTCGGCGTGCCGGTGGGTATTTTCGTCGGCATTTATGTCTTTGCCAAAGTGGTTCGTCTGATTTCAGGAAAAAAATAATGAAACGTAAAACACTGCCTCTGCTGGTGCTGGTTGCCACCACGCTGTTTCTCAGCGCATGCGATAACAGAAGTGATGACCTGAAGGCCATCAGCAAATTTAAGGATCTAACCCCACCGCGTTTCAGTGATGTGGTCAGCCACCAGGATGATGTCAGCGAAGAATGGTCACAGGTTGACTACTTATCCGGTCCCACCTTGCAGGTTTTACGTACCCACCAGTCGCCCGATGGCTGCGAGGGTGGCAGTTACTACTACCTCGTGGATATGCAGGAAAAAACCGTCCAGCCACTGATGAATGCGCTGTGTATTGCCGATAACATCAAACTGGAATACCAGGAGGTGACGGACCCGTATACCAAAGAAAGATACTTTGAGTACGCCCATGACGGCAAACTGATGGGTCGACTGCTGATACCCTCAAACCCTGAGAACCAGGAATAAAAATAACGATAAAGGAGAGAGAAATGACAATACGTTCACTAAGTAGATTTATGCTGGCGTGTGTACTGCTCGCGAGCTTTAATGCCTCTGCGATCCCGGGGTTCTGGCAGCAGGGTTACGGTCAGGGCAATACGGAATACAGTGTGACCGAAGCCAGCGGGAAGACGTTTACCATCAACTGCACAGGGAACCCGGACCAGAATGGTTTCTATCAGCATTCTGTTTTTCTTACCCTTGCCGATGACAAGACGGTCAGTTCGCACGATGACGACACCACTATCACCGTAGTGATGGATCACCAGCAGTACATTATTCCGTCCAGCCTGGGCTGGCGTAACGGCGATAACGCCTGGTTTGACTTCATCAGCAATATCTCTGAGGCCGGGCAGTTCGACGTCTACGTCAATGACCACAAAGCAGGGACCTTCACTGCGGACCGGAAGAACGCTGAGAAAGTTCTGTCCACTCTCGGAGACTGCAGCAACGACTGATAGTAGTATCTTCCCCAGCAAATCCACCCCGACAGCTAGCAGGCTGCCGGGGTTTTCTTTTATCAGGAGCCCGAAAATGACCCAATCCGTGTTGCTGCCACCGGGGCCTTTCACCCGGAGACAAGCGCAAGCGGTCACTACCACGTACAGCAATATCACACTCGAAGACGACCAGGGCAGTCACTTCCGTCTGGTGGTTCGTGATACTGAAGGCCGGATGGTCTGGCGGGCATGGAACTTTGAGCCGGATGCCGGTGAAGGTCTTAACCGCTATATCCGCACCTCAGGCATCCGTACAGACACGGCCACCCGCTGATCGCGAAGCATTTACCCGCATTCACCTCCCCGAACACACTTTATATCCCCATACGCCAGCCATCGCCGCTGGCGTTTTTATTGACGGAGACATACCCATGACAACACAGACGCAGCACGACCTCGCACCCGCTAACCAACCCGAATTTGAACTGACCGTCACGCCGGTCCCCGATGAACAGCGTATCGATTTCTGGCCACAGTACTTTGGCGCTATCCCGCAGTGGCTACTCCTGGAGCCGCATATCTTCGCCTGGATGGACCGCTTCTGTGAGGGCTACAGCGGTGGTATCTGGTCGTTCTACACCCTCAGCAATGGCGGCGCATTTATGTCCCCCGAGCCTGACAACGATGAGACATGGCGTCTGTTTAACTGCCTGAACGGTAACGATGCCCAAATGAGTGCAGAAGCAGCAGGTATTGCTGTCTGCCTGATTGCGTATAGCCACCATGCCTGTCGCACCGAATGTGACGCGATGACCGCACACTATTACCGCCTGCGGGAGTATGCCATGCAACATCCAGAGGCTCACGCCATTCTGCGTATTATCGACTGACCGAAGGAGCAACAGATGAAACAGCTTTCCTTTTTACCCGGCGAGATGACGCCACAGGACCGGCGTCTCATTCAGCGGGCGCTCAGGGCTCTGGACCGCCACCTGCATGAGCCCGGCGTAGCCTTCACCTCTACCCACGCCGTACGTGAATGGCTGCGACTGCATATGGCCGCGCTTGAGCGGGAAGAGTTCCGGGTGTTGTATCTGGACAACCAGAATCAGTTGATTGCCCATGAAACGCTCTTCACCGGCACGATTAACCGCACCGAGGTGCATCCCCGGGAGGTGGTCAAACGTGCTCTGCACTTCAACGCGGCGGCGGTGATACTCGCGCATAACCATCCTTCCGGCGAGACGACACCTAGCCAGGCCGACAAAACCCTCACGCAGCGACTGGTTCAGGTGCTTCAGCTGGTGGATATCCGTGTCCCTGACCATCTGATTGTTGGTGGCAGGCAAATCTATTCGTTCGCAGAACACGGTCTGCTTTGAGGTATTACATGAAAATTATCAGTAAACGCAGGGCAATGACGATATACCGCCAGCATCCTGAGTCCCGAATCTTTCGCTACTGCACCGGCAAATACCAGTGGCACGGTAGCGTCTGTCATTACACCGGCAGGGACGTTCCGGATATCACCGGAGTCCTCGCGGTATACGCCGAACGCCGCCAGGACCGTAACGGGCCCTATACCTGCCTGATGAGCATCACCCTGAACTGACAATAGTGGAGAACTGTAATGAGCAACCCTACCAGGGGCCTGCAGCGGGAGATTACACTGCGCCTGGGAGCCCGTCTGGTACAGGAGGGCAACCGGCTGCACTACCTGGCTGACCGGGCCAGCATCACCGGTATGTTCAGTGACGCCGAATGCCGGAAGCTGGATGACACATTCCCACACTTTATCCGCCAGATGGAATCGATGCTGACCACCGGTGAACTCAGCCCCCACCATGCCCACTGCGTTACCCTGTACCACAACGATTTAACCTGCGAAGCCGACACCTTCGGCTCCTGTGGTTACGTTTATCTGGCTGTTTATCCGACGCCCGAAACGAAAAAGTAAATCATCAGAATAATCTTCTGCTCCGGCCTGGTGTTTTCACCACGCCACTTTTCCATTTTTCATCTCTGCATATCAGGAAAATCTTCAGTATGAAAACATTACCCGACACACACGTACGGGAGGCATCGCGCTGCCCGTCTCCCGTCACCATCTGGCAGACACTGCTGTCCCGGTTGCTGGACCAGCATTACGGCCTTACGCTGAATGACACACCGTTCGCCGATGAACGTGTGATTGAGCAGCATATTGAAGCTGGCATTTCACTGTGTGATGCGGTGAACTTTCTCGTTGAAAAATACGCACTGGTACGTACCGACCAGCCGGGATTCAGCGCCTGTACCCGCTCTCAGTTAATAAACAGTATTGATATTCTCCGGGCTCGCAGGGCAACCGGCCTGATGACCCGCGATAACTACAGAACGGTAAATAACATTACCCAGGGGAAGCATCCGGAGGCGAAACAATGAAACTGGCCCTGACGTTGGAAGCCGACAGCATTAATGTGCAGGCACTGAACATGGGGCGAATTGTCGTTGATGTCGATGGTGTTAATCTCACTGAACTGATTAACAAGGTCGCTGAAAACGGTTATTCACTCCGCGTGGTGGAGGAATCCGACCAACAGTCAACCTGCACACTACCACAGTTTGCAACCCTTGCCGGCATACGCTGCAGTACCGCACATATCACGGAAAAGGATAACGCCTGGCTGTACTCGCTGTCACACCAGACCAGTGACTTCGGTGAATCAGAATGGATTCATTTCACAGGTAGCGGATATCTGTTACGTACCGATGCGTGGTCATATCCGGTTCTGCGGCTTAAACGCCTGGGGTTGTCAAAAACGTTCCGTCGTCTGGTTGTCACACTCATCCAACGTTATGGCGTCAGTCTCATTCATCTGGATGCCAGCGCTGAATGTCTGCCGGACCAGCCCACTTTCGATTGGTAACCAGGAACAACATGAAATCATTAACCACGGAAACCGCACTGGATATTCTGATTGCGTGGCTACAGGACAATATCGACTGCGAATCGGGAATTATCTTTGACAACGATGAGGATAGAACGGATTCAGCAGCACTGTTGCCCTGCATCGAACAGGCCCGGAAGGATGTCCGTGCTCTTCGTCATCTGCAGCTTCTGCACCAGAACCGGTGAATATCACTCACCATACTTCATTCCCCTGACGCCAGCCTGAATACAGCTGGCGTTTTCGTTTATAAACCAAAAGGAAAACCGATAATGTCAGACATCACAATCTCCCGTCCGGAAGTGGTCACCGGGCATACGGACGTTATCTGCTCCACCAGTATCCAACACGTTGTGACGGTACGGAATGCAGCACTGCAACAAACCGAAACGCTTATCCGGCAACTGGCAGAAATCTCAGTGCTGACAGCAGGCATTGGCGGCAAAACCGCCCTGGACTGGGCGATGAAACAGAATTTTCGCTGTGGCTGCTGGCTGATGGAAAAACCGGAAGCAGCAATGAAAGCCATCACCCGCAATCTCGATCGAGAAATCTGGCGTGACCTGATGCAACGTTCCGGGATGCTGAGTCTGATGGATGCGCAGGCCCGGGACACATGGTACCGATCACTGGAATATGATAATTTTCCGGAAATCAGTGAAGCGAATATCCTGAGTACATTCGAACAACTGCACCAGAATAAGGATGAGGTGTTTGAGCGAGGGGTGATCAACGTCTTCAGGGGACTGAGCTGGGATTACAAAACCAACTCACCCTGTAAATTTGGCAGTAAAATTATCGTCAACAATCTGGTGAGGTGGGACCGGTGGGGGCTTCATCTGAACAGCGGGCAACAGGCCGATCGACTTGCCGATCTGGAAAGAATGCTACACCTGTTCAGCGGCAAACCGATCCCCGACAACCGGGAAAACATCACTATTCGTCTGGATGGTCACATCCAGTCCGTTCAGGGTAAAGAGCGCTATGAAGACGAGATGTTCATCATTAAATACTTTAAGAAGGGATCTGCACACATCACTTTCAAAAGGCTGGAACTGATTGACAGAATTAACGATATAATAGCCAGGTACTTTCCTTCTGTGCTCTCAGCCTGATCCCGAGTGTGATTCCCTTTCGATATCAAAAGGGACTGCGGGTATAATTGAGGGTACATTTTTAATCAAACCAAATAAATTATATTAATATCAATATGATAAAAGAAATTTTCGATTCCTAGTCCGGCACCACTATTTAAAGAACCCAGCCTATGGCTGGGTTTTTGCTTTTCTGCGTTTATCAAAACCTTCCCTGTTTTTATATTTCTTTATCTCTTTCCCTGCCTGCTTTGCCCGGTGGCGCTGCGCTTACCGGGCCTACGGATTTTCCAGGACGGATAAGGCGAAGCCGCCATCCGGCATGATTTTATGACGCACAACGCAAAAAACCCCGCACCTTTCGGTACGGGGTTCTTCTTATTTGATGCCTGGCAGTTCCCTACTCTCACATGGGGAGACCCCACACTACCATCGGCGCTACGGCGTTTCACTTCTGAGTTCGGCATGGGGTCAGGTGGGACCACCGCGCTAAAGCCG
>NZ_JBLKDA010000057.1:0-11201 GCF_047530215.1 Enterobacter sp. 01-M-03-SI-ECC
GCGTACGGCCCACAGAATGATGTCACGCTGAAAATGCCGGCCTTTGAATGGGTTCATGTGCAGCTCCATCAGCAAAAGGGGATGATAAGTTTATCACCACCGACTATTTGCAACAGTGCCCTATTTTTCGGGGATCTGATTGCCCTCTGGCAATATCATTCAGCACGCCATAGTCGGCATCATGGTCCATTCGCCAGAAAACCGAAGCACCGGCATCAGCCAGGCGTGGAGAAAACTGGTATCCCAGCAGCCAGAAAAGGCCAAAGACAAGTTCGCTGGCACCTGCTGTATCGGTCATAATTTCGGTTGGATTCAGCCCGGTCTCCTGTTCCAGAAGACCTTCCAGCACAAAGATAGAGTCCCTCAGCGTCCCCGGTATAACGATGCCATGAAAGCCGGAATACTGATCGGACACAAAGTTGTACCAGGTGATCCCTCTGTTATTACCAAAGTATTTGCGGTTCGGTCCGGCATTGATTGTTCTGACTGGCGTAACAAAGCGCATTCCATCTGCAGATGCCACTTCTCCTCCACCCCATATCTGTGCCAGTGGCAGCGTTGCCTGAAAATCAACCAGTCTGGCATTAGCGCTGGTGATAGTTTCAGCCCGCAGATAGTTCGCTTTTGTCCAGTTCAGCCGGTGTCGGGTCAGTGCAGGAACATTTGATCTGATCAGTGGTTCCAGACCGATATTGCAGGCTTCAGCCATCAGCACGGCGCTGATGCTGACGGGCAGATCATCAACTCTGGCACTGGCTTCACTAGCATGGAAAAACTCATCAGCAAATCCGGTATGGGCGTTAATTTCGAGCAGCAACTCCGTTAAATCCACCGGAGGGAGTAGATCACTGATCATTTTGCTCAGTCGTTTCAGACTGTCCGGCTCATCAAGACTGGCGAGGGGAGAAATTGTCAACCGGGGCTTCGGGCCAGAAACATCGAGTTCGACAGCCTCATTTTCGCAAAGACGTGCAGCAACCTGTCTGTAACGACTATCAAGCTGATGACCCAGAGATTTTATTGCTTCCTGCGGGTCTGTCGGGTGCCCCAAAGAACGATAAACCTTAATCCGGTTTGCCTGCCAGTCAGCACCCTGTAGTAATCTTGCACGAGGATCTCCCCACCGGTTACTGCCGGTAACGTAGACATCCCTCCGCCTCAGACTATCCTGCAGTTTACTGAGAAAGCAGAGCGTGTATCCCCTGCGGGTGATATGTTTTTCCTTGTTAATCACCAGCCGTTTCCATGACCGACTGATAATTTCCGTTGGTGCGTCGTCAAAAAACTGCCGCCGTGAGCTGAACTCCCGGCTGAGGTAGTCACAGGCATTCAGAGTGGTAACCCCGGCAGGTGCGGATGAAAATTTAACGGTATTCAGCAGATGGGGCAGGAAACGACGAACGCGCCCGTACTGCTCCACCATTTCTTCATGAAAATTATCGTCTGAGGGCCGGGCAATTTCACGGACAAGCGTGATGATTTCAGCCAGCTTTTGCCTTGGGATGTAGCTGAACACCTCAGCACGAATCGATTCGTCCGGTGTTTCTTCTTTCAGCAGGTACGAACATGCGCTGGCGAGCGCCAATGCAGATTTATCCAGATCCTTCAGCGAGCGGAGCCGTTTTTTCTGCCCAATCTTTCTGGCGTCACGGATGATAACGGCCAGCATGGCGTCCAGAACGTCCAATGCATCATCCAGCGCCAGCGTTTCCCATGCAAGGACAAAGGCAACCAGAACCGCCATCCTTTTCTGCGGTGACATCCTGGCAATATTGAACACCGAAGTCATACCAGCATAACGTGCGAGATTTTTCAGGCGCACAGCCGGGAGTGTACTCAGGTTTTCAGCATGCAGGCCAAAATCGTTCAGAGTTTTCCAGCGTTCAATTGCTTCATTAAACGCCGGACCACTGATGGTCACAGGGCCCTTTTTCAGTGATTCCAGTAAAGACAGGCGGCTGCAATCAGTTGGCCCCAGCAGCATCTCCAGCTGTGAACGCTGTTCGGCTGACGGTATCAGTGCCAGTTTGTTCCACAGGCGCAACGTCGCCTTTTCCCTTACCTCTGAAATCAACCGGGTCAGCGTAGTGGCTCCGGGGAGAATAATACGATGTTGCATAAGCCACCCTGTCGCCAGATCGAAAAGCAGGCCAGGACGTTCGTTGCTTATCCAGCTCCGGGTATATAAAAGACGGGTAAGGCGAAATGTCCAGGGCCAGGCAAATTCACGATACTGATAGTGCTGACGTATCAGCGCTGCATGCTCACGGCGGGTATTTTCCCTCTGACCGTATTCTGCAAGAACGGTGATATCACGAATCCCGAGCTGTCTGGCGGTAAAATGCCGGACGCCGGAAGGAATATGACCTGGGACCTACGTGCGCCCGCACCGACACCCTCACACCTTCGAGCTACTGTTGCCATTAAGGGGTCGTTTCGTGGTGCTGAATTTTGACGATCGGGGTACCGTCACCCATCGGGCGATATTGGGGGAAACCTGTACGGTGCTGGAGATGGCCGCAGGAACCTGGCATGCCGTGCTGTCGCTGGATACCGGTGGCATAATTTTTGAAGTAAAACACGGTGGCTATCAACCCGTGGCTGCCGATGACTATGCGCACTGGGCTCCAGCGGAAGGAGAACCAGGAACCACGGAGCTTATGGCCTGGTATGCGCAAGCGCAGGTGGGCGACAGCACTTTTGCCGTCTAAGGCGATAAACAAAAACGGAATGAGTTTCCCCATTCCGTTTCCGCTATTACAAACCGTCGGTGACGATTTTAGCCGCCGACGCTAATACATCGCGACGGCTTTCTGCCTTAGGTTGAGGCTGGGTGAAGTAAGTGACCAGAATCAGCGGCGCACGATCTTTTGGCCAGATCACCGCGATATCGTTGGTGGTGCCATAGCCACCGCTGCCGGTTTTATCCCCCACAACCCAGGAAGCAGGCAGTCCAGCCTGAATGCTCGCTGCACCGGTGGTATTGCCTTTCATCCATGTCACCAGCTGCGCCCGTTGGCTGTCGCCCAATGCTTTACCCAGCGTCAGATTCCGCAGAGTTTGCGCCATTGCCCGAGGTGAAGTGGTATCACGCGGATCGCCCGGAATGGCGGTGTTTAACGTCGGCTCGGTACGGTCGAGACGGAACGTTTCGTCTCCCAGCTGTCGGGCGAACGCGGTGACGCTAGCCGGGCCGCCAACGTGAGCAATCAGCTTATTCATCGCCACGTTATCGCTGTACTGTAGCGCGGCCGCGCTAAGCTCAGCCAGTGACATCGTCCCATTGACGTGCTTTTCCGCAATCGGATTATAGTTAACAAGGTCAGATTTTTTGATCTCAACTCGCTGATTTAACAGATTCGGTTCGCTTTCACTTTTCTTCAGCACCGCGGCCGCGGCCATCACTTTACTGGTGCTGCACATCGCAAAGCGCTCATCAGCACGATAAAGTATTTGCGAATTATCTGCTGTGTTAATCAATGCCACACCCAGTCTGCCTCCCGACTGCCGCTCTAATTCGGCAAGTTTTTGCTGTACGTCCGCCGTTTGCGCATACAGCGGCACACTTCCTAACAACAGCGTGACGGTTGCCGTCGCCATCAGCGTGAACTGGCGCAGTGATTTTTTAACCATGGGATTCCTTATTCTGGAAGATACGAAATAACAACAACATGAATAGTCCCTAAATTCCACGTGTGTTTTTTATTAGCTTCAAAAATCACTATTTCACGAAGAATTTAGACTGCTTCTCACACATTGTAACATTATTTACAACCACCTTTCAATCATTTTTGATAAATCATTGATTTCATCTTTGCTGCAATGATACTTAATAAACTCTGCAAGTTATCCACAGAGCAACACTCAATTTTATTGATGATATTCTTATTATACCAGACATTTTTCATACACTCCCTTGTACGGATAGTTTTCCGACAACTTCATGATTACATATCTTGCGGTTTTGATTATTTTTGCTGCAAGAAATACATACTTCAAACGAAAGGTCTTTATTTGCTGTCTGTATTCTGAAGAGTCCAAGGAATCAAACTTGAACAACAAAAATAGGTTATATGAAAGCATCATCATTTGAAACACGGCTTCATTCGCCCAAAATGACTTTAGCAAGAGATGACCCACCGCCATGTCGTATTTGGCTTCTTTGATATAGTTTTCAGCATTACCACGCTTTTCATAGTATATAACTACTTTTTCAGAAAGCAAGGTAGTATTTGTTACAAAGAAAAAGTAGTCGTATTCGGAACCTTCTAAAAGTGATAATTGTGCTCTTTCTTTTTCTGGTTTCAGTACGCGAGATACGACAAATCTTCTGTCTTTTTCCCATTTAACTAATTTTGTATACAGTTCTGTAGTTTCTCTACCTTCTTCTCCTTTAACGAATACAATTGATGAATTCGTTGCTTGTGAGGTGAGTGTAGAATAACTTTTGGCTTTAATTAAATATTTGCATCCAAGAGATTCTATCGTTTCGATAATTTTTTCATCAAAGTAGCCACTATCCATTCGAAATAAAATTTCTAAATCGTCTGATTTGATGTTAGCAACAATTTCTTTGATCATTTCCGCAGCACCGTTTGCAGTGTAAGTATTGCCACTTCTTACAAATCCGGTAACATATGCTTTTAATTCGTCGCAAAATGCAAATTGGATATTGTAGCATCGGTTTCCCAGTTTCTTAGGATTATATCCTTTTGACGCACCTTCTTGATGACCTTCTACGTTAATTACACTACTATCAATATCAATCGTAATGGATGTCAATTTACTTTTAGTGAGCAGTTTTTTAAAGACTTTAAAATTAATGTCTCTAAACATTTGGGTTGTCTTGAAGTTGAAGTTTCCTAGAAACCGTGACACTGTTTCAGGTTCTTTTACGGAAATATCAAACTCGTTGACGAGGGGATCATTTTGAAGTAGCTTTAGACGTTCTAACTTATCAATGCCAATGAAGTGACCGCAGAGCATGGTCTTTATATGATTCATCTTGATTTTATTTGTTGAGTCATTATCAAATACGAGGTCATTTTCAATAAAATCAAAAATCCCATTGCTTTTTGCATTCTCAAGGAGCAGAAAAAGACCTGCATTTGATGTTAGATTCTTAGCTTTGAAATCAATTTTATTAATCATAATTAGAACCCCTTTTTACTACTTTTCTTACTATTATTTTACCATATATCGAGTCATAAAAGCTGATAATTTAACATATTTTTGAGCACTTTTCTTTCACCCAATGGGTGAAAGCTGAATTTCGAAGGAATGCATATTTATCAAGGCTTTGATTATGCTTTTTGAAGTACTGACGTAGAATCTAGGTATGATTCATATCGGTGAGGAAGGTGCCCAGAAAACGGACACATCCAATTTGCAGGGCAATGCCCAGACGGTTGTGATCACCTCTGCTTTTTCCGATAAATTCCTTGTCTGCTTCATCAAGGTGAAAATATCGTGCCAGCTGAAGCTCATCCGGTTCACCGGTGAATCTGCCATAGCTTTCAGTCTGCTCAGTGGTCAGAAAGTCAACGGGCATATCGGCCTCCCTGCCTGACGGGCATTTAGTAACATTTTTCCAACCGTACGAAATGTTATAAATTATCGGACATCGTAAAACTGTTACATTAATATGTCTATTAAATCGTAAATTTGTAATAATAGACATGAGTTGTCCGATATTCGATTTAAGGTACATTTTTATGCGACTTTTTGGTTACGCTCGGGTCTCAACCAGTCAGCAGTCTCTTGATCTTCAGGTCAGAGCACTCAAAGACGTAGGTGTGAAAGCAAACCGTATATTTACCGATAAGGCATCCGGCAGTTCAACAGACCGGGAAGGGCTGGATTTGCTGAGGATGAAGGTGGAGGAAGGTGATGTCATTCTGGTTAAGAAGCTCGACCGTCTTGGCCGCGACACTGCCGATATGATCCAACTGATAAAGGAATTTGACGCTCAGGGCGTGGCAGTCCGGTTCATTGATGACGGGATCAGTACCGACGGTGATATGGGGCAAATGGTGGTCACCATCCTGTCGGCTGTGGCACAGGCTGAACGCCGGAGGATCCTAGAACGCACGAATGAGGGCCGACAGGAAGCAAAGCTGAAAGGAATCAAATTTGGCCGCAGGCGTACCGTGGACAGGAACGTCGTGCTGACGCTTCATCAGAAGGGCACTGGTGCAACGGAAATTGCTCATCAGCTCAGTATTGCCCGCTCCACGGTTTATAAAATTCTTGAAGACGAAAGGGCCTCGTGATACGCCTATTTTTATAGGTTAATGTCATGATAATAATGGTTTCTTAGACGTCAGGTGGCACTTTTCGGGGAAATGTGCGCGGAACCCCTATTTGTTTATTTTTCTAAATACATTCAAATATGTATCCGCTCATGAGACAATAACCCTGGTAAATGCTTCAATAATATTGAAAAAGGAAGAGTATGAGTATTCAACATTTTCGTGTCGCCCTTATTCCCTTTTTTGCGGCATTTTGCCTTCCTGTTTTTGCTCACCCAGAAACGCTGGTGAAAGTAAAAGATGCTGAAGATCAGTTGGGTGCACGAGTGGGTTACATCGAACTGGATCTCAACAGCGGTAAGATCCTTGAGAGTTTTCGCCCCGAAGAACGTTTTCCAATGATGAGCACTTTTAAAGTTCTGCTATGTGGTGCGGTATTATCCCGTGTTGACGCCGGGCAAGAGCAACTCGGTCGCCGCATACACTATTCTCAGAATGACTTGGTTGAGTACTCACCAGTCACAGAAAAGCATCTTACGGATGGCATGACAGTAAGAGAATTATGCAGTGCTGCCATAACCATGAGTGATAACACTGCTGCCAACTTACTTCTGACAACGATCGGAGGACCGAAGGAGCTAACCGCTTTTTTGCACAACATGGGGGATCATGTAACTCGCCTTGATCGTTGGGAACCGGAGCTGAATGAAGCCATACCAAACGACGAGCGTGACACCACGATGCCTGCAGCAATGGCAACAACGTTGCGCAAACTATTAACTGGCGAACTACTTACTCTAGCTTCCCGGCAACAATTAATAGACTGGATGGAGGCGGATAAAGTTGCAGGACCACTTCTGCGCTCGGCCCTTCCGGCTGGCTGGTTTATTGCTGATAAATCTGGAGCCGGTGAGCGTGGGTCTCGCGGTATCATTGCAGCACTGGGGCCAGATGGTAAGCCCTCCCGTATCGTAGTTATCTACACGACGGGGAGTCAGGCAACTATGGATGAACGAAATAGACAGATCGCTGAGATAGGTGCCTCACTGATTAAGCATTGGTAACTGTCAGACCAAGTTTACTCATATATACTTTAGATTGATTTAAAACTTCATTTTTAATTTAAAAGGATCTAGGTGAAGATCCTTTTTGATAATCTCATGACCAAAATCCCTTAACGTGAGTTTTCGTTCCACTGAGCGTCAGACCCCTAAAAGAACTTTCCGCTAAGCGATAGACTGTATGTAAACACAGTATTGCAAGGACGCGGAACATGCCTCATGTGGCGGCCAGGACGGCCAGCCGGGATCGGGATACTGGTCGTTACCAGAGCCACCGACCCGAGCAAACCCTTCTCTATCAGATCGTTGACGAGTATTACCCGGCATTCGCTGCGCTTATGGCAGAGCAGGGAAAGGAATTGCCGGGCTATGTGCAACGGGAATTTGAAGAATTTCTCCAATGCGGGCGGCTGGAGCATGGCTTTCTACGGGTTCGCTGCGAGTCTTGCCACGCCGAGCACCTGGTCGCTTTCAGCTGTAAGCGTCGCGGTTTCTGCCCGAGCTGTGGGGCGCGGCGGATGGCCGAAAGTGCCGCCTTGCTGGTTGATGAAGTACTGCCTGAACAACCCATGCGTCAGTGGGTGTTGAGCTTCCCGTTTCAGCTGCGTTTCCTGTTTGGGGTCGTTTGCGGGAAGGGGCGGAATCCTACGCTAAGGCTTTGGCCAGCGATATTCTCCGGTGAGATTGATGTGTTCCCAGGGGATAGGAGAAGTCGCTTGATATCTAGTATGACGTCTGTCGCACCTGCTTGATCGCGGCCGCGATAGCTAGATCGCGTTGCTCCTCTTCTCCATCCGCGTTCCAAGCTGCGGAAAGGCACCCATAAGCGTACGCCTGGTCGAGCAGGCGACGCGGATCGACGTCCAGCGCACGAGAGAATGCGTCCGCCATCTGTGCAATGCGTCTAGGATCGAGACAAAGGTCGTCTCTGTCAGCCGGATCGTAGAACATATTGGCGGCGCCAAAGCCCACTTCACCGACCAGACCGACGGGATCTATCACCAGCCAGCCGCGACTGGAGAACATGATGTTTTCATGATGCAGATCGCCATGTAGCCCACGCAGTTCCGAGGCATTGCTCATCATTTGATCGGCTATAATCGCCGCGTGGACGTAGTCAGTTTGACAACCTGCGTTTTGATCATCGCGCGCCCGCTGAAACAAAGCTGCAAAGCGATCCCGGATCGGGAGAAGGGCAGAAGGCAGGGGTTCCTCAGATGCGGCATACAGCTTCGCCATTAGTTCCGCTGCAATTTCGGTCGCCTGGTAGTCGCCGTGCTCGGCAACGATGTGAGAGAGCATTCGCTCCCCGGCATATTCGAGCAACATCAGATTGTTCTCACGACCGAGCAACCGGACTGCTCCCCTCCCATTGCGCCATACCAGATAGTCGGCCCCGCGCAGTTCATCAGCAATGTCTTCTATAGGTTTCAATCCCTTGACGATTGCAGGAGTCCCGTCTGGCAATGAAACTTTCCAAACGAGGCTGGAAAAGGTGTCCGCAATGAGAACAGGTTGCGAAACGTGCCAATGAGCAGGAAAAACAGGCGGCATGAACATCAACCCCAAGTCAGAGGGTCCAATCGCAGATAGAAGGCAAGGCGTTCGCGGTCGGGGGCTTCGATCCCCAATACATTGAATAGGACAGCGAAGGCGCGCTCTGCTTCATCTGGCGCTGCCCAGTTCTCTTCGGCGTTAGCAATCATGAGTGCCAAATCGGCATAGCGATCTGCTGTTCCGAGCCGCCCAAGGTCGATCAGACCCGTGCATTGAAGAGTTTTAGGGTCCACCATGAAGTTCGGCATGCAGGGATCACCATGGCAAACAACCATATCGGTGCGCTCTTGGTCGAGCCGCACCGGTAGCTCTCGTTCGACACGAGCCAAAAGATCGAGCTGCGGCGTACTCTTGTCCTCGTCCGGTAAGAAGTCGGGATTGACGGCATTGCGGGACACCACATCAACGGCGCGTCCGAACATTCGCGACAGCCTGCGCTCAAACGGACATTGATCAACCGATAGGCTGTGAACAGCGCCAAGTTGCTGCCCCATTGACGGCCACGCTTTGAGCAAATCCGCTCCAGACAGATCAGCCGCCGGTACTCCCGGAATTGCCGTTATCACCAAGCATGCACCCTCCTGTTCCTCCTGCCAGTTGATGACCTCGGGGCAAGCCACACCTCGACCTTTGAGCCAAATGAGGCGGTCACGCTCTCCAGCGAGCTCACCGCGGCGGGAAGCAGGTGCGATTTTCGCGAAGGCATGCCCGTCACCACGTCGAAAAACAAAATCACCAGATTCTCCGCCTCTGACAGGCAACCAGTCAGAATGCGATTCACCAAAAAAAATATTAGTTCGATTCAATGGAGGTTCCTTCAGTTTTCTGATGAAGCGCGAATATAGAGAAATATCCCGAATGTGCAGTTAACGAATTCTTGCGGTTTCTTTCAGCGCCGCCAATACCGCCAGCCCGTCGCGCAAGGGGCGCGGCTCGTGTGTGCGGATGAAGTCAGCTCCACCTGCGGCGGCGGCAAGCTCTGCAGCGAGTGTCGCGGCCCCGACATCCCCCGGACCACGGCCTGTGAGCGCGCGCAGAAAGGATTTGCGCGAAACAGACAGAAGCACCGGCAAATCGAAGCGCAGCCGCAATTCATCGAACCGCGCCAGCACCGAGAGCGAGGTTTCGGGAGCAGCCCCCAGAAAAAACCCCATGCCGGGATCAAGGACAAGGCGGTTGCGTTTGATACCGGCACCCGTCAGCGCCGCGATGCGCGCGTCAAAGAACGCCGCAATGTGATCCATGATGTCGCCAGCGGGTGCCTCGCGCCGATCTGCCTGCCCGTCTTGCACCGAATGCATAACGACGAGTTTGGCAGATGATTTCGCCAATTGCGGATAGAACGCAGCGTCTGGAAAACCGCGAATATCATTGAGATAGGCCACACCACGCGACAAGGCATAGGCTTGCGTCGCGGGTTGATAACTGTCGAGCGAGACGGGAATGCCATCTGCCTTGAGCGCGTCCAGCACCGGCGCGATACGCGCGATTTCTGTGTCGGACGAAACAGGCGCGGCGTCGGGATTGCTGGATGCCGGACCGAGGTCGATCACATCTGCCCCCTCGGCCATCAGCTTACGCGCCTGCGCAATGGCTGCGTCTGGCGCCAGATACCGGCCTCCATCGGAGAAACTGTCCGAGGTTATGTTGACGATGCCGAAAATGATGAGCGATTTATTCATGGGGGCTTCTATAATAATAATAATCGAGCATGAGTCTCATACGGATGCTCGGGTCGAAAGGGAATCCCCAGGCGAGTAACCTGTTTGCGGTGCTCCATTAGCTGCAGGAGCAGAATAGCATACATCTGGAAGCAAAGCCAGGAAAGCGGCCTATGGAGCTGTGCGGCAGCGCTCAGTAGGCAATTTTTCAAAATATTGTTAAGCCTTTTCTGAGCATGGTATTTTTCATGGTATTACCAATTAGCAGGAAAATAAGCCATTGAATATAAAAGATAAAAATGTCTTGTTTACAATAGAGTGGGTATCGGAGACGAAGAAGGACAAGGTACATGCTGACCGATACCAAGCTGCGCAATCTCAAGCCCAGGGACAAACTCTACAAAGTGAATGACCGGGAAGGTCTCTATGTGGGGGTCGCCTCAGAAAACGGAATCTATGGTCACTCCCGTTTTTGCAACACCGATTTTGACGACAAGTTGGCTTGCTTGAATCTATCCGGCGTCTGAATGGGATTTTATTCCCGCGCCTCGATGAGTTCCGCGCCTGATGAACCTCCAGAAAATATACGGCTTCAATGAGCCTTTCCGTTTTACAGGTTCCTCAACAGGCCGGTGGGCCGTTAGTATCATCAATATCAGTATTCGCAAAAC
>NZ_JBLKDA010000058.1:0-10123 GCF_047530215.1 Enterobacter sp. 01-M-03-SI-ECC
ACTACAACAGCAGAAGAATTAGCCTGAAATTAAAAGGTCTGAGTCCAATTGAATATCGAACCCAGACCTATGTGCCTCGTGTTTAACTGTCCAACTTTTTGGGGTCAGTACAACCCGAGGCCCCTGTATGCTAGTCACATTCAGAGTAGCCTCTTGCCTGCTTAAATGCAAGGAGAAGAAGGCCATGAAAATGCCGAACCAACCCATTGTTTTGTGCATATTAATAGTTTGTTTAACGCTGTTGATATTCACCTGGCTCACACGAAACTCGCTTTGCGAGTTGCGGATGAAAGACGGAACAAGGGAGGTATCTGCTATCCTGGCCTACGAATCCGGTAAGTAGCTGACAAAGAGGGGGGCAACCCCCTCTTTTCGGGGTGTGGATTAGTATGCCATCGGCACCTTTTGAAAGGGTTTCTCCAGTCGGGGAAACCCTTTTTTCCTCCCGTCTTGTGGCATATAGCCTTTTGTATAAATCAAGAACCAGACCCAAAGAGTCCCACTTCACGCAAACCGTTCAAAAGCCTTAGCGTAATCCAGTCGGGAAAAATTTCACCGGTGCTCGTCCGGGCACGTACCGGAAACAATGGACTTCTCACTGGTCGGTAGCTCATAGAACGTAGCCATTGCGGTCAGTCCTTATTCTGTACCCAGTAGAGTTTTATGGCCGTCTGGCAAATCGTTCAAACATTGTCATTTCTGTTCTCGCTGCATCCGGTCAAATGATACGGTGAATTCAGCTCATGGGCATTCGCATCGCAGTCTACGAAGGCACCAGAAGTTTGAGGATGTTACGCAAAGAACAGTTATCAGGTTTGCTGGTGGGCGTAATGCCTACCTCTACTTTACTTCATAGGGATTCTTCTGCGGGGAAGCAAGAATTGACTCAACGTTGTCCGGTCGTACCAGATTTGTCGCGGAAAGCGCCTTTTTGTGAGGGGGGCCGCAGCGCTAAACCTTTTCCTGGAACGACATGAAGGACAGCAGAGCGTCCGCCCTGGAGGACAGCTCAATACAGTCTCCACGCTGCGGTTCTATCTCTTCGTCAATGGTTTCATTGTACCAAATACGCAGCCGCCATCCCTTCGCAGGGAAAGCGCTCTGCATCGCCAGGACCATCCCCTCCGGCGACAGCAGTTCTCGACAGAGGTAGCAGGCCCCGATCCGGGTTGAATCCCGCAGCCACATTACGGGATACTCTTTAACCAGTTGGTCATACACGCATTCTGCCATATGAAAGTAATTTTCGTCAGCCCTGCAAAAATCACACATTCGATTTCCTTAAATGGTGTTCATCGAGATAATTCAGAAAGTTGATTCGCCAAACTACGGGGCATTTCTTTAATGGCGGAGCTTTACATCACTATTTCTGTCATTTTCAAATCCGCCGGATACAGCAATAATTGCACCGAACAGCGGTTTGAACTGCAATGCATCCGTAGGGTATGCGACAATAATAAGGCTCTTCCCGTACTCTTAAAAATGGAAGAGTTTAAAACCCATACTGCTGGGATGAGCGAAGCACGGTACATTATGCCAGCGTATAAGGGCCGTCATAACTTGTTTTTTTCTAGAACACGGCGAAGTTTTCTTACCTGGGAAGCTGTGGAAAGCGTACCGGTTCGGGGATGGCATGCGCTTGCCTTTTCACCTGGTTTGAGTACATAGGCTAATGCCAGCTCGTTCAGAGCCGCCTCAGCTTTCAACAGGGCCTCAATGGCCGTGTTCAGGTATACAGTTCGGCTCTCATGGTTCATCAGGATTTTCCTCACAAGGGTAAAAATGACAGGCGATACCTGCCGTTTACCCTTTGTCTCCGTTAAGAATGGCATCACGGCAGGCTTCCCAGATTACCTGGGCATTAGCATCACACTCCACGAACCCGCCGCACTGATCGTATATCACCTGGTATACCTCAGGGGGAATCTTCCCAGGCGCAACCGGAGTTGAGCGTTTGCCTTTATGAATCTCATCTGCGGTATCACAGACAGCGTCGAGATGCCGCGACATCCACTCAGATAATTTCAGACCCTCTCGATTTGCCTGTTTTACATAGCGAACCTTTCTGGAAACCGTAGATCGCATCTGAATCTGTGTCACAGCTGGCACATCTTCTTTCATGGCATTCTGTAATGCAGCTTTGGGCTTTTTCATGTTCATGGTTGCTTTAAATTATTCTGGAGTTCGTCTGATATAAATGCTGACGTGATCTGTCAGCGTCGCTTAAATAGTTTATCGCCTTCCGCCAGTTCGCCGTTGAGCTGTTCAATCACGCTCCAGATGAGCCGATCATCCGGCGTTGAGCCTGCACACACTTTCACGACCGCCACGGGTCTAAATTCTTCAGGGTCTGCCTGCCCGGAGGTGAAGAGCCTGCTCTCAATCCAGTGGGCCCCCTCTGTGCAGCAGTGGCAACTGGTTTCAGGTGGTTCATCCAGACCGTCCACTCCACAGGCTGAGCAGGTGAACAGTTTGCGAGACCCACCAGCCAGTGGCGTATCGCAAGCTGCTGGAAGTGCGCCAGCATTGCGCCAGTACAGCACATGATTTGAATCGTAGCAGTGTCCATGAAGCAGAAGCGAAACGCCGCAACTGCGAGTTTCAATGGCTTTGCCTGTGCCAAGGTATTGCCCGATCTCGTCCCATACGTCCACTAAGGTGTCAGGCAGCGGACGCGTAACAGGGAACTTAGCGCAGTCGTCCGGGGTGCCTTTAATGCAGCAGAGGGCCGAATACGCAAGCTCCTGCATTTCGTAGGAGTACTGACCACATACCACGCGTTCCAGTTTGTCGATTAGTTGTTCTTTATTCATCATACTCAGCCTTATTAAACAAATTCATTACGCCACTGGCACCATCTGGCCGGAGCAGACTGCGGCCCGGTAGTAGAGCCGCAGGGGGTGTCGCTGGACTAACAGGTGCTCAGTGAGTCCCGCACTTCCTCATGACTGGTCATTTTCAGAAGAAGCTTTCCAGGGCAGCGTGGTTCCGCCTGTGAACGGGTGACGTCTTCGTTGATTGCCTGGATATGAGCAGATTCAACGGTCCGACGCTGTACGACATGGTTGCTCAGGTTGAATTCGCACTGGAGCCTTCTGGCATCAGAATCCGCGTTCATTGCAATACGTTCATCAAAGCGGCGGTTCATTCGCAGAGCCTCTTCGTGAGCTGCATCAACAAGGGTGCGTCTGGTGACATAGTCGTTACCAGCAAAAAACGATAGCTGAGCGTGTTCCGAAGAGTAGTCGGAGCTTCCCTTACAACGGGCAATCGCGGCTTCAGAGTGCAGGATTAATGAACTCAACCGTGAACAGACGTCATTGATGGTGCCGGTTTTCAGACAGTCGTGGATAAGTGTCCAGGCGGAAATGCTCAGCGGGCGGCTGGTGATCACATAGGGATTGTAATGATCAACCGTTACGATAGTACGCAGTGAATGAAGCGATTCGGACTGCGTACGTAAGTCACGGCGAACAGTACATGCCACCGAGGCAACATCTTTACATTCTTTGTCGGACATCGAGTCCAGTACGCGGATCTCCACCTCTGCCGCCTTTGAGGCGATATGCGCACTAATCTCACCCTTAAGACGTTTGTAGTCAGCCTTGAAGCTTCCCACGCTGTCAATATCGATCCAGTAACCACAGCTGTAACCAGCATTACCAAACTCGTCATCTTTCTCATAGTTCGGACAGCCGTCATTGCTCCAGCCAGCTTTTTCCAGCAGCTCGTCAATAGCGACCAGCTCAGCCATTGGTGCATGTTCGATAATGAAATAATGGACACGGCCCCAGGCATATGCGCGTGAACGGCCATCAACAGAAGTATCAGAAGTCGTCTGACGGGAAAGTTTCATGAGGTACTCCAGTTCTGCCCGGTACCGCCGGGGCGGTGGTGCGAAAGCCGCACCATGAATGACACTATGATCCTCCTAACTTCTATTGTCAATACAATTGAAGTGGCGTTGTATTTATTCATTATTTGGACCCGGCTCGTACGGAACGACCGTCGGGACTTGCCAATTATTCTGCGGTGAGCAGGGGGAAGGGAACATCCCACCGCTTGTTTCAAGATGTACAGCCAAGGAGGGCGCAGAATGCCTGACAGAATCATCGTGCAGCGGTAGCGAAAGACCTGACAAACGGGAAAAGTATCCTTTTATTCCAAAGCCAACCTCAGCTTTTAATGTCGCCAGTACGTTTCTTAAACATGCCAAATCGGTCTCTTATACGGCCGGATGGGCCCGATGAAAACGATAAAATGAGAAACAGAACCCGACACATCGCTGCTCTCTGGGAAAGCCGGTCAGCAGATGGAGCGCCAGGAACTAAATCCGCTGGTTTTAATAATGATTGAGGAGAACAAGATGAAAGATAACAAGACACGTCCTGTAGACTCGTATGCTCATGCTGATTTCATGGAGTCCGTCTTCAGCAACCTCAGGGCTTTCTGTGATGCGGAATGCCAGCGGCTAACTGCCGGTTATCCCCCAACTGTCAAACCAGAACAGCAAAGCACTGACGGCCAGCTGTCGGCGGCATAAATCATTACCTGCCAGTTCGTTCAAATTTCCGCTTCCTTAAGCCCGGGCCAAAAGCCCGGCTCAATCCAAAAACTGAACGTACCGGTTTACCTCTATATCTCCTCAATCCCCTGCGACTTACAAGAGACCCGCACCGGTTTAGCCATTCCTGTCCTGCCACTCTCTCATCACTGGCCCAGACAACCGGAAAAGTAACTTTTCTCTCCGACTCACCTTCTGAACCAGCTATTTTGCTTAAACGTAAAAACGGCCCACTGTTGTGAAGATTTAAAACGGACGGATCGAGTAGTATTGTCTCAGGAATTTTTTTTAAGAAAAGTTACTTTTTCTTCTGTGCAACCTATTAGAAAAAATGTCGAACCTGGTATTGTTGTGTTGTAGCGCAGTTAAACAACCAACCAAAAGAGAGAACAAAAATGTCCGCAATCGAAACTGAAGTAAAAAACAACAGCAACGAAATCAGCCTTCGTGGTTACCTGGAACGCACTGGTAACGGTGCCCGTAAAGGTAACGGCCTTATCATTGACCCTTCGGTTGTTGTAGAGCAGGAAGGCTTTAACACCCGCACGGCCGGTATGGGCGAGCTCTACTATTCAATGCCTCACGTTGTGGAACACCTGAACAGCCTGGCCGATGCCTACATGGAAGACCCGTTCAGCGTGACGCCTATCGTTGTTCAGATGGTTAATGGCGTACCTGTACTGCGTCAGGGGGCTTGCCGTATCCGTTCCATCGCTATTGCAAACCGCCAGCTGGAAGCAGAAGGGCGTGAACGCATTACTCGTATTCGCTGCGAAGAGTTTCGCGGTAGCGCTTCAAAAGCAGAACTCTTCACCCTGACCGGCAACTCCAACCTGGCGCTGTCTGTCGTAGCTGAAGCGCTTTCAATTAAGCGTCTTGTTGAAGATAAAGAAGAGCCTAAGACCTTTGCGGAACTGGCAAAAAAACGTGGTAAATCAGAGCAGCATCTTCGCCAGATGGTTCGCGTACTGGACCTGCCTTCTGAACTACAGACCATGCTTGTGAGCGATCAGGTGAGCATGTACGTTGCGCTGGACGAGTATATGTACAGCGGTGAGGATGCGGTAGATAACATCAACAAGGCGATCTCCATCTATGGTAAAGCGACGAAAAACACGCTGAAATTCGTCAAAGCTGCCAAGGTAGAAGAGCGCATGGCAGATCCGCAGACTCCGGAAAACTCCGGTGATGAGCAACCGGCAGGTAATGCTACCGTTAACACCCCGGTACCGGATCAACTGAATGATGAAAGCAATACAGAGACGCTGGTTACGCCACCGGTACAGGAACCAGCTCCGGCTCCAAAGGACAGCGCTCCTAAACAGAACCCGGCAGGTAAAGCACCATCCATGTCCAGCGTTCTGAACAAAAAGACCGTGACCGTCATTGCCGACACCGCGATCCCGATTTTTGAACGTATTGCTGAAGAAGCCAAGCTTAAAGAAGGTGAATCTGTCAGCACTGATACTTACACGCTTGTTCTGACCAATGATGAAATGAACGATATCATCAATGCTCATGCTGACCTGAAAGAGTACCTGCGTAAGCATGCTGAGAAGATGAATAAGGGACAGGCATGATTTTCTGACCGACCCCTCCATCCGGACGGGTCGGTAACTTTTTCAGGACAAGGGGAAACAGGGCAATGAAGAAGGCTTTTATCAACGTAGACAAGACTAACCCACTGCCAGTCCTGACGGATTCGGTGACCCGGGTAAGTATTCAGTGCACGGCAAAAGATGAAAACGGGGCAGGGATCGAAGTGAACATCCTCGACCTGATTCAGGATCATGATACGGATGAAGTGAAAGTGCAGTTTGGGAGCTCGCCTGTTCAGGCTCTGGCGATGCTCCGCCGGGTTATGACAGCACTGGAAAAGCAGGCAAATGCAGAACTGCAACAGAATTCCTGCTCGCGTATGCAGTAAACGGTAAAAGCAGAATGTTCCCTACTGGATAAACCCGGTGGACCTCACGGAGAGCAAGTCACCGAATGGTTCACTGTTAAGTGATATACATCCGGATTTATAAGGTTTTGCAGCATCCGAATAGGCAATAAATAGAATTATTTTGATTTATCTCAGCAAGGAAATGGAAAGCTACCAGATTTTAGGATAGCGAAATGCCTGTATCGCTACTCTGCTGAATTAGAAATGATTTTAAACGCAATGCATAATGATAGAATAGCAATGCCTTTAATTATTTGTCACGTCTGAATTATATGTAGACTTACGGAGAGGATATGGTAATTACTTATTCATTATCGGAAACGTTTAATATGTTTTTACGCGAGATTATTGCATCTGGACTTGCAGTTTTTTGCGCATGGTGCGTTTTGTGTCTTTTCTCTGATCAGGAACGAGGTAAAGAGGTTCCTGTTTCTATGAAAAAAATAACTTCAAAGTCAGCTTTCTCCTACTTTATCAGTTCTCAAATTGCCGCTTTTATTATCTCCTTGTTGGGTTCAATCTTAAGCACGAAATGGGACAACATCGTCTGGAATGATGAAATAAGACAGTTTTATCTGCATGTAGGATTTGGGCTGGTAGCTTGTGTATTCTGTCTGCTTGTAATCTTGCATGAGAAATTTATCAAAAGAAATTTAAATGTTTATTCTGGTTATTGTGGTTCACTGGCAGTTAGTCTCACAGGAATCTTTGTACTTTGTGCGTTATATCTGACATTTTCATTACCATTTCATTATGAAGAACGTCTACTTAATGATGCATCCTTGGTGGCTTCGGATGGCGTTGAAAATTCAGTCGTTTTTGCAGACGGTCGTTACTGGGTTTTTGAACTGGGCTTACCATATTTCAAACAGTCATTGCTCAAAGAGGTAAGAAGGGGCAGGTACCAGCTAATCTGCACTACAGAAAAAAAACCAACATGCTGGTCTGGCAAAAAACTTCCCGAAAAACCAACCTCTTTGAAAGCTAGTTCATAAAGATTTAAACTGCTCGCTTAAATCCACACTGGTCCAATTTTGAAAATTTATTGTGTTTTTAAAAGAAATTACAGTGTGGGTTATTAGCCAGTAGGTCGGAGTTTTATATAATACCCAAAAACACAGGAGGTATTATGAAAACCAATCTGGCCTATGCATCTAATTGCTCCGATTCTGTCTACTCCTATATTTATCAGGCACTGCAACAACGCTCTGGTGCCGAGAATGAAAGCCTTTATCAGCAGGCCATTTCCAGCTGCTGCACAGATAAACAAAAAAAGAAACTGGCCGGGTATTATGCCGGTCCATGGCAGCTGCTATTCAACGCGTGGTGTAACAATCGCGTCCCTAACACAGCGGTGCTGGCCCTTTTACTCCAGCAGTGCTTATCTCATTTCCAGTGCGAAGAAGTGATCGCAGCCTGGCAGTAACCCTATCAAGCCCCTTCGTATAGCGGAGGGGCAGGAGATATCTCATGTACAGAAACGACAGAAACGTGGATTCCTTCAACCTGGTTAATGCTCTTCAGCCGGTCTTTCGTAACACCGGCTGTGGGATGTTTGAATATGATCGTAAAAAGCAGAATGAAACCGCTGATTCAATCTTACGAGCGTTGGCGTTAAATGCCGATTTCGCGAGGGCCTTAAAACAGTACGTCCGGATTAATTCTGTACGACGGGTTGTTCAGTTCGATGACGGCTCGGTTCGCTATGGTATTCATGCCGAATTTGAAGGGCATAATAAAATTAATTCCTTCCGTATTTTTAAAGATGAAGATACAGACGCATTTGACTCCTATTTTTATTCGGTTTGCGATAATAAAGCTGAGCTGGTGGATTTTAAAATGGACTCTCTCGATATTCAATTGCAGGCAGTTTTTGAAAAGGTGACAGGTATTTTTCTGTCACATTAAATATTCAAATTTTCAATCCTCGGGCTGATAGACAAAAAACGCACTTTAGAATATAGATGAGATGAATATGAAAAACGTAAATATTTTGGATACCGATATTGCGGCCATTAATGCTCTTTCTGGCGTAGAACTGACTGACTTTCTCACTGCCGGGTATCAGGTAAACTGGTTAGGAGAAAGGGAGGTTTCGCTGGTGGGCTTTCCGTGTTTAGCAAGCAACAAGCAGCCGGTAGAAGTTGGTCCCGGCATTTTCATTAATCGCGTGTACAGCAGAGACAGCCAGTCTCTGAGCGGGAAATTGCGCTATGACCTGTCTAATGGTCTGGCAACGAGTGCATTTTCATTTTTCTCCCAGTCAGGCTGGTATGGGGGATTCCGTGTCGTATCTTTCCGTGACAACGGGCCAGCTGCGTTAATCAACATTGGTATTGTCCATGAGAATGTTTTGAATGCATTTTGTGCTGACTTCCCCCGGGCCAATGTGAGCGTAACCCGTTTTCATTGTGGCATGACGCTTGAGCAGATCCGAATGTTCATTTCAGACACTGCTTACGATATGCCGCTTTATAACAACGAGTCTGACTTTCGCAGGCTCGCCAGTTAGCATGGAGGCTGACTTCAGTGCTTACGCCTAAAAGCCGGTGAGCGAGGTGGCGGAACCGGTTGGCTTCGCCCAGTCTTACTTACTTCTCTCAAGGTACTGCGCTGCAAGCGTACGTAAAAAAAGTAAGTAGCTAAATGGCGTGAGCGATTAGTTCTATACGGGAAGAAGTCATAGTATTCTGAAATGATAGTTATCTCATACGAACGATAGTAATGGAGTTTCTTAATGGGCGTTGATATCTGCTGGCGATTTCAAAGGGAAGAAAAGCCTGGTAAATGGATTAATTTATCAAGCAATTATAAAGGGGACCGATCATATCTCCACTTTGCCTGGCTCGGATTTGATGTAGATCGTGAAAGGGCGAGCACATCAGCAGTTTTTATCCACGCATTACGCGGATTACCTGATGATATACCGTCCGAAGATGATGATTTATTCGGTGAACATTCATACTCATGGCTGACTTCGGAAGAAATTTTGTCAGCCATACCACCCGATAACGCCGGAGAGGTGATCCAGGAATTTGTCGAAGAAGTAAAGCGTCTCCACGTGGAGAACGGCAGCGTCCGTTTCGTCTTTGGATTTGAAGGGTAACCCGTAAGAAAGTAGCTATCTTACCCGGCTAGGTCTCCAATCTCTCAGATGCTCAAAGAGGGCCGGGCATGGTGCCCACACATCCCCTACCATTCCGATTTGATATTCGTCTAATACACCCTTTAAAGAAAACAAGCAGACGGCAATGAGACGTCGGATTAGCGTCAGCAAATATGAGACGTCAGTAGTCGATGTTTGTCCTGCGGAACGTGAATCTGTTTACAAGGGGTAAAGCCGTACCATCCATGAGGGCTCAGAGAGCCGGGGTCTCCTCCAGATCACTGGAAGTTATTGACTCTGGCAGGCCTATCCCTATGACTTTTTCCCGGATGGCAAATTAAGAGCGAACAGGGCCAAATTAGTACTCTTTTCTAAACGGAAATACTGAATCACCCTAGACTGGCCCCCTGAATCTCCAGACAGTTGGTATCACTTAAGTTAGTGATAGTCTTAATACTAGTTTTTAGACTAGTCGTTGGAGTCCGAATGATTGATGTTTTAGGTC
>NZ_JBLKDA010000059.1:0-9226 GCF_047530215.1 Enterobacter sp. 01-M-03-SI-ECC
GTATGAATCCCGCCTGAAGGGAAAGCTGCACGTAATCAGCAAGCGATATACGCAGCGAATTGAGCGGCATAACCTGAATCTGAGGCAGCACCTGGCACGGCTGGGACGGAAGTCGCTGTCGCTCACAAAATCGGTGGAGCTGCATGACAAAGTCATCGGGCATTATCTGAACATAAAACACTATCAATAATTTTGAGTCATTACCCAGTTAGCAATAACCCCCGCTTGCGGGGGCCATACCCACCAGGAGCAAACGCAGAAAGCCCGAGATACTTCTGCTGTACCGGGGGCTGGCGACATTTCAGGCAACACTCATAGTTGACATCCTCCCCGCCCTAAAGGGCGGGGAGGATGTCAATAATAGCAGACCACATCATGATGTCATTCTGACCGACAGATGCCAGAAGCAGAGGATCCATCCCATTTTATACCTACCTTATAACACTTAGAAAAACAACATGTTAAAAATGTTTATTGGAAACAATTTTATTTCCAATTGTAATGATAACCATTCTCATATTAATATGGCTACGTGATAATTAACTTTTGATGCACTCCGCATGTCTGACCGTGCCACTTCCACAGCTTCCTTAACGTTCGAGTCGCTTTATGGCACCCATCACGGCTGGTTGAAAAGTTGGCTGACGCGCAAACTCCAGTCTGCCTTTGATGCAGATGACATTGCCCAGGACACTTTTTTGCGGGTAATGAGCAGCGAAACGCTCTCGACGATCCGCGATCCTCGCTCTTTCCTGTGCACTATCGCCAAACGCGTGATGGTGGACCTGTTTCGCCGAAACGCGCTGGAAAAAGCGTATCTGGAGATGCTGGCGCTTATGCCGGAGGGGGTAGCGCCTTCACCTGAGGAACGCGAAAGCCAGCTCGAGACCCTACAACTCGTCGACAGCATGCTGGACGGGCTAAACGGAAAAACACGTGAAGCGTTTCTGCTTTCGCAACTGGATGGCCTGACATACAGCGAGATTGCGCACAAACTCGGTGTTTCCGTCAGCTCCGTGAAAAAATACGTGGCGAAAGCCGTCGAGCACTGCCTGCTGTTTCGTCTGGAGCATGGGTTATGAATCCTTCGTTAACCGATTCCCGCCGTCAGGCGCTGCGTTCAGCTTCCCACTGGTATGCCGTGCTAAGCGGCGAGCGCGTCAGCCCACAACAGGAAGCGCGCTGGCAACAGTGGTATGAACAGGATCAGGATAACCAGTGGGCCTGGCAGCAGGTTGAAAACCTGCGCAACCAGCTTGGCGGTGTGCCTGGCGACGTTGCCAGCCGGGCGCTGCACGATACCCGCCTCACCCGCCGTCACGTGATGAAAGGATTACTGCTGTTGCTCGGCGCTGGCGGAGGCTGGCAACTCTGGCAGTCGGAAACCGGCGAAGGTCTGCGGGCAGATTACCGCACCGCCAAAGGCGCAGTCAGCCGTCAGCAACTGGAAGATGACTCCCTGCTCACGCTGAATACCCAAAGCGCGGCGGATGTGCGTTTTGATGCGCATCAGCGCACCGTCCGGCTCTGGTACGGTGAAATCGCCATTACTACCGCGAAAGATGCGCAGCAACGCCCCTTCCGCGTCCTGACCCGTCAGGGCCAACTCACCGCTTTAGGGACAGAATTTACCGTCCGCCAGCAGGATAATTTCACGCAGCTTGACGTGCAGCAGCACGCCGTGGAAGTGCTTCTCGCCAGTGCCCCCGCGCAAAAACGCATCGTGAACGCTGGTGAAAGCCTGCAGTTCAGCGCCTCTGAGTTTGGCGCAGTGAAACCGCTGGATGACGAGAGTACAAGCTGGACGAAGGGCATCCTGAGCTTCAGCGATAAACCGCTGGGTGAGGTGATAGCCACGCTAAGCCGTTACCGCAACGGCGTGCTGCGCTGCGATCCCGCCGTTGCCGGGCTGCGCCTGAGCGGGACGTTCCCGCTGAAAAATACCGATGCGATCCTGAACGTTATCGCTCAAACGCTTCCCGTTAAAATTCAGTCTATTACGCGGTACTGGATAAACATTTCACCGCTGTAAGAAAAATAATTCTCATTTCGATTGTCCTTTTTACCCTTCTCGTTCGACTCATAGCTGAACACAACAAAAATGATGATGGAGAAGGTATGACGCCGTTACGCGTTTTTCGTAAAACAACACCTTTGGTTAACGCCATTCGCCTGAGCCTGCTGCCGCTGGCCGGTCTCTCGTTTTCCGCTTTTGCTGCACAGGTTGATATCGCACCGGGATCGCTCGACAAAGCGCTCAATCAGTATGCCGCACACAGCGGAATTACCCTCTCGGTTGACGCCAGCCTGACGCGCGGCAAGCAGAGCAACGGCCTGCACGGAGATTACGACGTCGAGAGCGGCCTGCAACAACTGCTGGACGGCAGCGGACTGCAGGTAAAACCGCTGAGAAATAACAGCTGGACGCTGGAGACCGCGCCCGCGCCAAAAGAAGATGCCCTGACCGTGGTCGGCGACTGGCTGGGCGATGCGCGTGAAAACGACGTATTTGAACATGCTGGCGCGCGTGACGTGATCCGCCGTGAGGATTTCGCCAAAACCGGCGCAACCACCATGCGTGAGGTGCTTAACCGCATCCCTGGCGTCAGCGCGCCGGAAAACAACGGCACCGGCAGCCACGACCTGGCGATGAACTTTGGCATCCGGGGCCTGAACCCACGCCTCGCCAGCCGCTCGACCGTCCTGATAGACGGCATCCCCGTCCCCTTTGCCCCTTACGGTCAGCCGCAGCTTTCACTGGCTCCCGTTTCGCTCGGCAACATGGATGCCATTGACGTGGTGCGCGGTGGTGGTGCGGTGCGTTACGGACCGCAGAGCGTGGGCGGCGTGGTGAACTTTGTTACCCGCGCCATTCCGCAGGACTTTGGTATCGAGGCGGGGGTGGAAGGTCAGCTCAGCCCAACCTCTTCACAAAACAACCCGAAAGAGACGCACAACCTGATGGTGGGCGGCACAGCGGACAACGGTTTTGGCACCGCGCTGCTCTACTCCGGCACGCGCGGCAGTGACTGGCGCGAGCACAGCGCCACCCGCATCGACGACCTGATGCTGAAAAGCAAATATGCGCCGAATGAGGTGCACACCTTCAACAGCCTGCTGCAATATTACGATGGTGAAGCCGACATGCCCGGCGGCCTGTCCCGCGCGGATTACGACGCCGATCGCTGGCAATCCACCCGCCCGTATGACCGCTTCTGGGGCCGTCGCAAGCTGGCGAGCCTGGGCTACCAGTTCCAGCCGGACAGCCAGCATAAATTCAACATTCAGGGGTTCTACACCCAAACCCTGCGCAGCGGCTACCTGGAGCAAGGCAAACGCATCACCCTCTCGCCGCGTATCTACTGGGTGCGCGGTATTGAGCCACGCTACAGCCAGAGCTTTATGATCGGCCCTTCCGCGCACGAAGTGGGCGTGGGCTATCGCTATGTGAATGAATCAACGCATGAAATGCGTTACTACACCGCCACCAGCAGCGGGCAGTTGCCGTCCGGCTCAAGCCCTTACGACCGCGACACGCGTTCCGGCACCGAGGCGCACGCCTGGTATCTGGATGACAAAATCGACATCGGCAACTGGACCATCACGCCGGGTATGCGTTTCGAACATATCGAGTCATACCAGAACAACGCCATCAAAGGCACGCACGAAGAGGTGAGCTATAACGCACCGCTTCCGGCGTTGAACGTGCTCTATCACCTGACTGATAGCTGGAATCTTTATGCAAACACTGAAGGCTCGTTCGGCACCGTACAGTACAGCCAGATTGGCAAGGCTGTGCAAAGCGGCAATGTGGAACCGGAAAAAGCGCGAACCTGGGAACTCGGTACCCGCTACGATGACGGCGCGCTGACGGCGGAAATGGGGCTGTTCCTGATTAACTTTAACAATCAGTACGACTCCAACCAGACCAACGACACCGTCACTGCACGTGGCAAAACGCGCCATACCGGGCTGGAAACGCAGGCACGTTACGACCTGGGTACGCTAACGCCAACGCTTGATAACGTTTCCGTCTACGCCAGCTATGCGTATGTGAACGCGGAAATCCGCGAGAAAGGCGACACCTATGGCAATCAGGTGCCATTCTCCCCGAAACATAAAGGCACGCTGGGCGTGGACTACAAGCCGGGCAACTGGACGTTCAATCTGAACAGCGATTTCCAGTCCAGCCAGTTTGCGGATAACGCCAATACGGTGAAAGAGAGCGCCGACGGCAGTACCGGCCGCATTCCCGGCTTCATGCTCTGGGGCGCACGCGTGGCGTATGACTTTGGCCCGCAGATGGCAGATCTGAACCTGGCGTTCGGTGTGAAAAACATCTTCGACCAGGACTACTTCATCCGCTCTTATGACGACAACAACAAAGGCATCTACGCAGGCCAGCCGCGCACGCTGTATATGCAGGGGTCGTTGAAGTTCTGATGTGTTAACGCCCGGCTTGCCGGGCTTTTAGCTGGAATGTGACTATGTTGGCATTTATCCGTTTTCTTTTTGCAGGCCTGCTGCTGGTGATCGGCCACGCCTTTGCCGCCACGGTTCAGGACGAACACGGCACGTTTACACTCGATAAAACGCCACAACGGATTGTGGTGCTGGAACTCTCGTTCGCCGATGCGCTGGCCGCCGTGGACGTCAGCCCGATCGGTATTGCCGACGATAACGATGCAAAACGCATCCTGCCCGAAGTGCGTGCGCACCTGAAACCGTGGCAGTCCGTCGGAACGCGCGCGCAGCCGAGCCTGGAAGCCATTGCTGCCCTGAAACCAGACCTGATCATTGCCGACAGCAGTCGCCATGCGGGGATTTACACTGCCTTGCAGCAAATCGCGCCGGTACTGCTGCTTAAGTCCCGCAACGAAACCTACGCTGAAAATTTGCACTCAGCGGCTATCATCGGCGAAGTGGTAGGTAAAAAACGAGAGATGCAGGCGCGTCTGGAACAACATAAAGAGAAGATGGCGCAGTGGTCCAGCCAGCTTCCCACAGGGACACGCGTGGCCTTTGGCACATCACGCGAACAGCTATTCAACCTGCATACCCAGGAGACCTGGACCGGCAGCGTGCTGGCTTCTCTGGGGCTGAACGTTCCCGCTGCGATGGCGGGCGCGTCCATGCCGTCCATCGGCCTGGAGCAACTGCTGGCGGTCAATCCTGCCTGGCTGCTGGTTGCCCACTATCGCGAAGAGAGCATTGTTAAACGCTGGCAACAAGATCCGCTCTGGCAGATATTAACCGCCGCGCAGAAGCAGCAGGTTGCTTCAGTCGACAGTAACGCCTGGGCGCGGATGCGCGGTATTTTTGCCGCAGAGCGTATTGCCGCTGACACGGTAAAAATCTTCCACCATCAGCCGCTTACCGATGTGAAATGACCGCGCTAAAACACCCGGTGCTGCTGTGGGGGCTTCCCGTTGCAGTACTTATTATTATTTTCTGGCTGAGTCTGTTTTGCTACTCGGCCATTCCTGTTTCCGGAGCAGACGCAATCCGCGCCCTGCTGCCTGGACACACGCCAACGCTACCAGAAGCGCTGGTGCAAAACCTTCGTTTGCCGCGAAGCCTGGTCGCCGTTCTGATCGGCGCAAGCCTGGCGCTCGCGGGCACGCTGCTGCAAACCCTGACCCACAACCCAATGGCCTCTCCTTCACTGCTCGGCATTAACAGCGGCGCGGCGCTGGCTATGGCGCTTACCAGCGCGCTGAGTCCGACGCCGGTTGCAGGCTATTCCCTGTCGTTCATCGCGGCATGCGGGGGCGGCGTGAGCTGGCTGCTGGTCATGACCGCAGGAGGCGGGTTTCGTCATACCCAGGACAGAAACAAACTGATCCTCGCGGGTATCGCGCTGTCGGCCTTTTGTATGGCCCTGACCCGCATCACCCTGCTGCTGGCCGAAGATCATGCTTACGGCATCTTTTACTGGCTGGCAGGCGGAGTGTCCCACGCCCACTGGCAGGATGTCTGGCAGCTCTTGCCGGTGGTGGTCACTGCAGTCCCTGTCGTGTTGCTGCTGGCGAATCAACTGAACCTGCTCAACGTCAGCGACAGTACCGCCCATACGCTGGGAGTGAACCTGCCGAGACTACGTTTGATCATCAATATGTTAGTGCTGCTTCTGGTTGGCGCGTGCGTCAGTGTGGCAGGTCCGGTGGCGTTTATCGGCCTGCTGGTGCCACATCTGGCGCGCTTCTGGGCAGGCTTCGATCAGCGCAACGTACTGCCGGTGAGCATGCTGCTGGGGGCCACGCTGATGCTGATGGCAGATGTACTCGCACGCGCGCTGGCCTTCCCCGGCGATCTGCCCGCAGGCGCAGTGCTGGCGCTGATTGGCAGTCCTTGCTTTGTCTGGCTGGTGAGGAGGCGAGGATGAAAATTGCGCTGGTCATTTTCATCACCCTTGCCCTGGCAGGTTGTGCGCTGTTATCACTCCATATGGGGGTGATCCCCGTGCCGTGGCGCGCGCTGCTGACCGACTGGCAGGACGGACGCGAGCATTATTATGTATTGATGGAGTACCGACTGCCGCGCTTGCTGCTGGCACTGTTTGTCGGTGCAGCCCTCGCCGTGGCGGGCGTGCTGGTACAGGGGATTGTGCGTAACCCGCTAGCATCACCGGATATTCTCGGCATTAACCATGCCGCCAGCCTTGCCTCTGTGGGAGCACTGCTTCTTATGCCATCACTATCCGTGATGGTGCTGCCGCTGCTGGCCTTTGCGGGCGGTATGGCGGGGTTGATCTTGCTGAAGATGCTGGCAAAGACCCACCAGCCGATGAAGCTGGCGCTCACCGGCGTGGCGCTTTCCGCCTGCTGGGCGAGCCTGACGGATTACCTGATGCTCCTGCACCCGCAGGATGTAAACAGTGCCCTGCTGTGGCTGACGGGTAGCTTATGGGGGCGCGACTGGCACTTTGTGAAGATTGCCGTGCCGTTGCTCATTCTGTTTTTGCCGCTGAGCCTGCGCTTTTGTCGCGATCTCGACCTGCTGGCGCTGGGCGATGCACGAGCAGCCACGCTCGGCGTGTCGGTTCAGCGCACCCGGTTCCAGGGGCTGATGCTGGCTGTCGCGATGACAGCAACCGGCGTGGCCGTCTGTGGCCCGATAAGTTTTATTGGTCTCGTCGTGCCGCACATGGTGCGCAGGATCGCCGGCGGGCGTCACCGCTGGCTGATGCCCGTTTCGGCCCTGACGGGCGCGTTGTTGCTGGTCATTGCCGATCTGCTGGCACGAATCATTCATCCGCCGCTGGAGCTTCCGGCAGGCGTGCTGACCGCCATTATCGGCGCACCGTGGTTTGTCTGGCTGCTTGTGAGAATGCGATAAATGAGATTACGTACTGAAAATCTGACCGTCAGCTATGGCGCACAAACCGTGCTGGATGGACTTTCTCTCGCCCTGCCTGCCGGAAAAATCACGGCCCTGCTCGGCCCTAACGGTTGCGGGAAATCGACGCTGTTGAACTGTTTTTCTCGCCTGTTAACACCAGACTCTGGCGAGATATTGCTTGATGAAAAACCCATAGCCGGTTTTTCCGCCCGCCAGCTGGCTCGCCGCCTGGCTTTACTGCCGCAACACCATTTATCCCCCGAGGGGATCACTGTACGGGAACTGGTTTCCTACGGCCGCAGCCCGTGGCTGTCGTTGTGGGGGCGACTCTCCGCGGAAGACAACGAGCGGGTCAACGTGGCAATGAGTCAGACCCGGACGCGCAATCTGGCTGACCGCAGGTTAACCCAGCTTTCCGGCGGCCAGCGCCAGCGTGCGTTTCTGGCGATGGTGCTGGCACAGGATACCCCACTCATTCTTCTTGATGAGCCTACGACCTACCTCGATATCAATCATCAGGTTGAACTGATGCGCCTGATGGTTGAACTCAAAAGGCAGGGGAAAACCGTAGTGACGGTACTCCACGATCTGAATCAGGCCAGCCGCTATTGCGATCATCTGGTGGTACTGGCAAGCGGTCGCGTGATGGCGCAAGGTGCTCCGGAAGCAGTGATGAAACCAGAGCTTCTAAAGACGGTGTTCAGCGTAGAAGCGGAAATCCATCCCGAACCGGTATCTGGCAGACCCATGTGTGTGGTGAAGTAGTCTGGCGAAGTCATAAGGATCATCACAGGACAGATAAAGGAAGTGATAACCACCTGCCAACTGGCACCAAAATCTGGCTGGTTGCCGGTATCACCGACATGCGCAACGGCTTCAATGGTCTCGCCGCAAAGGTGCAGACGATGCTGAAAGATGACCCGATATCCGGCCATGTCTTCATCTTCCGGGGCCGCAGCGGCAGTAAGGTCAAACTGCTGTGGTCCACCGGCGACGGGCTGTGCCTGCTGACCAAACGGCTGGAACGCGGCCGCTTCGCCTGGCCCTCTGCCCGCGATGGCAAAGTGTTCCTGACCCCGGCGCAGCTGGCAATGCTTCTGGAAGGCATCGACTGGCGGCAGCCTAAAAGACTGCTTACGTCCCTGACCATGTTGTAGGCCTCTTTATCCTGGTTGTCGTTGAATAAGCCTGGTAAAATGCGGGCTTATGAACAACACCTCCCCCTGACGACATCCTTCTGCTGAAACAGCGCCTGTCCGAACAGGAAGCGCTGAACCGCGCCCTGCTGGAAAAGCAGGCCGACCGGGAGCGCGAAATAGACCATCTGCAGGCGCAGCTGGATAAGCTTCGCCGGATGAACTTCGGCAGTCGTTCTGAATAAATCTCCCGCCGCATCGCGCAGATAGAAGCCGACCTGAACCGGCTTCAGACAGAAAGCGATACGCTGACGGGTCGGGTTGCCGATACGGGCCGGGCCCCGTATCGTTTTAACCCTGAATATTCATCGCAGATATTGTTTCGGGTTTTCCGGTATACCAGCCCTGAACTAGGTAACCGGGGCCAAGAGAACGGACGAATTCAAACTGTCCTGGCGTTTCCACCCCTTCAAACACCAGTGGTTTGCCAGTACCACGTAACCCTTTCACCACAGAAACAAGTAGCGCTCGCTTCACCGGGTCATCAATATTGGCAATAAAAATACGGTCTATTTTTATCTCATCGAAATCCAGTACCGTCAGCCATTCAATATGGGGGCCGCTTGGCAAACGGAATCTATGGTCACTCCCGTTTTTGCAACACCGATTTTGACGACAAGTTGGCTTGCTTGAATCTATCCGGCGTCTGAATGGGATTTTATTCCCGCGCCTTGATGAGTTCCGCGCCT
>NZ_JBLKDA010000005.1:0-243752 GCF_047530215.1 Enterobacter sp. 01-M-03-SI-ECC
CCTTCCTCCCCGCTGAAAGTACTTTACAACCCGAAGGCCTTCTTCATACACGCGGCATGGCTGCATCAGGCTTGCGCCCATTGTGCAATATTCCCCACTGCTGCCTCCCGTAGGAGTCTGGACCGTGTCTCAGTTCCAGTGTGGCTGGTCATCCTCTCAGACCAGCTAGGGATCGTCGCCTAGGTGAGCCGTTACCCCACCTACTAGCTAATCCCATCTGGGCACATCTGATGGCAAGAGGCCCGAAGGTCCCCCTCTTTGGTCTTGCGACGTTATGCGGTATTAGCTACCGTTTCCAGTAGTTATCCCCCTCCATCAGGCAGTTTCCCAGACATTACTCACCCGTCCGCCGCTCGTCACCCAGGAGCAAGCTCCCTGTGCTACCGCTCGACTTGCATGTGTTAGGCCTGCCGCCAGCGTTCAATCTGAGCCATGATCAAACTCTTCAATTTAAGTTTGATGCTCGTGAATTAAACTTCGTAATGAATTACGTATGTTCACTCAGAGACTTGGTATTCATTTTTCGTCTTGCGACGTTAAGAATCCATGTCACTTTGAGTGCCCACACAGATTGTCTGATAAATTGTTAAAGAGCAGTGCAACGCGGCTTTCGCTCACCGTTGCGAGGTGGCGTATAATACGCTTTCCTCTTTCAGAGTCAAGCGTTTATTTTCGCTTTTCTCTGCTGACCCGGCGGCTTGCGTGCCGTTGTTCCGTGTCAGTGGAGGCGCATTATAGGGAGTAATTCCGAACCTGCAAGGATAAAGTGAAAATTATTTACTAACTGCTCACTTTCCAGGCAAATGATACTCCAGACCTCTATTCTTGCCTGGTTTTTAAACAAAAACGAGCCGCGAACGGCTCGTTTTTGCATTTTGTGACTTACTGCACTGCCACAATGCGATCGTCGTTGGCTTCCAGACGGATAACTTTGCCCGGAACCAGCTCCCCGGAGAGGATCTGCTGCGCCAGCGGGTTTTCGATCTGCTGCTGGATAGCGCGTTTCAATGGCCGCGCACCGTACACCGGATCGTAACCGTTCTCACTCAGCAGCTTCAGCGCCTCGTCGGAGATGTGAATTTCATATCCACGTTCTTCCAGACGTTTGTACAGACGCTGCAGCTGGATCTGCGCAATCGACGCAATGTGTTTCTCACCCAGAGGGTGGAAGACCACCACTTCATCAATACGGTTGATGAACTCTGGACGGAAGTTATGGCTTACGACACCCAGCACCAGATCCTTCATATGGCTATAGTCCAGCTCACCGAAACGTTCCTGAATCAAGTCGGAACCCAGGTTGGAGGTCATAATGACCACCGTATTCCGGAAGTCGACCGTTCTCCCCTGCCCGTCGGTCAGACGGCCATCGTCCAGCACCTGAAGCAGGATGTTGAACACGTCAGGGTGCGCTTTTTCCACCTCATCCAGCAGGATGACGGAATAAGGACGACGGCGCACCGCTTCCGTCAGATACCCACCTTCTTCATAACCCACGTATCCTGGAGGCGCCCCGACCAGACGTGAGACGGAGTGTTTCTCCATAAACTCGGACATGTCGATACGCACCATCGCATCGTCGCTGTCGAACATAAAGTTAGCCAGCGCTTTACAGAGCTCGGTTTTACCGACACCGGTCGGCCCCAGGAACAGGAACGAACCAATAGGACGGTTTGGATCGGAAAGCCCCGCACGACTACGACGAATAGCGTTTGAAACCGCCTCAACCGCTTCGTTCTGGCCAATCACCCGATTGTGGAGATCCTGCTCCATGCGCAGCAGTTTTTCACGCTCACCTTCCAGCATGCGCGCCACCGGAATACCGGTCCAGCGGGCAAGCACTTCCGCGATTTCGGCATCCGTCACCTTATTACGCAACAGACGCATCGTTTTACCTTCTGACTGCGTCGCTATCTCAAGCTGTTTTTCCAGCTCGGGTATTTTGCCATATTGCAGCTCTGACATACGCGCCAGGTCGCCCACGCGTCGCGCCTGCTCAATGGCAATTTTTGCCTGCTCGAGTTCAGCTTTGATGGTCTGGGTTCCGGAAAGTGAGGCTTTCTCGGCTTTCCACTCTTCTTCCAGCTCGGAATACTGGCGCTCTTTATCGTCCAGCTCTTCATTGAGCATATCGAGGCGTTTTTTACTGGCTTCATCAGACTCTTTCTTCAGCGCCTGCTGTTCCAGCTTGAGCTGAATAATGCGTCGATCGAGTCGGTCCAGCTCTTCCGGCTTCGAGTCAATCTGCATACGAATGCTCGACGCCGCTTCATCAATCAGGTCGATTGCTTTGTCCGGCAGCTGGCGATCGGCGATGTAACGATGCGAAAGCGTCGCCGCCGCAACGATAGCCGGGTCGGTGATCTGCACATGGTGGTGCAGTTCATAGCGCTCTTTCAGACCACGCAGTATCGCGATGGTATCTTCAACGCTTGGCTCGGCTACAAACACTTTCTGGAAACGACGTTCAAGCGCAGCATCTTTCTCAATGTACTGGCGATACTCGTCCAGCGTAGTGGCGCCAACGCAGTGAAGTTCACCGCGCGCCAGCGCAGGTTTCAGCATGTTCCCGGCATCCATCGCGCCGTCTGCCTTACCGGCACCCACCATAGTGTGCAGCTCGTCGATAAACAGGATAACGTTGCCTTCCTGCTTCGCCAGGTCGTTAAGCACCCCTTTAAGACGCTCTTCGAACTCGCCGCGGTATTTCGCACCGGCCACCAGCGCGCCCATATCCAGCGCCAGTACGCGGCGGCCTTTCAGGCCTTCCGGCACTTCACCGTTCACAATACGCTGCGCCAGCCCTTCGACAATGGCGGTTTTACCGACACCCGGTTCACCAATCAGCACCGGGTTGTTCTTGGTACGGCGTTGCAGTACCTGAATCGTACGGCGAATTTCTTCATCACGGCCGATCACCGGGTCAAGTTTGCCCTGTTCAGCACGCTCGGTCAGATCGACCGTAAATTTCTTCAAAGCCTGACGTTGGTCTTCGGCTCCCTGATCGTTCACGCTTTCACCTCCGCGCATTTTCTCAATCGCCTGAGTCACATTGGCGGTGGTCGCACCGGCAGATTTCAGCAGGTCGGTCAAGGTACCGCGTGATTCAAGCGCCGCCAGAACAAACAGCTCTGACGAAATAAAGTTGTCCCCACGTTTTTGCGCCAGCTTGTCGCAAAGGTTCAGGACGCGCACCAGATCCTGCGACGGCTGAACGTCGCCGCCGGTCCCTTCGACCTGCGGTAAACGGCTTAGCGCCTGATCGATAGCGGTGCGTAACTGGCCAGCATTAATGCCAGCGGACGTTAATAAAGGACGTACCGATCCCCCTTCCTGATTCAGCAAGGCGCTCATTAAATGAAGAGGTTCGATAAATTGGTTGTCGTGCCCCAGTGCAAGGGACTGGGCATCGGCGAGAGCAAGCTGGAATTTATTGGTAAGACGATCCAGACGCATAACTCCTCCCATAACAGGTCAAATTTGCTACTGGAGATTAAATGAGGTCATCCCTCAATTATTCAAGGTTAATGACCTGAATTATGTGAAAAGAAAACGGCACGTGCCGGATCGTCTTGATTCTTTAGGTTATATCAGCCAAATGAAACTTGCCATACGCCCCGTGGTCTTGTCGCGGCGATAGGAGAAAAAATCACCCTTTTCGGTGAATGTGCAGCGATCGCCGCCGAAGATCTGCGTTACGCCGACGTTATTCAAACGCTGGCGAGCAAGCTGGTAGATATCGGCCAGATATTTATCTCCTGAAGGCAGGAAGGCTTTCGTCGCTTGCGGATCTTTTTCCATAAAGGCGTCGCGGACCTCTGGGCCCACTTCAAACGCGCGAGGACCAATAGCCGGGCCAAGCCAGGCCATGATACTGGCTGGCCCATCGTTAAAGCAGGCGACAGTTTCTTCCAGCACGCCTTCACACAGCCCACGCCAGCCCGCGTGGGCTGCTGCCACCTCGGTACCGGCACGGTTACAGAACAGAACCGGTAGACAATCGGCGGTCATCACGGCACAAACGGTTCCCGGAGTATTGCTGTAAGAGGCATCAGCGCGTTTAGAAGCATAGGGTTCCCCCGTCAACTTCAGCACCGCGTTACCATGAACCTGTTCCAGCCAGACGGGTTTCGACGGCAGGTTGCCCGCGGCAAACAGACGCCTGCGGTTCTCTTCCACGTGTTCAAGGTTGTCGCCACAGTGGGCACCGAGATTCAAAGACTCCCACGCGCCCTGGCTCACGCCGCCAATACGGGTTGAACTGCAGGCGGCCACGCCGGCAGGCAATGGCCACTCCGGGACAATCAGTTTGGTCATAGCCAGTCCACTTGATCCTTATGTTCTTCGAAATCAGCGCGCATGGCGTCAATAAGATCCACCATATCCTGCGGGATAGGCGCGTGCCACTCCATCTGAATGCCGGTGATAGGGTGGTAAAGGCGCAGCATGGTCGCGTGCAGCGCCTGACGATCGAATTTACGCAATACGCTGATGAACTCATCCGACGCGCCTTTAGGCGGACGCGGACGGCCACCGTAGACCTGATCCCCCACCAGCGGATGGGTAATGTGGGCCATGTGCACGCGGATCTGGTGGGTACGTCCGGTCTCCAGACGCAGACGCAAACGCGTATGAATGCGGAAGTGCTCCATAATGCGATAGTGCGTCACCGCCGGTTTACCCATCGGATGCACAGACATGTGGGTACGCTTGGTGGGGTGACGGCTGATAGGCTCTTCAACCGTTCCGCCAGAAGTCATATGCCCAATGGCGACCGCTTCATACTCGCGGGTGATTTCGCGCAGCTGCAGCGATTCCACCAGACGGGTCTGAGCGGGAACGGTCTTCGCGACCACCATCAAACCGGTGGTGTCTTTATCCAGACGGTGAACGATGCCCGCGCGCGGGACATCCGCGATCGGCGGGTAGTAATGGAGAAGTGCGTTAAGCACCGTACCGTCAGGGTTTCCCGCGCCCGGATGAACAACCAGGTCGCGTGGCTTGTTGATCACCAGAATGTCGTCATCTTCATAGACGATATCCAGTGGGATATCCTGCGGCTCGAAGCGGATTTCCTCTTCGATTTCAGCATTGATGGCGACAGCTTCCCCACCTAACACTTTCTCTTTTGGTTTGTCCCAGATCTTGCCGTTTACCAGCACGCGCTGGTCAAGGATCCATTCTTTTATACGTGAACGCGAATAATCAGGGAACAATTCGGCCAAAGCCTGATCTAAGCGTTGACCGAGCTGATTTTCGGAGACTGTTGCGGTGAGTTCTACTCGTTGTGCCATAAACTGCTTCTTCGTTTAACGTTGGGTTTTACGGCTTTGCCGTTTAATATAGTGTGCTATTGTAGCTGGTCTTAATCGGGAGCAGGAACAGAGTTTCTCCCGGACAAACATTTGAGGAAAGTCAAAACGTCATGACGCGCATGAAATATCTGGTGGCAGCGGCCACGTTGAGCCTGGCTTTGGTGGGCTGCTCCGGTTCAAATGAACAGGTCCCTGACAATCCGCCGAATGAAATCTATGCGACTGCACAACAAAAGTTGCAGGACGGTAACTGGAAACAGGCGATAACGCAACTGGAAGCGTTGGATAATCGCTATCCATTTGGTCCGTATTCGCAGCAGGTACAGTTAGATCTCATCTACGCATACTATAAAAATGCCGATCTGCCGCTGGCTCAGGCAACCATCGATCGTTTCATGCGTCTGAACCCGACTCATCCTAACATCGACTACGTGATGTACATGCGCGGCCTCACCAACATGGCGCTGGACGACAGTGCGCTGCAGGGCTTCTTTGGCGTGGATCGTTCGGACCGTGACCCGCAGCATGCGCGTGATGCCTTCAATGACTTCTCCAAGCTGGTACGCGGCTATCCGAACAGCCAGTACGTGACCGACGCGACCAAACGTCTGGTGTTCCTGAAAGATCGTCTGGCGAAATATGAATACTCCGTGGCGGAATATTATACCCGCCGTGGCGCATGGGTTGCCGTGGTTAACCGCGTAGAAGGTATGCTGCGTGATTATCCGGATACTCAGGCAACGCGCGATGGCCTGAAGCTGATGGAAAATGCCTACCGCCAGATGCAGATGACCGCTCAGGCTGAAAAAGTGGCGAAAATCATCGCCGCGAACAGCAGCAATACCTGATTTTGCCTCAATGCAAAACGGCAGCCCGGAGGCTGCCGTTTTTTTATTCATTTTAGCGCGTCGCTGAAGCGCGTTAGACTCAACACAACCAGTCAACTATGGCCCCAATTTTTGCCTTCGACAAGGTAAATCTCACCTCTTCCTGCCCTGCCTCACAAAAAAGATTCCCTGACAAAAACCGACAAAATAACGTGATCTAAATCACACATTTTGACATTAGGTCGGGTATGCTGGAATCACCAAGACGGAAAGACAAGAGGTAAAATTTATGACAATGAACATTACCAGTAAACAAATGGAAATTACTCCGGCAATCCGCCAGCACGTCGCAGACCGTCTCGCCAAACTGGATAAATGGCAAACTCATTTGATTAATCCACATATCATCCTGTCCAAGGAGCCGCAGGGTTTCATCGCTGACGCAACTATCAATACTCCAAACGGCCATCTGGTCGCCAGCGCAAAACACGAGGATATGTACACCGCTATTAACGATTTGATCAACAAGCTGGAACGGCAGCTCAATAAAGTGCAACACAAAGGTGAAGCCCGTCGTGCCGCAACCTCGGTGAAAGACGCCAGCTTCGCGGAAGAAGTTGAAGAAGAGTAATCCTTTAAATTGAGTGTACCGCCAACGCGCCTTCGGGCGCGTTTTTTGTTTTTTATTGACAGGGTGAAAACAGTACAGGTACTTTAACCGTATCAATCACAGGATGACTTTATGAAACACACGCCGTTCTTCTTCGCATTCTTTTTTACCTTCCCCTGACTGGGAGGCGTTTCGTCGTGTGATAAAGAATGCGAAGACGAACAACAAGGCCTCCCACACCGGGGGGCCTTTTTTATTGATAACGATAAAATGAGACAGGCAACACTATGACACCGGAAAACCCGTTACTGGATCTGCGCGTAAAAATCAGCGCGCTGGACGAAAAATTACTGGCGCTGCTGGCCGAACGCCGCGCGCTCGCCATCGAAGTGGGCAAAGCCAAGCTGGACTCCCATCGCCCGGTCCGTGATATCGACCGCGAGCGCGATCTGCTGGAGCGTCTGATCCAGCTCGGCAAAGCGCATCATCTCGATGCCCACTACATCACCCGGTTGTTCCAGCTCATCATCGAAGACTCCGTTCTCACCCAGCAAGCGTTACTCCAGCAGCATCTGAACAAAACCAATCCGCACTCTGCGCGAATCGCTTTCCTCGGGCCAAAGGGCTCGTATTCTCACCTGGCCGCTCGTCAGTATGCCGCACGCCATTTCGAAGAGTTTATTGAAAGCGGCTGCGCGAAGTTTGCCGACATTTTTAACCAGGTCGAGACCGGCCAGGCGGATTACGCCGTGGTGCCGATTGAAAACACCAGCTCCGGCGCCATCAACGACGTCTACGATTTGCTGCAGCACACCAGCCTGTCGCTGGTCGGCGAACTGACGATCCCTATCGATCATTGCGTGCTGGTCTCCGGCTCAACCGATCTGAACAAGATCGAAACCGTCTACAGTCACCCACAGCCTTTCCAGCAGTGCAGCCAGTTCCTGAACCGCTATCCGAACTGGAAAATTGAGTACACCGAAAGCACCTCGGCGGCGATGGAAAAAGTGGCGCAGGCTAACTCCCCTACCGTCGCCGCGCTCGGCAGCGAAGCGGGCGGCGCGCTGTATGGTTTACAGGTACTGGAACGCAACCTGGCAAACCAGACGCAAAACATTACCCGCTTCGTGGTGCTGGCACGCAAGTCCATCAATGTATCAGACCAGGTACCGGCCAAAACCACGCTGCTGATGGCGACCGGCCAGCAGGCCGGTGCGCTTGTTGAAGCCCTGCTGGTGCTGCGTAATCACAACCTGATTATGACGAAGCTGGAATCACGCCCGATCCACGGTAACCCGTGGGAAGAGATGTTCTACCTTGATATCCAGGCCAACCTGGAGTCTGCTTCCATGCAGAAGGCCCTGCGTGAACTTGGCGAAATTACCCGTTCCATGAAAGTGCTGGGCTGCTATCCGAGCGAAAACGTCGTCCCGGTCGATCCGAGCTAGCGTTCGATAAAGCGGCTTTTCTTCATCCCTGCCACGTTAACCGGCAGGGTGAAGATGGCGCCGGAGAGCGGATACTTCGCCACCTCCTCGGCATCCATATTTTCCCGCGTGGTGGTAATAAATAGCGTTTTCATGTCATCGCCGCCAAAGCAGACCATTGTCGGGCAACGTACCGGCATGCGGTATTCTTCCAGCTGTTCCCCTTGCGGAGAAAAACGCGCGATACGCCAGCCGTCAAACAGCGCGCTCCAGTAGCAGCCTTCCACATCCATGGCCGCGCCGTCCGGTATCCCTTCGCCCTCGTTAAGCTGACGAAACACCTCACGTCTGCCGGGTTCACCCTGCTCATCAAGAGCCGTGCGGTAAATTACGCCGTTTGGCGTGTCTGAGGTAAACATCCACTGACGATCCGGGCTAAACGCTAAACCGTTATGTCCGTGAATGTCGCACTGGATCACCTTCGGCGTCAGGTCGTTGTCGATGCGCATCAGCAGGGCGCCGTTGTAATCTCCCGGCCCCCAAAACGTGCCCGCGTAGAATCGCCCTGAGGAATCGGTCCCGCCATCATTAAAACGTGCAAGCTGAGGGTTAGAGGGGTTATCGCACACCTTGCGTTGCAGAAGGCCATGCCTGTCGGCAAGCCAGATGCCAGTGCGCATGGCGACGATAAACCCGCCGCGCTCGCGGAGCGCAAAACAGCCCACCTCTTCATGGAAAGAGAGCACGGTGTGTTCCGCCGTCGGCAGATGATAGCGGTGGATCTCCCCTTCCAGAATATCGGCCCAGTAGAGCGCTTGCTCTTCAGCGCTCCACGTCGGGCATTCAGGCAGATGCCCGGTGTAATTTAACAGCAGCTGCGGTTCGGACATGACGGTTCCCCAAAATAAAAAAAGCCAGCATTGCTGGCTTTCAGTATATACATCATCGCATTACTGGCGACTGTCATTTGCCTGGCGCAACAGCGTCCGGCTCTCGCTCTGGAAACGCTGCGCGTAATCGCCAAACCAGTGCTCGACCTTGCGGAAGCTGTCAATAAACGCCTGCTTGTCTCCGTGTTCCAGCAGCGTAATGGCTTCACCAAAGCGCTGGTAGTAGCGCTTGATGAGCGCCAGGTTGTTCTCGGAGGACATAATAATGTCGGCGTACAGCTGCGGATCCTGCGCGAACAGACGCCCGACCATAGCCAGTTCCAGACGGTAGATCGGGGAAGAGAGCGCCAGCAGCTGTTCCAGCTGCACGTTCTCTTCCGCCAGATGCAGACCGTAGGCAAAGGTCGCAAAGTGGCGCAGCGCCTGAATGAACGCCATGTTCTGGTCGTGCTCGACCGCGCTGATGCGGTGCAGTCGTGCCCCCCAGACCTGAATCTGTTCCAGGAACCACTGATAGGCTTCCGGCTGACGACCGTCGCAGTAAACCACCACCTGCTTCGCCAGGCTGCCGCTGTCCGGGCCGAACATTGGGTGCAGGCCCAACACCGGTCCCGTATGCGCCGCCAGCATCGCCTGCAGCGGACCATTTTTAACGGAGGCCAGATCCACCAGGATGCAATCCTTCGGTAAAGGCGGAAGTTTCCCGACGATCTGCTCCGTCACGTGGATTGGCACGCTGACGATAACCATTCCGGCGTCGCTCATCAGTTCCGGTGCCCGTGCCCAGTCTTCTTTCTCCAGAATACGCACCTGATAGCCAGATAGCGTCAGCATTTTTTCAAACAGACGTCCCATCTGCCCCGCCCCGCCGACAATCACTACCGGCCGCAGAGACGGGCAAAGGGTTTTAAAGCCTTTGTCGTTCTCGCTGGAATAGGATTCGCGCATCACCCGACGCAGCACATCCTCAATCAAATCCGGCGAAACGCCCAGCGCCTGAGCCTCTTTACGACGGGAGGCAAGCATGGAGGCTTCGCGCTCCGGGACGTAAATCGGCAGGCCGTATTTGCTTTTCACCTCGCCGACTTCAGCAACCAGCGCCATACGGCGCGCCAGCAGGTCCAGCAGCGCCTTATCCACTTCATCAATTTGATCGCGCAGTGCGGTCAATTCAGCAACCATAACTACCCTCTTAAGCCAGACGCGTCGCCAGCTGGCCGTTTAAATCTTTATGGATCTCGCGCAGCAGCGCATCGGTGGTCTCCCAACTGATGCAGGCATCCGTAACCGAGACGCCGTATTTCATTGCGCTGCGCGGTTGTTCAGACGATTGATTGCCTTCATGAATATTGCTCTCAATCATCAGACCGATAATCGAACGGTTGCCATCTTTGATCTGTGCGATCACGGATTCCGCAACCGCAGGCTGGCGACGGTAATCTTTATTCGAATTACCATGACTGCAATCTACCATCAGAGCCGGGCGCAGTCCCGCCTGCTCCATCTCTTTTTCACACTGCGCCACGTCCGCCGGGCTGTAGTTAGGTGCTTTCCCGCCGCGCAGGATCACATGGCCGTCCGGGTTTCCCTGGGTTTGCAGGAGGCACACCTGGCCCGCCTGGTTGATACCGACGAAGCGGTGCGGCATAGCGGCAGCACGCATGGCGTTGATCGCCGTCGCCAGGCTGCCGTCGGTACCGTTTTTAAAGCCAACCGGCATCGACAGACCAGACGCCATCTCGCGATGGGTTTGCGATTCCGTCGTACGCGCACCAATCGCCGACCAGCTGAACAGGTCGCCCAGGTACTGCGGGCTGTTCGGATCCAGCGCTTCGGTTGCCAGCGGCAGCCCCATGCTGACCAGCTCCACCAGCAGGCGACGCGCAATCTTGAGCCCTGCTTCCACATCAAACGAGCCATCCATGTGCGGATCGTTAATCAACCCTTTCCAGCCGACGGTGGTACGTGGCTTTTCAAAATAGACGCGCATCACCAGATAGAGGCTATCGCTGACCTCCTCCGTTAATGCTTTAAATCGACGAGCATACTCAATGGCGGTTTCAGGATCGTGAATGGAGCAAGGACCGCATACCACCAGCAGGCGCGGATCGCGGCCGGCGATAATGTCAGAAATGGTCTGGCGAGAGTGCTCGATCTGAGCCTCCTGCGCGACGCTCAGCGGGAATTCCGCTTTCAGTTGATCCGGAGTGATTAAAACCTGTTCGTCAGTGATATGTACGTTGTTCAGCGCGTCTTTTTGCATGATGGCGATCCTGTAAAGCTCGTTTGCGATAGTTGTTTTCCTCGATGAGGTGAAATCACGATACCATAAAAAGTAAACATTTCAATCCAAAATACGTACACATTAATTTACACCAGCCAATTTATTGCAAAAAGAAGCCGATAAAATCGTAAAGATTAAATTACACACGATTTCCCTTTAGCCAGGCTATGCTGAAGAAAAAAGGAGAATGGCTATGCGTTCAATTGCTCCCGCGCTGTTGGCGCTGTTTTTAACGGGCTGCCAAATCAATCCTTACACCTTCCAGCCCGACTGGACCAGCCCATCCTGGTTTGATGCTGGTAAAGAAGACGCCATGAATGGCCTGCCGGTTAAAGATAATCAGACCCTGGCCGATAGTTTTAACGACACACACGTTGATCGTAGTGAATATCTTCGTGGCTATGCCGATGGTCAGAAGAAGGTCTGCGAAGAAGGGTTTATTCACGCCTGGGGGCTCGCGGGTAAATCTTTCCCTGCCAGCTGCGATACCGCTGAAAATGCGGCAAAACTGCGTACGTCCTGGCAAAAAGGAATGGATGAAAGTCTGCGTTCCAGCAGGCTGAATTAAGCTACTTTTTATTCACCGGAAAACAAACAACTGTAGGATTTAGCTTAGGTCGGCCAGAGGCTATTTCTGACATAATGACGGCTCCGATAAACAATGGTATTCTGCCCACAACTCTTAAGGACAACTATATCCGGAGCGATGTGGCGGATTCTGGTGAGAAATTTATTCTTGATCTCTTTTTTCCGACTCACTCTGGTGCTAATGCTGTTCCTTATAGTGGGCCCTACGACGGCAGGCACGCTTACGGAAACGGATAAATCGGTACGCTCGATAGTCTCAGGCATTGTGAGCTATACGCGATGGCCAACGCTTTCCGGGCAGCCTAAACTCTGCGTCTACGCCACTTCGCACTATACGCACGCGCTCATCGAGGATGAGGGGCATAGCGAGTTACCTTATACTCCCGTTATTGTACGTAACGATCGGGAAGCCCTGGCCGCGACGTGCGACGCTATTTATTTCGGGTCGGAATCACCGGCAAAGCAACTTGAATTAATAAGTCAATATCAGGGCAGAGCGTTGCTATTAATCTCAGAGCAAAATCCGGAATGTGTAATTGGTAGTGCCTTTTGCCTGATAATCGATGGCGGCCAGGTACGGTTCTCCGTCAACCTGGATGCATTGACGCGCAGTGGCGTAAGGGTCAATCCGGATGTATTAATGCTGGCACGGAATAAGCAGCATGGATAAAGATTTCAGTTCAACGCCACGTCCTACGTTTAAAAGAACGTTGAGGCGAAACAGCATGATAAGCGTCATTATCACAATGACGTTAATATGGCTGTTGCTCTGTTTTGCTTCCGTCGTGACGTTAAAACAATACGCCCAAAAGAATCTCGAATTAACCGGCGCCACAATGAGCCACAGCCTGGAAGCCTCGCTGGTGTTCAACGACTCGCTGGCGGCCAACGAAACGCTTGCCGCTCTGGGCAAGCAGGGCCAGTTTGCCGTGGCCGAGGTCATTAACGCGCACCAAAAACGCTTTGCCTACTGGTCCTGGAACCCGGAAGACAACAACGACACGCTGGGTGCGCTGGTCAGCCGCTGGCTTTTCCCCGTACCGATTGCGCAGCCCATCATGCATAACGGCACGAAGATCGGCGAAATCCGCCTTACCGCTCGCGACAGCCTGATTGGCCACTTCATCTGGATGTCGTTTGCTGTTCTGACCGGCTGCATTCTTTTTGCGGCCGTCGTCGCGCTCACCATCACCCAGTCGTTGCACCATGGGATGGTAACAGCCCTGCAAAATATTACCGACGTCGTGCATGACGTACGCACGAACCGCAACTTTTCCCGCAGGGTGAAAGGCGGTCGTATTGAAGAATTTCACCAGTTTGGCGAAGATTTCAACAGCCTGCTGGATGAGATGGAGGAGTGGCAGCTGAAGCTGCAGGCGAAAAACGCCCAGCTGTTGCGGACCGCCATGCACGACCCGCTGACCGGTCTTGCGAACCGCGCCGCGTTTCGTAACAGCATTGCGGCCTTAATGAACGACCCTTCTGCTAAAACAAAATCGGCCCTGCTCTTCCTTGACGGTGATAACTTTAAGTTTATCAATGACACCTGGGGACACGCGGCAGGAGACTGCGTGCTGATAGAAGTCGCCAGCAGGATGATGGAGTTTGGCGATAAATGGCATCAGTCTTACCGCCTTGGCGGTGACGAGTTTGCCATGGTGCTCTACGGCGTGCACTCTGAGCCCGAGGTTCAACACATTTGTGCTGCGCTCTCGCAGCAGTTTATTCGTCCGTTTGATCTTCATAACGGACAGCAAGCATCGATGTCACTCAGCATTGGCTTTGCTCTGGCGTGGGAAAATGCTTCCGTGGAAGCATTACTGGAGAAGGCTGACCGCAACATGTACCAGGTTAAAAACCAGCGTACAAAAACAATAAGTTAGAAAGGATACACTATGTTAAAACGTTACTTCGCGCCGATAGTACTGGCCTCACTGGTTCTGGCAGGCTGTCAGTCGCCGCCGCAAGGCAAATTCACGCCAGAGCAAATTGCGGCGATGAAGTCTTACGGTTTTAACGAACTGAACGGTGACTGGTCGCTTGGCATGTCGGACACCATCCTGTTTGATAAAAATGACGCCAGACTACGCCCGGAAAGTGAAACGCAGATCCAATCCATGGCCTCTCGCCTGGCGGAAACCGGTTTGAACCACGCGCGAATGGACGGTCACACGGATAATTACGGTGAAGCAAGCTACAACGAAGCGCTGTCGTTAAAACGCGCCAATGCCGTGGCCGATGCCTGGGCTAAGGGTGCAAATATTCCGCGCAGCAATCTCACCACGCGGGGATTAGGTCAAAAATACCCGGTTGCGAGCAACAGTACCCCGAAAGGGCGCGCTGAAAACCGCCGCGTCGCGGTGGTGATCAGCACGCCATAGGGTTATTTAGCGGATGATTCGGCGAGCGTCACCCTGGTTGCCGCTCGCCAGCGCAGCCAGTCCACCAGAACAAACAGCGCCAGACTCGCGCCCATGACCGGCAGGGCCAGCCCCAGCAGTACGCTGATTATCGCCGTAACCGCCCTTCCCCACCCGGAGAGCGCCAGCCAGCTCTGGCAAAGCGTCTGTACCGGACTCACTGCCGATTGTGCCGGACGACGCATCCACCACATCCGATACCCCCAGATAATGAGCACGCACAGAGCAAGGCCGAACGCCACGAGCAGCAGCTGATTCACCAGCCCGAATAAGATCCCCATATGGAAATCCACGCCCCAGCGGGTCAGTTTTGCCATTAGCGGGAAATCCTCGAATCGGGTTCTGTCCAGAACCTGCAGCGTTGCAGGATCAATCGCCACGGCGTCCACCTGCGTCGGCCAGCTGCGGTCGATTTCGGTTACGGTCCAGGCGCGATCCATCGTTTTCGCCGGGCGGATCTCCAGCCTGTTGGCGTCAATCCCTGCTTTGCGGGCAGCGCTTAGCACCCCGTCAAACTGCGTTAAATCCATCGCCATGTCCGGCATCGTCATTGCGCCGTGATGACCACGGTGTTCGGCATGTTCATCCACGACCTCATGCTGGCCGGATAATGTCGTGTTCACCTGCGGGGTAAGCCAGTTCATCTCTGCCCGCAGCTTATCAACGTTACCTCCTGCCCACTGGGACCAGGTCAGGCCGGTTGCGGAGAACAGCAGCATTCCGCCCAGCAGGCTCCAGCCCAGCGTCACGTGCACCCGACGCCGGTTCTGGAAGCGATTGTTGATACGCCGCTTGGGTCGGGTATAAAACCACAGCGCAATACCGCCCAGCGCGGCAACCCACATCCAGGAGGCCGCAAGCTCGCTGTAGAGTCGCCCAACGTCGCCCAGCATCAGAGACGTATGCAGATAATCTATGGTCTGACGCAGCGGTAAAATCCCGCTGGTGCCGTATACCGTCATGTCTTCCAGCACCGCCAGGCTTACGGGATCGACGAAGATAGCCCGGTTCTCCGAGGGCCCAAGTTTCGGGTCATCAAACATCACGCGGGTGGTTTCACCTTCAGCCAGCCCCGGACGCACGGCGTGCAAACGCAAATCCGATCCAACGATTTTTTCCGCCACGGCAATTTGTTCCGCCAGCGGCTGCGGCTCGCCCGCAGAATCCGCGTGGAGAGCGTGCCGGTAGAGGGCGTTTTCCAGCTGTGGCGTCGCCACATACAGCGTACCGGTCAGCGCGGCGAAGAAGATAAACGGGCCGACAAACAGCCCAACGTAAAAATGAAGGCGACGCAGCAGGTTTCCCCATGCCGCGCGCGAGGTGCAGGTAGTCATACTTTTCCTTTTTAAGGCAGTAAGTTAGCGATATTTTTTAAAGGGAAAAAGCAGACTGCCGCGGCGGCGCGCGGGTATCAGGGTAAAGCCAGGGGAAAAAGTGCCAGTGGCTGACCGCCTGGCGCGGCGGCTTAAGGCGAAGCCTCTGCAGCACCACGATGAGCAGGACAATCAGCGCCAGCATCACGCCCGGGACATGCGCTAACAGCACGCAGTAGCCGCACGCTTCCGCATGGTCGACGGGCATCGTGTGCGACGTCATATCGCCATGACGCGCGTCCATCGACATCATGCTCATGTCATGGTGCATGCCCGGCATAGCGCTCATAGGATCTTTCTGCAGCGAGACGGAGATAAGGGGGGCTACCACGATCAGCAGGATCGCAAACAGCGCGGTCAATGCCGCTGTGCGTTTCCGGTCAGGCTGATGCAGTACGTTATCCACGTCCCCTCCACTCAAGAGGCAAGCATTGTAAATGATTTATGACGAAAGGGTTAACACGAGAGGTGCGATGGGATAAAAAAAGGGCCAGCCTTTCGGCCAGCCCTTTCTAACAGGATGTCGCTTAAGCGAATCTTAGTTCAGACGCTCTTTAATACGAGCAGACTTACCAGTACGCTCACGCAGGTAGTACAGTTTAGCTTTACGTACAGCACCACGACGTTTAACAGCAATGCTGTCAACTACCGGAGAGTGAGTCTGGAAGACACGCTCAACGCCTTCGCCGTTGGAAATTTTACGAACAGTGAATGCAGAGTGCAGACCGCGGTTACGAATAGCGATAACCACGCCCTCGAATGCCTGCAGACGTTTTTTGGAACCTTCAACAACCCATACTTTCACTTCCACGGTGTCACCTGGACGGAAGGAAGGTACGTCCTGCTTCATCTGCTCTTGTTCAAGTTGCTTAATAATGTTGCTCATAATTTAATCTCTTATCCTGGGTAAACTGATATTCGGGAGCGTATTACGCATTCCCATCATGTTCATGCTGCTGGTACGCGTGTTCAGTTTTGAACTCGGCCAGCAACTTTGCTTGCTCTTCAGTCAGAGCCAGGTTTTCCAGAAGTTCAGGTCTTCTAAGCCAGGTTCGGCCCAGCGACTGCTTCAAACGCCAGCGACGTATCTCGGCATGGTTTCCAGACAGTAACACCGCCGGTACTTCCATCCCTTCTAACACTTCAGGACGAGTATAGTGTGGACAGTCCAACAACCCGTCGGCAAAGGAATCTTCCGTTGCCGAAGCTTCATGGCCCAGAACCCCCGGAATAAACCGGGCGACGGAGTCAATCAGCGTCATTGCCGGTAACTCACCACCGCTGAGTACGTAATCGCCGATAGACCATTCTTCGTCAATCTCGGTTTGAATTACGCGCTCATCTATCCCTTCGTAGCGCCCACAGACCAGAATCAGCTTTTGATTCGTCGCCAGTTCGCTCACGCCCGCTTGATCAAGCTTGCGTCCCTGAGGTGACAGATAAATCACCTTTGCGCCTTCACCTGCCGCGGCTTTTGCTGTGTGAATGGCGTCCCGTAAGGGTTGCACCATCATCAACATCCCCGGTCCGCCGCCGTAAGGACGATCGTCCACGGTACGGTGCCGGTCATGCGTGAAGTCACGAGGACTCCAGCTCTGGATGCTCAGCAGGCCATTCTTTACTGCCCGGCCAGTTACCCCGTAATCGGTAATCGCGCGGAACATTTCAGGAAACAGGCTAATTATGCCAATCCACATAGCGCCGTCTTTTACCGTTTATCCGGAGAATTTAAAAACCAGGATCCCAATCTACTTCAATGGTTTGAGTAGTGAGATCGACTTTCTTGATAACCTGTCCATCGAGGAACGGGACCAACCGCTCCTTGATGCCAAATGCATCTTTCAGGTTTGCCTTAATGACGAGAACGTCATTTGACCCGGTTTCCATCATATCGATGACTTTCCCCAGGCTGTAGCCTTCGGTAGTGACTACCTGGCAACCCATAAGGTCTTTCCAGTAGTAGTCGCCCTCTTCCAGCTTTGGCAACTGCGACGAATCCACGACAATTTCACAATTAGTCAGCGCATTCGCGGCATCACGATCGTCAACGCCTTTCAGCTTGATGATGATGTCCTGATTGTGGTGACGCCAGCTTTCCAGCTCGACCTCTTCCCACTTACCGCCTTTCTGGATAAACCAGGGCTGGTAATCAAAAATGCTATCAGCGTCTTCAGTGGAGGAAAACACTCTGAGCCAACCACGGATACCGTAGCAAGAACCCATTTTTCCCAATACGATCGGTTCAACAGGTGCTTTATTGCTCATCATGACCACCGTGACAGATTAAGCTGCTTTGTTTGCTGCTTTGATCAGCGTAGCAACGCGATCGGAAACAGTCGCGCCCTGGCCAACCCAGTGAGCGATACGATCCAGATCCAGACGAGTTTCTTCTTCTGCGCCAGCGGCCAGTGGGTTGAAGAAACCAACGCGCTCGATGAAGCGACCGTTGCGTGCATTACGGCTGTCAGTCACAACAACCTGGTAGAACGGACGCTTTTTAGCGCCGTGACGTGCTAAACGAATAGTTACCATAACATCCTCTTGTGTGAATAAAACAACCGGGCCCCATCGAGGAACGGAGCCCGGGTGTCATATTAAAAGCCCGAAAATTTTACTGATTTTTGGGGGAAATGCAATCAGCAGTTGATAAGTCTGCTGTAAAAGGCCGTCGGCGGTGCAGCCAGTTTGGCGTCGGCGAGCGCGCAGAAAGCGGAGCGTACACGTAGTACGTGAGCATTTCGAGCACTCCCCGGCGTCAAAATGGCAAACAAGCCAGGCCGATCAACGGCCGGGGAATCCGGGAGGCATCATGCCTTTCATCCCGCGCATCATCTTCGCCATGCCGCCTTTCTTCATTTTCTTCATCATGCGCTGCATGTCGTCGAACTGTTTCAGAAGGCGGTTAACGTCCTGCACCTGCATGCCGCAACCGGCTGCGATACGGCGTTTACGGGAGCCTTTGATGATGTCCGGGTTAGCGCGCTCTTTCAGCGTCATCGAGTTGATGATCGCCTCCATACGCACCAGCACCTTGTCATCCATCTGCGCTTTCACGTTGTCAGGGATCTGGCCCATGCCTGGCAGTTTGCCCATCAGGCTGGCCATGCCGCCCATGTTTTTCATCTGGCGCAGCTGTTCAAGGAAGTCGGTGAGATCGAAACCGTCGCCTTTTTTCAGCTTGCTGGCCAGCTTCTCGGCCTGGGCGCGGTCAACCTTGCTTTCGATATCTTCAATCAGCGACAGCACATCGCCCATGCCGAGAATACGGGAGGCAATACGGTCCGGGTGGAACGGCTCCAGCGCTTCGGTTTTTTCGCCCACGCCGAGGAACTTGATCGGCTTACCGGTGATGTGGCGAATCGAGAGGGCCGCACCGCCGCGGGCGTCACCGTCCACCTTGGTCAGCACCACGCCGGTTAACGGCAGCGCTTCGTTAAACGCTTTCGCGGTATTCGCCGCATCCTGACCGGTCATGGCGTCGACAACAAACAGGGTCTCTACCGGGTTGATAGAGGCATGCACCTGCTTGATCTCGTCCATCATCGCTTCGTCAACGTGCAGACGACCGGCGGTATCCACTAGCAGCACGTCGTAGAACTTCAGCTTCGCCTCTTTCAGCGCCGCGTTAACGATGTCGACAGGCTTCTGCGCCACGTCGGACGGGAAGAAATCCACGCCAACCTGCTCAGCCAGAGTTTCCAGCTGCTTGATCGCCGCCGGACGATAGACGTCCGCAGAGACCACCAGCACTTTCTTCTTGTGCTTTTCGCGCAGGAACTTACCCAGCTTGCCGACGCTGGTGGTTTTACCCGCACCCTGCAGGCCCGCCATCAGCACCACGGCCGGTGGCTGAGCGGCCAGGTTAAGCACCTGGTTCTCTTCGCCCATCGCCGAAACCAGTTCGTTACGAACGATTTTGACGAACTCCTGACCCGGAGTCAGGCTCTTGTTAACTTCATGACCAACCGCCTTCTCTTTCACGCGGTTGATAAAATCACGAACGACCGGCAACGCGACGTCTGCTTCCAGCAGCGCCATGCGCACTTCGCGCAGCGTTTCCTTGATGTTCTCTTCAGTAAGGCGTCCGCGGCCGCTGATGTTGCGCAGCGTGCGCGACAAACGATCGGTTAAATTATCAAACATTGTCTCTCGCCTGAGTAGAAACGTTGGGCCGCCATGGGCGACACATACACAGAATTTTGCCGGAGTATAACATGAAGGCGCCTTTGTTGTTATGCAACGGTTGGAGCAGGCGTCACGTAACGTTATACTGCTTCTCTTTCTTATTAAGACAACTGTCGATGCCTATATGCCTGTTTTCGCACTGATCGCCCTTGTTGCCTACTCTGTCAGCCTCGCGCTGATCGTTCCCGGACTGCTGCAAAAAAACAGCGGCTGGCGGCGCATGGCCATTCTTTCCGCGGTGATCGCACTGATTAGCCACGCCTTTGCGCTGGAATCACGCATCATCCCCGGCGACGGCAGCGTGCAAAACCTGAGCGTCCTCAACGTCGGCTCGCTGGTCAGCCTGATGATCTGTACGGTAATGACCATCGTCGCGTCTAAAAATCGCGGCTGGCTGCTGCTGCCGATTGTCTACACCTTTGCGCTGATCAATCTGGCTTTAGCCACCTTTATGCCTAATGAGTTCATTACGCATCTGGAGGCGACGCCGGGGATGCTGGTGCATATCGGCCTGTCGCTGTTTGCCTACGCGACGCTGATCATCGCCGCGCTTTACGCCATGCAGCTCGCCTGGATTGACTACCAGCTCAAAAACAAAAAGCTGGCGTTTAACCACGAGATGCCGCCGCTGATGGTCATTGAGCGTAAGATGTTCCACATCACCCAGGTGGGCGTAGTGCTGCTGACGCTGACGCTCTGCACGGGGCTGTTCTACATGAAGAACCTGTTCAGCGTGGAGAATATCGACAAAGCGGTGCTCTCCATCATCGCGTGGTTTGTCTATATTGTCCTGTTATGGGGCCATTACCATGAAGGCTGGCGCGGACGTCGCGTGGTCTGGTTCAACGTCGCGGGTGCGGGCATTCTCACCCTTGCCTATTTTGGCAGCCGCTTCATACAGCAATTTGCTGGCTAAGAAACAAAGGAGTTCCCCCTGGAACACATTTCTACCACCACGCTGATCGTTACGCTGATCGTCATGGTGGTCATCTCCGCCTATTTCTCCGGCTCGGAAACCGGCATGATGACCTTAAACCGCTACCGGTTACGGCATCGCGCTAAGCAGGGTAACCGTGCCGCCCGTCGCGTTGAAAAACTGCTCCGCAAGCCGGATCGCCTGATAAGCCTGGTGCTCATCGGCAATAACCTCGTCAATATTTTGGCTTCCGCCCTCGGCACCATCGTCGGGATGCGCCTGTACGGTAACGCCGGGGTGGCGATTGCCACCGGCGTGCTGACCTTCGTGGTGCTGGTGTTTGCCGAAGTGCTGCCGAAAACCATCGCCGCGCTTTACCCTGAGAAAGTTGCCTACCCGAGCAGCTTCCTGCTGGCACCGCTGCTGATCCTGATGATGCCGCTGGTCTGGCTGCTGAACATGGTGACGCGCGTACTGATGCGGATGGTGGGGATCAAAGCCGATGTGACCATCAGCAGCGCACTCAGCAAAGAAGAGTTACGCACCATCGTGCATGAATCCCGCTCGCAGATCTCCCGGCGCAATCAGGACATGCTCCTGTCGGTGCTGGATCTGGAAAAGGTGAGCGTGAACGACATCATGGTGCCGCGTAACGAAATCGTCGGTATCGACATCAATGACGACTGGAAAGCCATCGTCCGCCAGCTGACGCACTCCCCACACGGGCGCATTGTGCTTTACCGCGACTCGCTGGACGACGCCATCAGCATGCTGCGCGTGCGCGAAGCCTACCGCCTGATGACCGAGAAAAAAGAGTTCACCAAAGAGGTGATGCTGCGCGCCGCCGACGAGATTTACTACGTGCCGGAAGGAACGCCGCTCAGCACGCAGCTGGTGAAATTCCAGCGCAACAAGAAAAAAGTCGGCCTGGTGGTCAATGAGTACGGCGATATTCAGGGACTGGTGACGGTCGAAGATATTCTGGAGGAGATTGTCGGGGACTTTACTACGTCAATGTCGCCTTCCCTCGCGGAAGAGGTCACTCCGCAAAACGACGGCTCGGTGCTGATTGACGGTAGCGCGAACATTCGTGAACTCAACAAAGCCTTTAACTGGCATTTGCCGGAAGATGAGGCTCGCACCATTAACGGGATGATTCTGGAAGCGCTGGAAGAGATCCCGGCCGCGGGCACGCGGGTGCGCATTGAGCAGTACGATATTGATATCCTGGACGTGCAGGACAATATGATCAAGCAGGTGAAAGTCCTGCCCGTTAAACCCCTGCGCGAAAGTATCGCGGAGTAAGGTTGTAGGCCGGGTAAGGCGAACGCCGCCACCCGGCGCTACAGGTGGCAAATTACGCTTTCGCTTTCGCCACGGTCACCATCGCCGCGCGAATGGTACGGCCGTTCAGGGTGTAACCTTTCTGCATTACGCCCAGCACCTTACCGGCTTCCACTTCTTCTGACTCCACCATCGCAATCGCCTGGTGAACGTTTGGATCCAGCGGAACGTTAGTATCGGCAATCACTTCCACGCCAAACTTGCGCACCACGTCGAGCATGGATTTCAGCGTCAGTTCGATACCTTCGATCATCGCCGCGTTGTCCGGATTCGCTTTGTCAGCCACTTCCAGGGCGCGATCGAGGCTGTCGATGACCGGCAGCAGTTCGTTGACGAATTTCTCCAGCGCAAATTTATGCGCCTTCTCAACGTCCTGCTCGGTACGGCGACGCAGGTTTTCCATTTCCGCCTTGATGCGCAGAACACCATCGCGTTCGCGATTCTGTGCTTCTACCAGCTGGGCTTCCAGATTCGCAATTTTTTCATCGCGCGGGTCCACCTGCTCAGCAGATGCGTCTGGCTCTACAGCCTCAACTTCATCGTGCTGTTCCGTGATAATTTCTTCAGGGGCTTGCCCCTCAGGCGTTTTCTGTTCTTTACTACTCATGAATTTCTCCGCGTTTTTCTGCATTCATCTCGCTAACTTCGCTTATTATGGGGATCGGTTTCCGGGATTCAAGGGAACAAGACAGATTGTCATCATTCATCAGGCACAAGGACCTCCAGAAAATGAATAATCATTTCAGGTGTATTGGGATCGTCGGGCATCCGCGTCACCCTACCGCACTAACGACACATGAAATGTTGTATCGCTGGTTGTGTAGCAAAGGCTATGAAGTGATGGTCGAGCAGCAGATTGCGCAGGAGCTGCAGCTGAAGAGCGTCAAGACCGGCACGCTGGCGGAAATTGGCCAACAGGCCGATCTCGCCGTGGTAGTGGGCGGCGACGGCAACATGCTCGGTGCCGCACGCACGCTGGCGCGTTATGATATTAAGGTCATCGGCATCAACCGCGGCAATCTCGGTTTTTTAACCGACCTCGACCCGGACAATGCGCAGCAGCAGTTGGCCGACGTGCTGGAAGGCCACTATATCAGCGAGAAACGCTTTTTACTGGAAGCGCAGGTGTGCCAGCAGGACTGCCAGAAGCGCATCAGCACCGCGATTAACGAGGTGGTGCTTCACCCCGGTAAAGTGGCGCACATGATCGAGTTCGAAGTGTACATCGACGAAATCTTTGCCTTCTCCCAGCGTTCTGACGGGCTGATTATCTCGACACCGACCGGCTCAACCGCCTACTCCCTTTCTGCCGGCGGCCCGATCCTGACGCCCTCTTTGGATGCCATTACCCTGGTGCCGATGTTCCCGCATACGCTCTCTGCCCGCCCGCTGGTTATCAACGGCGACAGCACGATCCGTCTGCGCTTCTCGCACCGGCGTAACGACCTGGAGATCAGCTGCGACAGCCAGATAGCGCTGCCTATCCAGGAAGGTGAAGATGTCCTTATTCGCCGCTGTGACTACCATCTGAATCTTATTCATCCGAAAGATTACAGCTATTTCAACACATTAAGCTCGAAGCTTGGCTGGTCAAAAAAATTGTTCTAATTTTGCATCCGGGTCTTTACTGTATAAAAAACCAGTTTATACTGTATGAAAACACAGTTATGGTTTTTCATACAGGAAAACAATTATGCTGGCACAACTGACCATCAGCAACTTTGCCATTGTTCGTGAGCTTGAGATCGATTTCCACAGCGGCATGACGGCGATCACCGGCGAAACCGGTGCGGGTAAATCCATTGCCATTGATGCCCTCGGCTTGTGCCTTGGCGGCCGCGCTGAGGGCGACATGGTGCGTATGGGCGCTAACCGTGCCGACCTGTGCGCCCGCTTCTCTCTGAAGGACACCCCTGCCGCCCAGCGCTGGCTGGAACAGAACCAGCTTGAAGATGGACGTGAGTGTTTACTTCGGCGCGTCATCAGCAGCGACGGTCGCTCACGCGGCTTTATCAACGGCACGGCGGTTCCGCTCTCCCAGCTTCGTGAACTCGGCCAGCTGCTTATCCAGATCCACGGCCAGCACGCCCATCAGCAGCTCGTCAAACCCGAACAGCAGAAAGCGCTGCTGGATGGCTATGCGGGTGAGTACGCGCTTACTCAGCTTATGGCAGAACACTATCGCCAGTGGCATCAGAGCTGCCGCGAGCTCGCCCAGCACCAGCAGCAAAGCCAGGAGCGCGCCGCCCGTGCGGAGCTGCTGGCGTACCAGCTTAAAGAGCTGAACGAATTCAACCCGCAGCCGGGCGAGTTTGAGCAAATCGACGAAGAGTACAAGCGCCTGGCGAACAGCGGCCAACTGCTCTCAACCAGTCAGAATGCGCTCAACCTGCTGGCGGACGGTGAAGACGTGAACCTGCAGAGTCAGCTGTACAACGTCCGCCAGCTGATTACCGAACTGGTCGGTATGGACAGCAAGCTTTCTGGCGTCCTGGATATGCTGGAAGAAGCGGCGATTCAGATCTCCGAAGCCGGTGACGAACTGCGCCACTACTGTGAACGCCTGGATCTCGATCCGAACCGTCTGTTTGAGCTGGAACAGCGTATTTCCCGTCAGATTTCACTGGCGCGCAAGCACCACGTCACGCCAGAAGAGCTGCCGGGCTACTATCAGTCTCTGCTGGAAGAACAGCAGCAGCTTGACGATCAGGCTGACACGCAGGAAACCCTCTCTCTGGCGGTGAACCTGCACCATGAACAGGCGCTGGCGACGGCACAAAAGCTGCATGAAATCCGTCAGCATTACGCTCAGGAGCTCAGCCAGCATATTACCGACAGCATGCACACGCTGGCGATGCCGCACGGGGTCTTCACCATTGATGTTCGCTTTGAAGAGAACCACCTGACGGCGGAAGGTGCGGACCGCATCGAGTTCCGCGTTACCACCAACCCGGGGCAGCCGCTGCAGGCGATCTCCAAAGTGGCTTCCGGCGGTGAGCTGTCGCGTATCGCGCTGGCGATTCAGGTGATTACCGCGCGTAAAATGGAAACCCCGGCGCTGATTTTCGATGAGGTGGATGTCGGTATCAGCGGCCCGACGGCAGCGGTGGTGGGTAAACTGCTGCGCCAGCTAGGTGAATCCACGCAGGTAATGTGTGTCACCCACCTTCCGCAGGTCGCGGGCTGTGGACATCATCACTTTATCGTCAGCAAAGAAACCGACGGCGAAATGACCGAAACGCACATGAAGCCGCTGGATAAACGCGCGCGTCTGCAAGAGCTGGCACGCCTGCTCGGCGGTAGCGAAGTCACCCGCAACACGCTCGCGAACGCGAAAGAACTGCTGGCGGCATAAACTTTTTCGGGATCTCAGGGTCATACAGAACAACAAAAACGCCGCCAGACCGGTTTCAAAGTGGGGCAAGGTCTATTATCATCGGCATATTACATATGAGCCGCGTTCTGCTCGGGCCCGAAAAGGAATCAAATCACTATGCGTTGTAAAATGCTGACCGCTGCCGCAGCGGTTCTTCTGATGTTGACCGCAGGCTGTTCCACTCTGGAGAAAGTGGTTTACCGTCCTGACATCAACCAGGGGAACTACCTTACCCCTAACGATGTGTCCAAAATCCGCGTGGGGATGACACAACAGCAGGTCGCTTATGCACTGGGAACCCCGATGATGTCCGATCCGTTCGGCACTAACACCTGGTTCTATGTATTCCGTCAGAAGCCGGGCCACGAAGATGCGACCCAGCAGACCCTGACGCTGACCTTCAGCAGCGCCGGTGTGTTGACCAACATCGACAACAAGCCAGCCCTGACCAAATAATCAGGCGTCAGAAATGCAAAAAGGTGCTCAATGAGCACCTTTTTTGTTTTGATCCCCTCGCCCCTTTGGGGAGAGGGTCAGGGTGAGGGGAAGAAAGGGCTACTTAGCCGATTTCTCCGCACGCTGGCGACGCAGTTCTTTCGGGTCGGCAATCAGCGGACGATAAATCTCAACCCGATCGCCCTCTTTCAGCACGTCACCCAGCTTCACCGGGCGGCTGTAAATACCGACCTTATTTTTCGCCAGATCGATATCGCTGCGAAGCTCAAGGATGCCGGAAGCGCGGATAGCCGCCTCAACGGTCGCCCCCTCTTCCAGCGTCACGCGCTGCAAATACTGCTTCTCCGGCAGCGCGTAAACCACCTCTACAGCAATCTTATGCGACACTGTAAACCTCTTTGGCGCGAGTGGTGAACGCCTGAACCATATTCGAAGCCAGCTCTTTAAAAATGCGGCCAAACGCCAGCTCAATCAGCTTGTTGGTAAACTCAAAATCCAGCTGGAACTCTATGCGGCAGGCGTCTGCGCTCAGCGGCGTAAACTTCCAGCCCCCGATCAGGCTTTTAAACGGACCATCCACCAGATGCATCAAAATACTCTGATTGCTGGTCAGCGTATTGCGGGTGGTGAACGTCTTGCTGATCCCCGCTTTGGAAACATCCACCGCCGCGGTCATCTGCGTCGGGCCGGACTCCAGAACGCGGCTCCCGGTACAACCCGGAATAAACTCTGGATAAGACTGAACATCGTTCACTAACTGATACATTTGTTCCGCGCTGTAAGGCACAAGCGCAGTACGGCTAATCTGAGGCATAGCATTTCCCATGGTCACACAACGGACAAATAATAACATTTATCACCTGTTAAAAAAACGCTAAGCCTCATCTCGTGCTAAGATAGCGCGTTAGACCTCACAGGACGCAATGAGGTGACTTTTTGAAATCAGATTACCGACGGCTTTACGACACTTATGACGAAGAAAAAAGCACATAAACCAGGCTCGGCGACCATTGCGCTCAACAAGCGTGCTCGCCACGAGTATTTCATTGAAGAAGAATTCGAAGCTGGCCTTGCGTTGCAGGGCTGGGAAGTAAAATCGCTGCGCGCCGGGAAAGCCAACATCGGCGATAGCTACGTGATCCTGAAAGATGGCGAAGCCTTCCTGTTCGGCGCGAACTTTACGCCGTTGACCGTCGCCTCGTCGCACTACGTGTGTGACCCAACGCGCACGCGTAAACTGCTGCTGAACAAGCGTGAGCTGGAATCCCTTTACGGGCGCATTAACCGGGAAGGTTTCACCGTGGTTGCCCTGTCGCTGTACTGGAAAAACGCCTGGTGCAAAGTGAAAGTTGGCGTCGCGAAGGGTAAAAAACAGCACGACAAACGTACTGACCTGAAAGAGCGCGAGTGGCAGCTTGATAAAGCGCGCATCATGAAAAACGCAGGACGTTGATTCTGCGCACTTATTGTACAATTCAATAAGTTAGCGTTCCGGGCTGGTATCCAGGAAGTGAAATCTGGTATACTCAGTTCAACACTATTGGGGCTGATTCTGGATTCGACGGGATTTGCGAAACCCAAGGTGCATGCCGAGGGGCGGTTTGCCTCGTTAAAAGCCGCAAAAAAATAGTCGCAAACGACGAAAACTACGCTTTAGCAGCTTAATAACCTGCTCTGAGCCCTCTCTCCCTAGCTTCCGCTCTTAAGACGGGGATCAAAGAGAGGTCAAACCCAAAAGAGATCGCGTGGAAGCCCTGCCTGGGGTTGAAGCGTTAAAACTAATCAGGCTAGTTCGTTAGTGGCGTGTCTGTCCGCAGCTGGCGTGCGAATGTAAAGACAAACTAAGCATGTAGTACCGAGGATGTAGAAATTTCGGACGCGGGTTCAACTCCCGCCAGCTCCACCACTTTTTAGTTGTTTGAAGTACAATGAAGTCTACTAAGCCCGCATGGAATCAGCCTTGCGGGCTTTTTTACGTCTATTGTCGTCCAGTGAGAATTGCTGAGAACTATCACATATGGCACCCTGAATGGGACCCACTAAGAAGGGTCCAAAAACCGAGGGTCCCAAAATGGCAAAAATCGCTAAGAAGCTCACTGACACTGAAATCAAAAGCACCAAGCCAGCCGACAAAGAAATCAACTTGTTTGACGGAGATGGTTTGATACTACGAATCGCTCCCCTCTCGAAAGGAGGAAAGAAGAATTGGTATTTCAGGTATGCAGTGCCAGTGAGTAAAAAAAGAACCAAAATGAGCCTTGGGACCTATCCTCACCTTACACTGGCAAGAGCAAGAGCATTGCGAGATGAATACCTTTCCTTGCTTGCCAATGGCATTGATCCTCAAGTCCATAACAACGATAAAGCAAATGCCTTAAAGAATGCTACTGAACACACTCTCCAAACCGTGGCAAGGAAATGGTTAGATGAGAAGGTAAAGACCTCAGGTATCTCACAAGACCATGCAGAAGACATCTGGCGAAGCCTGGAGAGAAATATCTTTCCCGGCTTGGGTAATGTTCCTGTCAATGAGATCCGACCCAAACTCTTAAAGCAACATCTTGACCCTATTGAGCAACGAGGAGTCCTCGAAACTTTACGGCGAATCATTTCCCGCCTGAATGAAATTTTCCGCTATGCAGCAACAGAAGAACTCATAGAGTTCAATCCGGCTGACAACCTTGGACAACGGTTCAGTAAGCCTAAAAAACAGAATATGCCTGCATTACCTCCTTCCGAACTTCCCCGCTTCCTGATTGCTCTAACCAATGCTTCTATCCGTTTAGAAACAAGGTTACTTATTGAATGGCAGTTACTAACTTGGGTCCGCCCCGGTGAAGCGGTTCGCACAAGATGGTCAGATATTGATATAGAAACCGGCATGTGGAACATTCCGGCTGAGTTTATGAAAATGAAGAAGCCTCACAAAGTTCCACTAAGCAAAGAAGCTTTGAGAGTCCTGGACTCAATGAAAGCCATAAGTGGGCATCGTGAATGGGTGTTTCCAAGCATAAAGGCTCCTCTTAACCATATGCATGAACAAACAGCTAATGCGGCCATAATCCGCATGGGCTTCGGAGGTGAGCTTGTAGCCCATGGAATGAGATCTATTGCCCGAACGGCCGCAGAGGAGTCGGGTAAGTTCAGGATAGATGTCTTAGAAGCGGCCCTTGCCCATTCGAAGAAAGATGAAATAATTGCAGCTTACAATCGTGCTGAGTATCTCGCAGAACGGGTAGTTCTCATGCAATGGTGGAGTGATTATGTTTCATCTCAAAAATACAAGGCTGACGCAGCATAACCCTCCAATGATGCAGCAGTACTTTTCTAGAAAATCTAAGTTAATGATCTAAAATGAATAAAAATAAAAACCCTCATCAAAGGTTACATATAGGCTACATATGAAAAGAATAATCTGTTATCTCTTCACCTTACTCTTACTTGTTATCCTTGTGTATGCAGGATTAGTAAAGGGTGATGTGTTCCCTGAATGGATCATGAGCAAGAAGCTAATGATCCGTTGTGGACTGATCGGAGTGCTTGGTGGGACTCTTTACTGCCTCCGTGGTGTATATCTAAACAAGTGTGTCAGAAACTGCTGGGATGACCGTTGGTATGTCTGGTATGTATTAAGGCCTGTTGTCAGCGGTATCTGTGGTGTTGTGGCCTACCTGTTTCTAAAAGCAGGTTTGATAGTGTTAGATGCATCACAAAACGGTAGTGGTGGAGACTATGGATATATGGCATTTGCCTTCTTTGCTGGCTTGAATGTAGATAAATTCGTGGGCAAAATCGAAGATGTAGGTATGGCTATTTTTGGGATTGAAAAATCTCGCACAGCAAGGTCGGGTGATAATTCCGATCAGAAATAATTAAAAAGGATATGATATGACTGCAAAGATATCTTTTTTCCCCGTAGGTAATGGGGATATGACACTTATTCAAACCGAAGATGGAAAGAATATATTAATCGATTGTCGTATCAGAGATGGTAAAGAACATCCCGATGTTCGCTCACAACTTAGAGAAAAACTTTCTCGTAATGACGAAGGCCGTCTCTTTGTTCATCTCTTTATTTGGTCGCACCCTGATTCAGATCATTGCGATGGAGTATCTGATCACTTCCATTTGGGAAAACCTGAAAATTGGAGTGAAAGGAGTGATAAAATTTTCATCAATGAGATCTGGTCAAGCCCAATTGTATTTAGACGACATCATGCACAGAATCATCCTTTATGTGATGACGCAAAAGCTTTGAACGCAGAAGTCAAGAGAAGAGTCAATCTTTATAAAGAAAAGGGCTATTTGGATGGAGTCGGAAATCAAGTTTTGGTTTTAGGCAAGGACGATGGTGATAAAACGGATGACATACCAAATATTCTATTAGAATTAGATCAAAAAACTCGCTGGATTAACCAAAGCTATTCCTCATGTTTTGAAGCTCATTTACTGGGTCCTTCACCGAAGAAAGACCTTGATGAATTAGAAGATAAATTGGGTAAAAACCATTCCAGTGTAATAATGAATTTTGCAATAAAAGGTGGTAATAAAACTGCTTATTTTTTAAGTGGTGGAGATGCCGAAGTTGTTTGTTGGGAATGTGTAAGAGATCGTCTAACTGATAAATATTCAATGTCTTGGTTAGATTATGATATCTTACAAGCACCACACCATTGTTCATGGCATAGCCTTTCCCATCATAGTTTAAGTGATATGGGTGATGAAGCAGAAACATCAGAGAAAGCAATGGAAGTGTTCAACCGGGCTAAACAAAATGCTTTCATTATTTCCAGTTCAAAAGTAATTGAAGATGATGAGAAAGACCCTCCGGCCTATCGAGCAAAAGAAGAATACGAAAAAATTGTTGATAATGTGCAAGGTCAATTTTTATGTGTATCGGACCATAAAAAGAATGGAGAGAATATTCCGTTAGAGATTGAAATTTCCGATAACGGTATTAAGAAAATTGCTGCATCTGCATTAGGTATGGCTGAATCATCAAGTGCTGCTGTAAATAGACAAGGTGGTGGTGGTTATGCCTGATTGTCTTAGTAAAAAGATAGATCAGTTGAGCACAATCCTTGCACCTTATGGTGCAAGGAAGCTTTCTACGAATGAATTATCAAAATTCAACGATAAATATGTTTGTGCTTGGGAATTAGTAACTGATTTAGAATTTAGTAATGAACCAATTGTATTGCAACTAAGATACAAAACTCTTAGTCAATTTGACATTCCAGATGTGTTTATTTCCTCACCTAAAATTGATGTTTGCCAACTCCCGCACTTAGAAAAAAATGGCAAGTTATGTGTTTGGCCTGACAGTTATATCATCGATCATAATGATATCACCTATGCAGTCGATTTACTAAACGATGCTATACTAATGCTAAGAAAAGGAATAAATGGAGATTTAAGTGAGGATTTCATTGATGAGTTCCAGAACTATTGGATTTATCAATGTAATAAAATAGATCGACTTATAAGCCTGTGTGATCTAACAAATAAAAACACAAGGTCGGTTTTCGGTTATCGGACTCGAAAATTTGGAGTAATATACTCTGACACACAAAAAGAATTAATTAACTGGTTGGAAAACCAAAAAATATTGCCATTAGAATCGGATGAAAGTAATTCAAAAGATAAGAGAATAAGGCAACAGCAACTCTCTAAAATAATTTCAATTCCATTGATATTCTTCAATGAAGCCTGGTATCCGAGTCAGTATCCCAAAACTGCAAGGGATTTATTTGAACTCATAAATCAGCAACAGGAAGATTCAGAAAGCACTATTGAATTGATCTTAAGATCTTGTGCTAATATGTTCAATGTCAAGCCAATAATTCTAATTTCATTCCCAACTCCTTCTGGGATGAATATTATAGGAATACAGATTCCTAAGGGAGTTAGTGATCTTGCCTCAGACCGTTTCGATACCAGAGGTATTAGTCGGGGTCGATTCAGGAATACAGCTTTATTAGATGGTTATAGAAATTACATCGATGGAAAGATTTTAAAAAATAGAATAAGTCAAACAAAAACAGAAAATCTCATAGTAGACCGTTCTGACGATTCTTGGTTAACAGGCCGTGAGCATAACAAAACTTACAAGAAAATCTCTGAACATAAAGTAGCTATCGTCGGATGTGGTTCAGTAGGTTCTTCGGTATCAAGACTGTTACTTCAATCAGGTATTAGAAAAATGATGCTTTGGGATGATGATTTAATGAAGAGTGAAAACTCCTCTCGTCATCTATTAGGATTTGATTCTGTTTATAAAAATAAAGCATTAGCTCTTGCCTCAAGGCTACGGGAAGAGTTTCCAAATGCGTATATAGAAGCTTTTAATGAAGATTGGACAGAAGATTCCAAGAATAACCAGAAAATTGCAGAAGCCGATATTATAGTAAGCTGCACTGCACATTGGAATACTGAACAGCAGTTAATTAAAAGACAGTCGGAAGACATTCTTGGTGCTATTGTCTTTGCATTTGTTGAAGCTCATGCGATGGCTGGGCATGTAATAGTCAACCAAGTGGATTCTAATGCTTTTAATAGCTGGCATATTACAGAAGGTAAATATATAGGTGCATTAAAATATCCGGCTACTTACTGGAAAGAAAATACTCGCAAAAGGATAGCTGCATGTGCCGGAGAGTTCCAGCCATACGGAGCTATCCCATTGACTAATTTACATGCTCTAACTGCAAGAACGGTAATAGATCTTATTATGGATCGTTTTTCAAATAAATCTTTTGCTTATAGTTATTTAGGAAGAGAAACAGAACTTTTGGAATTGGGTGGAAAATGGAATAATAAATGGATAGCACAATTCGGAAATCCAGAAAAGGGTGATTGTATCATACCTCTTGTTTTTGAAAATTCTAATTGGGAAAAATGTGATGCATAAATTTCATTGTACCGAATTAGATTTTAAAATATGCATCAGCCAAAGCATAGTAGATGAGTTATTTTCTCACCGTCAAACTCACTGTTTTAGTAAAGAATCTGGAGGTATGCTATTTTCCAATAATCTCACTGATTCTGAGATTGAAATCAATAAAATAACCACACCAGGCTCTACTGATTTGAGGAAAAGAAATTATTTCAAGTTAGATGAGAAAAAAGCCAAAGAAGATATCATATCATTATTCAAGCAAGGTTTTCACTACTTAGGTGATTGGCATACACATAATGAAGGCGTGGCAAGCCCATCAGGAACGGATATCCGCAGTATCCAAGACTTATTTATCAAATCAGGTCATACAAGACCTTTTTTTCTCATGCTAATAATCCCAAACAAAGAAAATATTTCCAACTGTTATTTATCAGCAGCAGATGGGAAAAAAATATATACTTTCAAGTATATTTCAGATAAGGGGTTTTTTAATGAACAATGAATTATCTCAAAGCTAAATAAAATTTTAGTTAGAAATAATGGTGTTTGAATTTTCAAGGTGTACTCGGTTATTTTCATTGAGTTACACCATAAGTAGAACATAACAGGGTTATAGAGAATGATAAAAATAAAACATTTTATAATAAATTTCATGTCTGATAAATTAGATGAAGACTCACTTTCATTTTTAAAGATATCACTCTACACAATATATTTTACTTACTTGATTGTGATCGTTAATGATTGCAAAGGAATACCAATTCCAGCATATGTAGGATTTTATTTGATTTGTATTTCATCTGCTATAGCAATAACAAAGCAATACCGAAGAAGAGGGGAAATAATAAAAATAATAAACGATACAATTCTTTTTCTTGCTGCGGCTTTTGCTTCTATGAAAATGCTTTACATTATAAGTCCAATTGAAGATATAAGTGTATCATCTCTTGAAAAGAATTTCATTCCTTTTGCATTGAGATTTATTTTGATTGTTTGTTCTTTTACAAAAGCTTTCATGAGTGCGACCGATATTAAAGGAAAGCCATCAAAACCAGATCAAGAAGATTAAATGATAAAAAAAACGACAATGAATGGTATGGATATAATATCGACAACATACACAAACTCCTTGAATCTCCGCATGAAAATATCATTATCAAGATATAGGCCAATATACACAGCTACGATATTTAAGATAATTAAAATAAAAAGGAACCACCATTTTCTATTCATAACATAAATTTTCCGGCATGCAATTTAATAAATAAATACCATTATTTTTTTACATGTCAACCATCGCTACGCATAAATATAAAGCAAGGGCTAACTCATCGAAGCTCCGCTTCTTTGAGTTCCCTTGTTTTTCGCCCTTCGGTTGAAAAAGAAAGTCAAAGTCTAACCTAACTCATTGACATGAATTGCATTTCCACTATAAATATATAATGTGTTGCAAAGGAATTGCTCACTTTAAAGCGAATAAATATATAAAAAGGAGTTTATATGGGTAAAATAATAACATTGTCGTATACAAATAATTTCAAGCCTATTAGCGATAATAAATCTCAATCATTGCGAATACACTGTGTAAGTGTACGATTAAATAAAGAAGAGTTAGAGCTTCTCAATGCAAGCCGTGGTGATAAACGCAAAGGTGAATGGCTTCGCATGGCATCACTTCAAAAGCTTCCTCCGACCATTCCTGCAATCAATTTAGAAGTTTGGCAATCATTGTCTGATATATCTCAAAAGCTAAATCGTCTAATAATCCACCTTGATACTAAAAGCAGTAATAGTGAACTGACGAAAACAGAGATCTTCGCTGTTAAAAAGCAGATTAAAGAGCTTCGCTCATGTCTTACAGGTTCTGATCCGTCCGTAAGGTAGTTTTTCGCATGAAAGGAATGCAGAAGATCAAAAGGGGTAAGAGCTTCGCTGGTGTTGTTCGTTATGCATTGCAACCGGGAGCACATCATAAAAGCGATCCAGTCGTAATTGGCGGGAACATGTTAAGTAGCTCTGTTCTTGAACTGATTTCCGAATTCAATGGCACAAAACAGCTTCGGCTAGATGTCCAGAAACCGGTGTGGCACAACTCACTTCGATTACCTACGAATGAATCCTTGTCGAATGACCAGTGGGTAACCATAGCTGATGACTACATGAAGAGGATGGGGTTCAGTGATACTCACCTCCGTTGCTATGTGCTTCATAACGACGAAGGCCAGCATATACACATTATTGCCAGCAGAATCGACATAGCCGGTGGGAAACTCTACCTTGGCAGGAATGAGAACCTTATAAGTACCCGCATAATCAGTGAGCTTGAAATCACTCATAATCTAACAGTGACCAAAACAGCCTCAGCCATTGCACCAAAGCAACCGAAGCGGAAAAGAATCTCTCGCAACGAACAAATGCTATCAGAACGGACTGGTCTTCCCGCCCCTAAGGAAGCTCTCCAACAGATACTTGATAAAAGTTTGGCAGATACACCTGACCTTTTAACTTTTATCAAGAGGCTGGAAGAAGCAGAAGTCGGCTGGACGGCGAATGTCGCTTCTACCGGGAAAATGAACGGGTTCTCTTTTTCCTACCGCGATATAGCTTTCAAAGCTTCGCAATTGGGCAAGAGCTACAGTTGGGCAAATCTTAGTAACAGGCTCAACTACAACCCAGACCATCTAGAAGCTCTGCGAACCGGCATACCACCAGAAGAACCCCCTGCTCCTGCTCCTGCTCCTGCAACGATCTTAAGGACAACTGAGAGAAGGGAAAGTATCGGTGGAAAAATTGCAGAACTGGAATTACGGCTCAGAGAAGACAAACGGACCGCAATCGTAGAAAAGATTCTTCTAAAGAATACAGTCAAACAGCAAAAGCATCTCAGGCTCAGTAGCTGGTTTCCCTTTTTACAACGGCTCATAGAGCTTCTCCGAAGCTACGGTAAGAGCATTCTTCACAACAACCCTGCAAGATTCTCAAAAGTCTATGCAACTCAGCATCTAAAACCTGCAAGAAAAATTCGTTTATAGACAGTCAATTACAAATACTTTTCGTAACCGCACTCTATCTGTAGTAACAAATTTTCGTTTAGTCAAGAAAATATTGATCGTTATTACAGATCGATAATCTGGTTGTGATAGCTTGGACCTATCAAGAGCTAATCATCGATCGGTACAAGCAATTTTACTAAAGAGAGTCGGTCATCGAGAATCTCTGTAAACGCACCATTTAATCTGCAACCTTGAGGTTGATATGAAAAACGAAACAATAAAGTGCCCGTTCTGCTTCAAAGAGAGCCAGTTTGGAGTTAGCGTCTGCACTGGCTGTCATTCAACCATCAAATATGGAGCCGTTTCATCTTGGTTAGCTTTACTAATAGGAATTGTGCTGTTGGCGATAGCTTTCTTCATATTCGCTGTCAGTCAAAGTTTTATATTTGCTGTCGTTATCTATTTTGCATCAGCAATTTCTTTGAGATTCTATTTACGTAAGAAATTTGCACACAGAGCCGTTTTCACACATAAAAGCTAACCCTAATCAAATATAATAAGGAAGATAAAATGAATAAATTTATTGTAACCTCCTTTTTCATTGCAATATTTTTAATTTCTGGCTGTTCAACATCAGGGAACCAAAAAATCAAAAATGAAACGGCTCAAAGCCTTCAATCGAAAATAATTAAAAACAAAACAACTAAGGCAGAGCTACTTGTTCAACTTGGTGAGCCTGACACCAGAACGACTCTTGACGATGGCAACGAGCAATGGAGATATTTCATGTATAACAATCAGTTCAATGCCTCAACTTTTATCCCTGTTGTCGGTTTGCTAACTGGCGGCTCCCAGACTCAGTCTAAAACTCTCGAAATCGACTTCAATGGAGAAACCGTAAGCAAGTGGACATTCTCTACTGATAATAACAATACAAAATCTGGCATTCTTAATTAATCGTTTCCTGGACAAGAAAATGAATACATACTCAATTCTCGCAGTTATCCTTTCTACTTTTCTATTAACAGCCTGTAATTCCGAACCTTCTGAAAAAGACATATACAATGCTTTCAAAAGTGTTGTAGATAGATCAAATGCAAGTATGAAAGCTCTGAACTCAAGTATTCCCGAAAAAGATCTTTTAAGAATAGATTATGTTAAGAAACTAAGTTGCACAGAAGAAGCAAACAATGTTTACAACTGCATTGTCGATGCTTCTATCAGCAACATGAAACAAACAAAGCCTGTTAAGCTTGTGAAAGCTGATGGTGTCTGGAAAGAAGTTCAGTAGTAGCCTGTATCAATAAGTCTTTTTTAGCCCCTGCTTAGGGGCTTTTTATTACCTATAACCTGACGGTTCTTACTCGAACTTCATGGGTTAACTCTGTCTCAATTACTTTCATTTCATATTGTGCTCTGACAGTAGCATAGATTTCCTCTGCTTTTTCTTGATTGTTATCTATGTAATTAACAAGCGAGTTTAGCTCCCTAATCACTCCTTCTTTGTTATTTAATCGTTGTAGAAGATTGCTTGTCAGACTTTTGTATACCGAGCTAAACATAGCCATTATGTTATCAATATTACGATTGGATTTAGAATAAATCCTTTCAGGGTAGAAATACTTCAAATGGTATCCCACAAAAATTAAGTAAAGCTGGCATGAGAAACTTTTATCATGTGGCTGATATCGCTTAGAGATATATTTGTCTACGATAACGATAAGCTGTTCTTCCAGAGTAAATTCTGAATTGATATTTTTTTTGTCCATAAAATGCATCCTTGCATAATTGAAATAGTCTTCCTGACAATATATTTATATTTATCGCATTTATTTAACTTGTCAATAGATGTAACCTATCAATTGCTATTTTTTATTAAATGGCCTATTCAACTGTTCCATAGTAAGACCGTGTCTGTAAGCATTGTACTGCCAATAGCTAAATTGCTCTTTGTATCTATTGTTCTGTTTTTTCAACATTTCATTTTCGGCTTTAAGATTTAATATTTGTTGTGCCGCAATTGTTAAATTGGCTGGTTTCTTTAAGCCTGATTTTTTCAAATTGGACAAACTTTTCTTTGTTTTATATGCTTCAACAACTTCATTATGAGCACTTAAAGATTGCCTTGTGATTGTTCTGTTAAGATTTTTATATACTGATTCACATAAATCATCCCATGTGATTTTGCCGTCCCAAGCCAATATAATATTTGTAATTGTTTTTATTTCACTCCTGTTTAAATGTTTTGCCATATGTATCTCCTGTTTCAATTATTCAATAATTTATTAATTCTTTCCAAATTTTTCTCATGGTGTTGCAGCCATTTGTCTGCACCATAATCACCATTTTCACAAGCGGTCTGCGTTATACTCTTCAGTTTTGTTACTTTTTCTTGGATAGATTCAAGCTTCATTCTATCAATTGATTCCATGTCCAGTGCCTCATTGTCACATTCCAAAAACTGATTAATTTTATTACAAGGTTGAACCAAATAGTTATGCACACAGTAACCAAATTCTGTTAAGTGAATTGCCCCTTGATAAAGGTTATCGAAGTCAACTGGCGATTCAATTGAGGGAATTGACTCTCTCTTACAATAATTACTCTTGATCAATTTAATAGCTTTGATTTTATCTAACATATCTTCTTCCGACACATGGTTATAAACTCTGTTCTGATTAGCATTAATACGACCAGACCATTTAGCTATATCAAGTTCAGACATTTCACCATAGTGAGCTATTGTATTTAATAGATGCCGTGGTTGGTGTGAGCGAATAAGTAGTGGTTTACCCTCATCATCATAATACCCATATCGTGCAAATATATTTTTATACCCCACCTCAAAGCTTCTTTTACTTTGTATATCGCTAAAGAAGAAACTTTTAGTCGGTTTGTAAAATATGAAAATTGAAGCCATTCGTGATAAAGAAAATTGATCAGCATTGAGCAAGCATAAAGCATTACTAAATCTTATAGATTTCTCTTTATCGTACCATGGAAAGTCTCTGCTAAAACCAGAACTAATCATTTCCCATAGTTCGCACAATGAATAATTATAATCATTGGAGTTTAAGAAACTTTTTCCACCATCCAAACTCGTTCTTTTAATTTTTAAAACACATGATTTATGATCAAATAAATGATACCCCAGTGCATGGCAAACTTGTACAACGGTCAATTTAGTTTTTTCATCAACTGTTGGGCAAAGCTCATGTCGGTAAAATTTATCAGGGTGCTTTTCGCACCAGTGAGCAAGTGCTCTTGCATTTTGTGATAAGGAAAGTAATCTTCTAATCGCTTTCTTTGCAACTGGTATCATAACCCGTGGAATCCATTTGATATTAGGGCCATACCCCTTAACCGAATAAAATCTCAACCCATATCTTTCGATACCCTTGCCATCTATTTGTGTAATCTCACAATCAGCAGGTAAGGCTAAAATCTCAGAGATTCTGCTCGGACAACAAAGTAGAAGTGCAAATACTGAACTGGTGAACTTATCCCTTGGGCTCAGTAACTCATCATTTTTAGAAAAAATATCAGCAATAGCGAGTAATGCCTCTTCATCTGGTAACTTATCGCGTCGGTGATAATCCTCGATCTCAGGAAGGTAATTATTTTTGACTTTCTGTTTCACGTGGTTTTTCCATGAGATATATCCTGACTTAACAAGATTATGTTCACATAGAAACTTTGATATTTTTTCAAGCTGTATTCCACATTTAGCCAAAACGTTACCTTCAAAATATTTACTTCCGATCTGCATTGCCTCATCGAAAACAACGGCTGTAACATTATAAATGAGACCCGTGTTCTGAACCTGCAAAAGAGCCTGTTCGAGACATCGCAAGGCCATCATAATAGCCCCATAATTTTTCAATGGTTTCAATGAGTGTTGATATCTAATATATGCTTTCGCAAAATTGATATAATCTTCGTGCATTGCATCATTGGAATCAAAGACTTTATTTCCAACCCCTATTTTTCTAAATGTGACATATCCTTTCCAGGCATACTGGTTCCAATCCTGAGTTTGGGTTAGTCCGATCAGTTGATAGCGACAAAACTTTATAAATTCATTATAGTTGCTTTCTGCCGTAAGTTGTTTTTTAGATTTAAATAAAATAATATTATTCATTTGACATTTACCTCATCAATATCAACCGGCATAAAGAAAGCACATTTATCACAAGGGAAATTTTTATTTAAATTCCGACTTATGCATTTTTTTGAAGAGCAAAACTTAATATGATAATTCTCTTTCGAAGTGATTCCATTCATAAAAATATCAGCGATAAATGACAACTGTTCTGAAACTGCGGAATCAATTCTTTCAACACTGTCAGCATGATTTTTAATATAAATCCCCGCACTTGAAGTAGAGGAATGATCCAATAATTCAGCTATAGTATTAACATTATGCCCATCCTTAGCCAGCAAAGTTGCTATTGTATAACGAAGCCTACGAGGAGTAACATTTAGTATCGAACCGGTACGGTTGGATATTATTCCCCCATTATTAACAATACTTTTCAAAGCTACATTAGCAATTGTAGGCTTCGCATATAATTTATTATATCCCAGAAGAATTGAACCTTTTATGGATAAATCTGAGAGTTTTTCCTCATTTAAAAAAATAGGAACTTCTCGTTTAGAATAATCATCAAGAGTTTTTCCAAGAGCTTGCTCAACAAGTTTCACTGATTGATTGGCTTGCAATTGAACAATTGATGCAACCTCTGATATTATTGCAAGTTCTCGATATCGTAGTTCTTTACCCCGTTGTTTAACTCGTGGCACTGAAATTACATATTCTACTTTTCCATTATCTAAGTTCTTTTGAAGAAGGTTTTTATATTTCAACATAACTAACTGCTGAGGTCTTCTACCTGTAAGGCTGATCAATAGTGATATTGCATAATGTGGCAGTGACAGTTCACCTTTTCTATATGAATGATTCATAGCCTTAATCAAAGAAGTATGTTCTTCTTTAGTTAATGGTCCCTCTGTTGGATCATCTTGAAGCACAGACTGACCAGATTTCTTTATTTTTAGGTCCAAATGCTTTAACAGTTCTACCGCACTTTCATCTATTCCAGGATATCCTAACTCAAACCATTTAATCAAAAATGGTCGTAAAACACGAAATGATGCTGGGGCTTTTGATAATTTCTTATTTTGATATTCAATTAGAACTTTATCATCAATATGAGTAGGAGATAGTTTACGGATAAGACTCTCCATATTTCTAACAATATTTTTCACATACAAATAGCTGTTACTATTAAAATAATATTGTACTGTATATACAAATCCACAAATCAAATTTTCGTTCATAGAATATATTAAGTTTGTAAGATTGATTCCGTTGTTTTCAATCGAACTGACGATTTTATGTTCATGAATAGACATTTTATCAGGGTTATATTTAATTAAATTATTCATCAAATCCTCCTTTGAATAGTTGCTCTTGTTGTTCAAGTGCAGTTTTTTTCGATAGCTCAAAAATATGCCTGCGATTATAAATTATTGAAGTTTCTGATCCCGGTCGCCATCCCATGAGATAAGAACGGATTTGTTGCTCTTTTTCATCGGATATGTCCTGATTCTTGTCTATTGCTTTCGAAAACTCATAATTCCATGTGTGTCGTAATTTATGGCCTGTTAATCCACTTAGAAGCGAGGATGATTGACGAACAACACTCACTATCTTATGGTAAGAAGAAAATGACAGCGGTTGCCCTTGAGTCTTCCCTTCCTTATAGGTAATAAATAGAAAGTCATGCTTATTAGCATTTTGGACTTTCCTACGATCATTCAAGATATAATCTGAAATTTCATATATAAGGTTCGCATCAGCAATTAACTTCCTCTCACAAGTCTTCACTAATGGCTGATAAACTCGCGGATCTGTTTTATCATTTGCTCTCCTCCTTATTGCTATTGTCGATTCTGAAAAATCTATATCGCCAATTCGCAGATTCAAAAGTTCACCTGCCCTCAGGCCAAAGCAATGTAATAGAAGAAATATTAGATTGTTTCTTTTTTGCACTTTTTCCGTAAACGGGTTCAAGTTACTCCCTGGCGAAAGTATGCTAAACAAAGAATCCAGTTGTGCTTTGTCTAAGCTCTTTTCGATTTCCATATTATATTTATCATTATTTCTTGGTTTCTTTCTTTTTATGTGGTTAATGAACGCCATTACCTCCTTGAGAGTGTTTTTCTGACCTGCATGTGAAAGAAGTATTTTGCACAACCATTCAAGATAGTTAGCTACTGTTGTAATGCGAAAATACTTAGTTGGTTTTTTGACATTTGAAATCCTAAAATTACCATCCCCTCCATCTCGGAAATTTAATGAAGTAAATTCAATCAAATCCTCAATTTCATGAGGAGCAAGAAACAGCTTCTTCTGGATTCTTTCATCAATATTGATATTTTTTCTCATAAAGAATCGATATAACAATGAAATGCTACCGGCAATAACCTTCATTGTTGATATAGACTCTGACCGATTCCTGACTTGTGTTGTTATATACAAGTTAGGATAATACAATGGCTCACCAGTAGCTTTATTTACGACATGACAATATCTCTCACCATTTTCGAACATAAAAGAATCCACACAAATACTGCACATATTTCCCTCCTAAACTTTACAAAAAGTATAATTCCAATATATTATTAATAAGCATTTCGTAGATTTACAAATTTATTTGAATCGATTAAGATATTTATTTAAATTAAAACAGTGAGATAGACGATTATTCTTGTCAAATTATCATCAGGTAGATCTAGTTATTATTATGTACACCTAATACCTCGAAAATTATCTCACTGCCTTGCGAATAAACGGTCATAAAAATAATGTAAGTTATTCTGTAAAGTTTTAAGCAAAAATATTCAGCCAAACTTTACATTTTCATAAAAATTTATTAATCCAATAGATATAGAATTATCCGCTTCGCCAAAAGTTTCATTTCATCAGGGCATTTAATTAACGAGAGCCAGGTCTCGTAAACATATATCTGTTTGGAAGCATTAAGCTCAGAGATCTCATCTAACGGTTTCCTTAGATTCCCTACTAAATACTGGCTTAACCAGTAAACAATCTTTCTGTTAAATTCATTATCAGGTAAATCATAGATTGCCCCCAACTCGAAGATCTTGTAAAAAAGATCATCGCCTAAATTGCACATATGGTTATCTTCACTCACAAATTCTTCGATATTCATAACATGTCTCCCCAAATTAACTAAGCAACATTATTTCGACTTGTTTCGATAACTGATTGAATCCACTCGTCAACTTCACTCTCGACAAAAGCAACGGCACGAACACCGATCTTCACTGGTGCCGGAAACCGACTTTCACTGATCAGACGATAGATCCAGGCTTTTCCGTAGCCAGTTCGTTCGAGAACTTCTGGTAAGCGTATGAGGCGGGTTGCTTGATTCTTCATTTTGTTTTCCCTTGTCGTTGCGGTGAAGTCACTATACGAACACTTGGGAAAAGAAAGGAGTGAAGCTCCTGAAGCGGAGGTTCTTCGCTGCTATGCAGGATAGTTTTCTCGAAGTTGGTGCCGTACAAAACAGGGGAACTTGAGAGTAGCTGAAATTCCCCTGTTTTATGGCAAGTGGCAAAATGGCCGGTTCAAAGTAAAAATCGCAAAAAAAAGCATCATTTACAATGATGCTTTTGGTTTTTCATGTTAAAAACAGACAGTTATAGATAAAATACTAATCCGATAGTTTCATTACATCAGAGACTTTCATTTGCTTCAAATGGCTATTTTTGTTCATGAAGTAATGGAATTGTCGGATAAAGTCAGTTGTGCAGGATTTAAGAGCCAAAGGCCTGTCGGTATCTTTGATTTGGCTGGACTGCCTCATTTCGCTTTCTTCGTCATCGTCTGTATACAGTAGTCTGGATAACCTGTCGTCAGAGACACGGATTTTTTTAACGGCTGCCCACACCAGGATATCCAGCATAGGTATTACACGATAGCTGATGAGTTTCTTGATAGTTCCGTATCCAAAACGAACAGATTCTAATGGGTTTTCATCAATACCCTTAACTTTACGCCATTGCGGTAATGCAGCTTTAAGCGACTCTGCAATCTCTTCGTCTGTGCCACTTGCCAAATCAATCTCGAACATGACTGTTCGTGTAAACTGATCGGGCATAATGTCTGAAAGTGATTCCTCTCGAAGCTCTGCGTTTATAGAATAATTGTCACCTTCATGCCAAACAAAACCTCCGCGTTGCATAGCAATAATGCTCGTTTCAGCAAGGCGATCAAGAGTTGTTAGAAAAAAATGGGGAGGCTGAAAAAGTTTGTTGGCAGGAGTCATGTATCCAAGTTGCCCTTCTGGAATCAAAAAAGGGTTGCCGGTGAAAATCTTTGAGAAGTAACTCATAAGAGTTCTGCTCTCAAACTCTTCCCGATACTCCTTAAAGAACAGATTCCGGGCCCATAACTCGTGATAGAAGTGTATTAATGAGAGATCTTCAAACTTGCGATAGTTATCTATGTTAAGCCAAGCTTTGATTTCTTTTGTATGCTCTAGAGACCAGTTGTTCAAAATCCATTCTCCACCTATGCTGGTACTGCCCTACGGGTACAATTCAGTTATGCTGAAAAACTACCGTATACACTAATCGGTGGAAAGCAGATCCTGCTTACGCAGTTCAACTCCCAGTTGGTAGCTGAACTGAGGATTTATTATCTTTTGATACAATTTGCCAGTCAGCTAATCGTGAGAACTCATACCATTAAGATTTATGGTTCCTTTTTAGAACCACCGATAAAATAGAAATAGAAAATTAATATAAAAATCAATAAGTTGAATAACTAATCATAGAGACGCCAGCCCACCAAAATTCTCCATCGGTGATTACCAGAGTCATCCGATGAAGTCCTGAAAGCCCGCACGGCGCAAGCCCTGCGGGCTTTTTTGTGCACTATTCCCGCCGTTCTTCCTTCCTCTTTGACCAACATCAATGACACCCTGGCTCCTTCCAGTGAAATAATAAAACATCCCCCAGCGCTACGGATTACCCGCCCCAACCCGGAAGGAACCCCACCCTGTACAGACCCATAACCGTCATAATATTCATTCTCCTGACCCTCGCCCCTCTCGCAGAAACAGGCCCTTTATCCTTTGGATAATCCACAGGCGAAATCCCCTTCATCAGGCCACATTGATCTCATTACAGTTTTTTCCTAAAGCCATCCCGCTTCGCCTGTGCCATGCTGAATCACGCTCATAACCGATAACGTTAAATGAGGATATTATGAAAAAAACAATTATCGCATTATCTGCCGTTCTGCTGGCTTCCCCAGTATTTGCTGCGACCACACATGCAACTGACGATACCGTCGCTGCGGCGAAAGCAAACGCCAACGAGGCGAAGCAAAAACTGCATGAAGAGCAGAACAAAGGTGAAGAGCTGAAGCTGAAACAGAAACACGCTGCGGAAGGTAAAAGCGAGAGCATGGGCAGCAAGGTCAGCGAAGACTCCCAGAAAGCCTGGCATAAAACCAAAGAAGGCACCGAGAAAGGGTGGGATGCCACTAAAGAAGGCGCTGAGAAAGGCTGGAACAAAACCAAACAAGGTGCCAGCGAGCTGGAAAAGAAAGTCACTGAGTAATAATTTGTACTCACGAAAGGGCCGCGCTTGCGGCCTTTTTTATTTCTTCGAATATAATTAGCACTTCAGGCGTTTACGCAGTGCGCGCTTATCGGAGAAACCACTATGTATCGCCTTTTCGCCTTTCTGACCGCCCTGCTGTTATGCCCGTCCCTGCACGCTGCCCCAAAAAGCTACCTTATCGACACCGATAACACCGCCATTCGGCTCTCCTGGCATGCCTTCGGCGGCATCCTCTCCTGGGCGACGTTCAGCGGCGTGACGGGAGCCATCACGCTCAACCCGGGAAACGACGTCGACGACCATATCCACGTCACCATTCCCGTGGCGACGCTGGTGGCCTCAAACAAGCTGCTCACCTGGCAGCTGAAAAGCGACATGTTTTTTGAATCCGAGCGCTACCCGACTATCGAGTTTATCAGCTCTCGGGTGGTCGCCCTGGGCGCAGGACGGTTCAGGGTGTTCGGCACGCTGACCGTACGAAACATCGCCCGACCGGTGATCCTGGAGGCCGTGGTGAAAGACCCGCATGCGCAGGCCCCTACGCTTGATGCCACTACGGCTATCTCGCGCGCGTCCTACGGGATGGATAAGTTTGCGTTGGTCGTGGACGATCGTATTGCCATCGCCATTGCGATCCAGACGAGCAAGGTGCCGTCATCCTGAGATCTGCCGCTGGAGCTGTTCCGCGTTTGCCCGCAGGTGAGTCCACGGATTGCGGCCAATCAGGACAAACTGGTAGCCCCCATCCTGCCACCACGCCAGGTTCATGCTATGCCGCTGCTCCTGGCGGAGCGAGCCCGTCGTCTTCTCATCTGCGGGAGAGATACAGAGCGCCATCGGGCCGTAGTCGGCGTCGAGCCAGGCAATCTGCGCGATAGAGGTGGTTTCATAGCGCAGCATGCGCACCATTTTAAGCTCTGCCCCCTGCAGAATAAGCTGCGACATGTTGAGCTTCATGCCGATATCCTGAGCCGCCCGTGCCAGCCCGCGCTGCAGCACCGGCGCTGCGCTGTCCATATCCAGCAGCGTCTCGACGCTGTACAGGGACATATATTGTGCTTCAAGATCGCGAATATGGGCGTTCTCATCCGCCGGCGCGAAAGCGGGCCGCAGCAGGTAGCCCAGCCCGGAGCCAACCAGCAGAAAGCTGACCGACGCGGCAATCAGCGCCCGCCTGCTGACGCCAACCGGCATGGAGGAGTGTGGATCGGGAAGTGCCGCCAGGCGCGTCTGCATCGACTCTAAAGGCGCATCATCCAGCAGGGAGGCAAACGCCCCGGCGTAATCCTGGCTGCTTTTCATCAGGTCGGCAGTTCGCCCGGAAAGGCGTTCGTCACGCTTCAACTGCGCTTCAAATCGCTGCGCGTCGGCGCGGCACATCTCGCCGTCTATCCATGCCACGATAGCGTCGTCATTATAGGGCGGTGCAAAACGGTGCGCGTTCAAGAACGTTTCTCCTTTACCGGAGGCAGTGCGTCAGCGGACCTGGCGAGCCGGGCCCGAGCCGTGGCCAGCCGGCTCATCACGGTACCGATCGGCACTGCCAGCGTGTCCGCCGCCTCCTGGTAGGTAAAGCCTTCGACATAAACCAAAAATACCGCGTTGCGCTGGGCTTCGGGCAAGGCGTTAACGCGCTGCATCACCTTGAGATAATGCAGGCGCGTCTCATCCTGTTCCCGGGTATCCGGCGCGAGAAGTTCGTCGCTGGTAACAAATCCCTGCCCCTGGCGCACGTATCGCGCCCGAAGTTCAGAGATCCAGATGGAGTGCAGGATCGCGAACAGCCACCTGTCGATGCGTGTGCCCGGCGTATACTGGCTGCTTCTTTCAAGCGCACGCACGCAGGTGGACTGAACCAGCTCTTCGGCGATATCCCTGTTTCGCGACAGCACCAGACCATAGCGCCAGAGACGCGACAGGTGTGCGGCTAGCTGTTGACGAACCTCACTGGCTGCGATGGGTTTTCCCTCCACGAGATAATCAGGATTCCGGGTGCCCGTTGATGGCGGCCTGCAGGTCGCGATACTCCTCGCAGGACTGGCCACAAATACCGGCTATCACCTTCAGCTGTTCTTTCGCGAGGTCAGGACGTCCTTTTACCATCCACGCTTCACCGAGATACTCCCGGGCTTTGGCATAATCCGGTGCGATAGCCAGGGCGCGCTGGTAGTAACCAATGCCTTCATCCGTACGGCCAAGCTTGCGCGTGGCGAACCCGCGATAGTTCCACGCTTCCGCCGTATTGCCATTTTTCAGTGAGTCAAGCAGGTTCAGCGCCGCCTGGTACTCTCCTTTCTTCGCGAGATGGTACGCATAGTTGGTTTTGTCCTGGTCGCTGAGGCTGCTGCTCTTGTCCGGCACGCATTTCTGGGTGGCGCTGTCATACACCTGTCCGGAAGGACAGTCGGGCGTTTTGCTCTCGGTACTATTATTGCCCATTGCCAGCGCCAGGGGGGACAGCAGGGAAAAAATCAGCACCGGAATCAAACGAAACGAGATCGTGTTCATATAAAGCTCCAGGGGATGAAGGGAGTGACGTCAGTAAACGCCCGACTGACGATTTTTATTCACTCCTCCCGTGAGTTTTTTTGCTATCTCAAACATGCTGACGTCGTTGCACCAACAGAAATGAAATAGGGTATTTCACCTTTGATTAAACGATATTATTTCCGCGTAATAGCAGAGTTTTAACTCCGCACAAAAATATATTTCATTCTTTAAGTCACATAATATATCTTATATCAAAAACGTTACCCTAACTTAAATGCATATTAAGCACAATTAAACAACCACGCTTTTTATTATATTTAAAACCCTTCCTACCAATTATCACGCTGTGTAAAACCCATTTAAAAAAAGCATTGCCATACAAAATACATATCATTTAAAAACAATGCATTACGCAAAATAAATTATTAACAAACCCAATATATCAATACCCTCACCATGGTTCACCTCTATATTTACGAAAGCTTAAGTTGCACAACGCGTGTTTTCTGTCTATATCATTTTTATATTCTCAAAAACAATTCCTCTATTAATTACAGGGTTATATAAGACACTAAACACCCATAAAATCGGTTTTTTTATAAGTCATTAGATTCGCTCTGATGTTGCCACTCTGAATACTGGCGGGCATCGTGCGCGCTAAAAACGACGGTCAGCGCTGCGTATAACAGCGACTGCGCCGGGGGCGCCCTTTACCTTCTATAGAGATGGCTCATCTTACTCGCCGTTCATGACACACCTGCTGGAGTAATAACTAAATGAGCCAAATCTCTGTTATTTCAAAACTTACTGGCGTGGAAACAACCACGGAAGGCACACAGGTTACGCTGAGCCATTCCTCGATCGTGGAGCTTCATGTCGAGCGAGCGAGCATCTCCCACTTCGCGCGAAACGGTAGCGATCTGCTGGTGACGTTAAACTCCGGAGAGGTGATCACCCTTAAAAACTTCTACGTTGCGGACGCGCAGGGGGTAAGCCAGCTGGTTCTGCAAGATGGCACCGGCGCGCTGTGGTGGATTGAAGATCCGGCCGGGGCCGCCACGTACGAATCTATCGCCTCTACGGACGTGCTGCTTGCGGCGTCAGGAAGCGACGCCGGTGGCGCCGCCATCTGGCCATGGGCGCTGGGCGGCATTGTCGCTGCGGGCGGCATCGCGGCGATAGCAAGCGGTAGCGGCGGTGGTGGCGGTGGCGGAGATGGCGGAAATAACAGCGGCACCGACCCCACCACTCCCGTCGATCCTGGCAACCCTGCCGATCCAGATACCACACCGCCGAACGCGCCTTCCGGCCTCAAGTTCTCTGCGGATGGCAAAACCGTCACCGGTAGCGCCGAACCCGGCAGTACCGTCACGCTAAAAGACGCAAATGGCAATGTAATTGGCACAGGAAAAACGGGCAGCGACGGCAACTTTAGCGTCACCCTCGGCACACCGCTGATCAACGGCGAGCAGGTCACCGCCACCGCAACGGACAGCGCCGGGAATACCAGCCTGGGTACAACAATCACCGCACCGGATCTCACCGCACCCGATGCGCCAACGATTGGCAGCGTGATCGACGATATCGCCCCTCAAACGGGGACGGTCGCCAACGGTGGCAGCACTAACGATCGGCAACCACAGCTCACCGGTACTGCCGAACCGGGCTCCACCGTGACGATTTATGACGGCGGAGTCGCCATCGGCACGGCGGTCGTCGCCAGCAACGGTACATGGACATTCACTCCGTCAGTCGACCTGAGCGAAAGCACCCACCAGATTACCGTCCGGGCAACCGACGCCGCGGGCAACACCGGGCCAGCCTCACCGGTATTCACCTTCACCGTCGACGTTACCCCTCCGGCAGCGCCAACGGCGATTGTGCTGACCGATGACACGGGCCTCATCAAAGGGACCATTACCTCAGGCGTGCCCACCGATGCGTCAAAACCGATCCTGACGGGAACGGGCGAGCCCGGTGGAACCATCACCATTTACGATAACGGCGTGGTCGTCGGCACCACGACGGTGCAGCCCAACGGCACCTGGAGCGTGACGCCAAACGCCCCGCTCCCGGACGGAACGCACTCCATCACCGTCACGGAAACCGATGCCGCCGGAAACCAAAGCGCGGCATCCGCGCCTATCACGTTCACCGTAGATACCACCCCGCCGCCAGCCCCTGGAAACCTTGTGGTATCAAATGATGGCGGCACCATCAGCGGCATCGCGGAGGCAGGCAGCACGGTGACCGTCCGTGAAGGCGACGTGACCCTTGGCACAGCGGTTGCCGATAGCCAGGGCAACTTCAGCCTGACGCTGACCCCGCCGAAGCTCAACGGCGAAATCCTGACCGCAGACGCCACCGACGCGGCAGGCAACACGAGTCTTACCACCTCCGCGGCGGCACCGGATATTATCCCACCGCAGACGCCAGTCATCGTGTCAGTCATTGATGACGTGGAGGCCACCACCGGCCCCGTGGGCCCGAACGGGCTTACCAACGACAGGGCTCCGACCGTGAACGGAACGGGCGAGGCGGGCTCGACCATCACGATTTCTAACGGCAGCGTTATCCTCGGCACGGTGGTGGTTCCCTCCTCCGGCCTGTGGAGCTTTACGCCGTCCTCCTCGCTGGCCGATGGCACGTACGTGCTCACGGCAAAGGCGACGGATGCCGCCGGTAACCAGAGCGGAATCTCAGCCGCGTGGATTATTAACGTCGACGGGACGGCACCTGATGCCCCGGTGATTTCCTTGGTCGTGGACGATGTGCCCGGGGGAGTTGTTGGCCCTCTCGGCCAAAATGCCACGACCAATGACGCCACCCCAACGCTCAGCGGCACCGCCGAAGCCAATGCCACGATCACCCTGCGCGTGGACGGTGTGGCTATCGGTACGACCGTGGCCAATGGCCTCGGTGAATGGGTCTTTACGCCTTCCTCGCCCATCGGAGAGGGGTCTCACGCCCTGACCGCCGTCGCGACCGACGCGGCGGGTAACACCAGCGGCGTCTCCAACACCTGGACTCTGACGATTGACAGCGTTGCGCCTGCGGCTCCGGTGATTACCCATGCGATAGATGATGTGCCCGAAGGCACCGGTGCGATCAATTCCAACGACAGCACCAACGACACCACGCCGACGCTCAACGGCACCGCGGAACCGGGCTCGACGGTCACCGTCCGCCTGGATGGCGCCGATCTTGCCACGGTCCTGGTCGACAGCAGCGGCGCGTGGGCCTATACCCCTACCGTGCCGCTTGGGGAGGGGCCTCACACCTTTACCGTCGTCGCCACCGATGCGGCGGGCAACACCAGCCAGCCGTCAACCGGCTTCAACCTTATCGTCGATACCACACCGCCTGGGGCGGTGACCATCACGGCCGCGGTTGATGACGTCGGCAGCGTGCAGGGAACCCTCAACAGCGGCGCTACCACGGATGATACCAAACCGCTGCTGCAGGGCTCCGCGCCGGCGGATGCGGTCATCACCGTCTATGACGGCACCACGCTGCTCGGCACCGCCACCCTCGATGGCAGCGGAGGCTGGAGCTTTACGCCGGTCACCCCGCTCACCGACGGCCCGCACTCGCTGACGGTTCACGCCACGGATGCCGCAGGCAATACCACCGTCTCCAGCCCGTTTGTCCTGACGGTGGATACCGTCGCGCCTACCACGCCGGGTATCCCGGCCATTACCGTCAATCCTGACGGAACAGTAACGCCGCTGAACCCGGGCGAAATCACCCGCGACACCACGCCGACTCTGAGCGGGACCGGCACGGTGGGCGATACCGTGACGATCTACAACGGCGGCGTCAAAATAGGTGACGCCGTCGTAGACGGCAGCGGCAACTGGTCCTGGACGCCGCCATCCCCACTGGCCGGCGGCACCTATAACATCACCCTGACCGTCACCAATATGGACGGCGCGGGCAACGAAAGCGCTCCGTCGCAGCCGGTCACCATCACCATTGATACCGACCCGCCGGCTACGCCTGCGGCACCGATCGTCACCGACAGCGTCACCCAGATCACCGGTCCCGTTCCCGATGGCGGCACCACCAACGATCCGCGCCCGGTGCTGAGCGGCACCGGCACGCCGAACGACGTTATCAACATCACTGACACCGTCAACGGCACGTCGACCATCGTGGGCACCGTCACGGTCGACAGCAACGGTAACTGGAGCTGGCGCCCGGGCAGCAATATTACGGAGGGCAGCCACGCCTATACCGCCACCGCCACCGACGAGGCGGGCAACGTCTCTGCTGCTTCGCCAGCGATTACCATCACCGTGGATACCATCGCGCCGGATACGCCGGTGATTAGCACCGTTGGCGGCGCGCTGGACGGGGGCTTTACCACCGACTCAACGCCGACCGTCGGCGGTACCGGCGTTAACGGCGAGACGGTGATCGTCTACAACAACGGCATCGAACTGGGCCGCGTCGTGGTGGCAGGCGGCGTATGGAACCTCGACCTGCCCGCACAAACGGACGGCCCGCTGAACATCACCGTGGCGGGCGTCGACGCGGCGGGTAACCTCAGCGCACCGAGCCCAGTCTTTACCGTCACCCTGGATACCGTTGCGCCTGCGATCCCGCAGATTGATGCCGTCTCAGACAGCCAGCTCACCAACGCTGTCCTCTACACGCGCGATGGTGTTCCTACGCTCACCGGGACCGGTGAAGCGGGATCCACGGTTATCGTCTCCGTGAACGGCACGCCTTCTGGAGTACCGGTAACGGTCCTCGCGAACGGCACATGGAGCTGGACCGCCGACAGCACGCTGACGGATGGAACCTATACCTTCACCGTATCGGCCCGCGACCCGGCCGGTAACATCTCAGGCAGCTCTGCGCCGCTTAACGTCACGGTTGATACCGTCGCCCCCGGCATTCCCTTCAACCTTAACCTGGCGCCAGAAGGCACGCCGCTGACCGGCACCGCAGAAGCGGGAAGCACCGTCACCGTGAAAAACGGTGCCACGGTCATTGGTACTGGCGTTGCCGCCAGCGACGGCAGCTTCTCCATCGCGATAAGCCCGACTCCGCAGGATGGCGCGGCGCTGACCGTAAGCGCCACCGACGCTGCCGGGCATACCGGCCTCGGAGCCACCTACACCGTTATCGGTACGCTGCCGAATCTTCCTGACGTTCCGGTTATTACAGCCATCGTCGACGATACTGCCCCGATCACCGGCGACGTGAAAGGCCAGACCACCAACGATACCACCCCAACGCTCACCGGCACGGCTCAGGCGGGGAGCCTGATTAGCATCTACCTGGACGGTGGCGTAACGCCCGTGTCGACGGTGACCGCCGACGGCAGCGGCAACTGGAGCTATACGCCAGCCGCGCTTGGCGAGGGTCTGCATACCTTTGAGGTCACCGCGACGCTCAATGGCCTGACCAGCGGGCGCTCTCCCGCCGCTGGCGTCACCGTTGACCTGACCGCACCGGGCACGCCGACCATCGGCGCGGTGATTGACGACGTGGGCCCTGGCACCGGTCCGTTGACCAGCGGTCAGTCCACCAACGATAACCAGCCGACGCTCACCGGCACCGGCGCGGTGGGCGACACCATCTCCGTCTACAACAACGGAACGCTGCTGGGCAGCGTGGTGGTCGGCAATACCGGCACCTGGAGCTTTACCACGCCGGTACTGACGGACGGCGCTAATGTTCTCACCATCCGCGAGACCGATCCGGCGGGGAATCAGAGCGCGCCTTCGGCGGGCTTCACCGTTGTGGTGGATACCCTTTCCACCACGCCGGTCATCACTAACGTGACGGACAACGTGGGGAATACCGCCACGACCATTGTCAGCGGCAGCCCAACGAACGACGCCACGCCAACCCTTTCAGGCACGGCGGAAGCCAACAGCGTGGTGACGATTTTCGACGGCGGCACCCAGATTGCCGTGGTGACGGCGGACGCCTCCGGCGCATGGACGTTTACCCCGGACACCGCGCTAGGCGAAGGTTCGCACAGCTTTACCGTTCGGGCGACCGACCCGCTGGGCAACGTCAGCGCGGTCTCGGCCCCGTGGAGCGTGGTGGTTGACCTGACGGCACCGACGGTGCCAACGCTGGATACGGTCAATGACAACGTCCCCGGCGGCGTCACGGGCAACCTCACCAGCGGTCAGGTCACCAACGACAATACCCCAACGATCGGCGGCACCGGACAGGCTGGCAGCACCATTCACATCCTGAATAACGGTACGGAGATCGGGACGACAACCGTAGACGGAAGCGGGAACTGGTCCTTCACCCCAACCACGCCGCTGGGCGACGGCAGCTACGCCCTCCGCGCGTACGCAACGGATGCCGCGGGCAACGCCTCGGCTAACTCGTCGGTCTTCTCCTTTACCGTGGATACCACAGGCCCGGTCGCGCCGGTCGTCACTAGCGTCATCGACGATATCGCCCCGGTCACCGGAACGCTCACCTCAGGCGCTGCCACCAACGACGCGCGCCCGACCTTCAACGGCACGGGCGAAGTGGGTGCCACGGTGCATGTCATTGTAGACGGCAACGAAATCGGCACTGCAGTGGTGAATGCCCTTGGCAGCTGGACCTTCACCCCGGGAAGCAATCTGAGCGACGGTCAGCACGCGATCGTCTTCAACGCCACCGACCCGGCAGGCAACGTCAGCAGCACAACCGCGCCGTTTAACCTGACGGTGGATACGATCGTGCCGTCTGCGCCGGCCATTGCAACCGCGGCAGACAACGTGGGCAGCATTCAAACCCCGCTCTCTTCCGGGCAGAGCACCGACGACACCACGCCGACGCTGAACGGCACCGCGGAGGCCAACGCCACGATCACCGTGTATGAGAACGGGTTGCCGGTCGGCACCGCGCAGGCGGACGGTACCGGCGCATGGAGCTTCACGCCGTCAACGCCGCTGTCCAGCGGCAGCCATACCTGGACCGCCACGGCCACCGATGCCGCAGGTAACGTCGGCCCGGCTTCGCCAGGCTTTACCCTGATTGTCGATACCACGGCACCGAACGCGCCGGTTATCAGCCAGGCAATAGACGACGTGGGAAGCATCACCGGCCCGCTCACGTCCGGGCAAACAACCGACGATGCCGTACCGCGCCTTGTCGGTACCAGCGAACCGTTTGCTATCGTGAAGATCTACGAGGGGACAACGCTTGTCGGCACGGGGACTGCGGACGCCAGCGGCAGCTGGAGCATCCTGCTCAGTACCACGCTGACGGCGGGCGCGCACAGCTTTACCGCGCAGGCGACGGACGCGGCAGGCAACACCAGCGCGTCGTCCACCAGCTTTAGTCTCACCGTCGATATCACGCCGCCTGCGCTGCCGGTGCTGACCAGCATTGTGGATGACGTGGGCAATGCGCCAACGCCGGTTGCCAACGGCGGGTTCACCAACGACGCCCAGCCGACAATCACCGGCACGGCGGAAGCCGGATCGACGGTGAAAATCTTTGATAACGGCGTACAGATCGGCAGCGTGACGGCGACCGGCGGGGCGTGGAGCTATACGCCATCTCCGGCGCTGAGCAACGGTCCGCACACGTTAACCTTTACCGCTACCGATGCGGTAGGTAACGCCAGCGCCCCTACCGCCGGGTATGTGATTAACGTTGATACCGTTGCGCCGGGCGCGCCGGTCATTACGTCGGTAATCGACGATGTCGGCAGCGTCACCGGTCCGGTGACCGGTACGAATCCGACTAACGACACGCGCCCAACGCTGAACGGGACAGCAGAAGCGAATGCCACGGTACGGATCTACGACGGCATTACGCTGGTGGGCACGGTGACCGCCGACGGCAGCGGCAACTGGACTCTGCCGCAAACCACCCTCCCGCTGACGGAAGGTACGCATAACTTCACCGTCACGGCCACCGATGCGGCGGGCAACACCAGCGTGGCGTCAGCCGTGACGACGATTATCGTCGATACGATCGCCCCAACGGCGCCGACCGGGACCTTCAACGCCGACGGTAGCGTCCTGACCGGGAATGCCGAGGCAGGCAGCACCGTCAGCATCCGCCTTGCGGACGGCTCGACGGTGACCGCCATTGCGGGCAGCAACGGCACCTACAGCTACACCTTCCTGAACAAACAGACCGAAGGCCAGACGCTGCAGATCACCGCCACCGACGTCGCGGGCAACACCTCGCTGCCGGGCTCCGCCGTTGCGCCGGTGCTGCCGCTCTCCGCCAGCAATAACGTTGAAGAGCTGAACCTCAGCACCACGGCGACCGTGACCAACAGCCAGTACAGCGATTACGGCTTCCTGCTGGTCGGCGCCGTGGGCAACGTTCTGACGCTGCTCGGCAATGATACCGCCCAGGTGAACTTCACGGTGGGCAACGGCGGCAGCGCGGATATCGTGGTGAACGCCAACGCCACGGGCGCGGTGCTCTCGCTGCTCAATACTCTTGAGCTGGTGGTGCAGCACTACGTCAACGGCGTCTGGACCACCGTGGTGGATACCGGCCAGCCGCAGTTTGCCGATCTGCTGACCCTGGGCGCCACCGGCGTATCGCTGAACCTGACCGGGCTGGCGGACGGCAACTATCGCGTGCTCAGCTATAACACCAACCTGCTGGCAACCGGCTCCTACACCAGCCTCGACGTGGCGGTGAAAGAGACCGGCCCGGGTACGGTTACCGGTGAAACCAGCCTCAACGGCAACGTGATCCTCGATACCGACCCGACCGCAGGCAGCGACAACGCGCCGGCCGGAACCACGATCTCCGCGGTCACGAACGCGCAGGGCGTCACTACCAGCGTCAACGCCGACGGCACGGTGATCCAGGGTCAATACGGTACGCTGACCATCAACCGCGACGGCAGCTACAGCTACAACCTGACCGACACCAGCGCGTCGGTCATTGGCCGGACGGAGAGCTTCACCTACACCATCACCCATAACGGCGTCAGCGCGTCGGCACAGCTGGTGCTGTCCCTGGGCGTCGGTACGGTTAGCAACGGCATTGTCGCCGTTGACGACACCAACGCCCTGACGTTCGACACCAGCGTGCACGAAATCAATAACGGCGCGTCGTCTCAGGCTGGCTTTACCCTGGTGGGCATTAATCTCGGCAGCACGCTGGGGCTTAACCTGCTGGACGATATGACCAACCCGATTATCTACAACGTGGAGGAAGGCACGACCCGCACCATGACCATCCAGGCCTCCGTGGGCGGCGTGGCGCTGGCGTCGGTATTCGATCTGTACGTCTATAAGTTTAACAACGCGACCCAGACCTTCGAGCAGGTTCGCGTTGAGTCGGGCTGGCTGCGCGCCCCGCTGCTGGGCGGCTCGTCATCGCAGCTGACGCTGAACCTGCCTGCCGGGGAGTATCTGTTCTTACTCAATACCGCGTCGGGGATCGCCGTTCTGACGGGCTATACGCTGAGCGTTCTGCAGGATCATGTCTACAGCGTATCGAGTATCAGCGAAACGACCACGGGCGACGTGCTGGCGAATGACCCGGTTCCTGCGGGCACGCTGGTTACCGAAGTGAACGGCGTGGCGGTCAACGGCAGTGGAACCACCACCATTCAGGGAGAATACGGCACGCTGACCATTAATTCGTCCGGCCAGTACACCTATACCCTGAGAAGCGGCGTGGGAGCGGATCATATCAGCACGCCGGATACCTTCGTTTACACCGTCACCGCCCCGAACGGCTCGAAGGACACGGCATCGCTCAACATCACCCCAACCGCGCAGGCGATGAATGCGGTCAACGACGTCAGCGCCGTCATGGACGTCACCTCGGTGCACCACACCTCGGCCTACTCCGACACGACCGTGGGCGTGGCCAGCTGGACGACGGCCCTGCTCTCGTCGACCCAGGGCAGCGGCAGCGGCACCTTTGTGGTGGATCCCAACACTGCCCTGCACAACGCGTCGCTGCACTTTAGCGTGGCCTCGCTGCTGGCGCTGGGCGGGCTGACGGTCAACTGGACCATCAGCGACGGTTCTGGCGTGATCCGCAGCGGCTCCTTCAACGGCGGCTCGCTGCTGGGCGGCAGTATCGACGTCCCGCTGACCGGGCTGGATCTCAACGCCGGGACCTATACGCTGAACTTTACCGGCAGCGTCCCGGGGCTGAGCGTTGGGAACATCACCATTACCCCAAGCGTGAACGGCACCACCTACTCGCTGACTGATTTCGACGCGACCGGCACCCACACCGTCAACGGCAATATCTTCGACGGCACCGACTCGGGCGGCGTGCTGGATCAGCTGCACTCGGTGGATACCCGCCTGAGCGTGACCGGCTATAACGGCGTGACCACCACGCTGGATCCGTATACCGGCAGCGCAACGGTGAACATCACCGGCCATTACGGCATCCTGGCGATCGGCGCAGACGGGCATTACACCTATACCCTTAACAGCGGGGTATCGCTCTCATCCATCACCTCGAAGGAGACCTTCAACTACACCCTGACGGATGCGACCGGGAAGACGGACACCGCCACGCTGACCATCAACATGGCGCCGCAGTTCATCAGCTCTGAACATAACGACGTTATTACCGGCACCGCCTACGGCGACACGCTGATTTACCAGGTGCTGAACACTACGGTGGGGAACGGCACGGGGGGGAACGTCAGCAGCAGCGCGGGCGACCACTGGACCGGCTTCTCGCTGGCGCAGGGGGATAAAATCGACATTAGCGACCTGCTGGTGGGCTGGAACGGTAGCGCCTCCACGCTCGGAAACTATCTCCATGTCACTAATAGTAATGGTAATACCGTGATCTCCATCGACCGTGATGGTGCAGGGAGCACCTACACTAATACCACGCTCGTAACGCTTGATGGCGTTCAGACCACCTACGACGAGCTCGTTAACCAGCAACACATCATCACCACATAGCACCTGTTGTACCTAACCCGGGCGCACCGCGCCCGGGCATTAATAATAAAGCTGCACTTATTTTATTAGGGACATGACATGGGAATGAAGATGCCTTACTGGTGGCTCTCGTGCTGCCTGATATCTGTGCCCGCTCTCTGCGCGAACCCGGCGGCAACCATCAATACCGGCGAACTCCGCGACACGCAGGAACTCCCCTCGCTCAACGGCCGCGTTGCCCCGGCGGCGGGCAACGCCGCGCCGGGCACACTGCAGCTGGGCGACGCCGTCAACCGCGCCGTCACCTGGCACCCGGCCATCAGCGAAGCCGTGGGGAAACTCTACCAGCAGAGTGAAGAGGTGGACGTCGCGAAATCGAAATACTATCCGCAGATTAATGCCGGCGTGGACAACGGTTACTCTCACGACGGCGACCAGAACGGCTTTACGCCGTCGCTGGTGCTTTCTCTCTCTCAAATGCTCTACGACTTTGGCAAAGTGGCCAGCCAGGTGCGCGCCGAGAGCGCCGGGGTCGCCCAGCAGCAGGCTAACGTGCTGGTGAGTATCGACACCATCGCCCACGACACCGCCGTCGCCATGGTGCAGGTGCAAACCTGGCAGCAGATGGTCGACACCGCCAAAGAACAGCTCGACGCCCTCTCCTCCATCGGCGCGCTGACCCGCCAGCGTAACGACGAAGGCGCCACCTCGCTCTCTGACGTGGTGCAGACCGATGCCCGCATCGAAGGCGCGCGCGCCCAGCTGATGCAGTACCAGGCCAATCTCGACAGCGCCCGCGCCACGCTGATGAGCTTTCTCGGCTGGAGCAACCTGAACGCGATCGACAATGATTTTCCGCAGAAGCTGGGACGTAGCTGCGATATCGCCGAGCCGGACGACCGTCTGGTTCCCGCGGTGCTTGCCGCCTGGGCCCAGGCTAACGTCGCCCAGGCGAACCTCGACTACGCCGACGCGCAGATGACGCCAACCGTCTCGCTGGAGCCTGAAGTGCGTCACTACATGAACGATCGCTACGCGGGGAGCGACACGCGGGACCGCACCCAGTATTCCGCCTGGGTGAAAGTGCAGATGCCGCTCTATCAGGGCGGCGGCCTCACCGCCCGACGTAACGCCGCCGGACACGCGGTGGAGGCGGCGCAGTCCACCATTCAGCGCACGCGGCTTGACGTCCGCCAGAAGCTGCTGGAAGCCCGCAGTCAGGTGATGAGCCTGCAAAGCACGCTGCAAATTCAGGGCCGCCAGGAGGCGCTCAGCGCCCGCACCCGCGAGCTGTACCAGCAGCAGTATCTCGATCTCGGCTCGCGCCCGCTGCTCGACGTACTTAACGCCGAGCAGGAGGTCTATCAGGCGCGCTTCACCCAGCAGCAGACCCTCGGTCAGCTGCACCAGCTGCAGCTCAACTGCCTGTACAATACCGGCCAGTTGCGCCATGCGTTCGATCTTGATAACCGCACCATCCAGACCGTGGAGATCCAGCCATGACGCAGCGTGAAACCCCGCAAGGTGAAAACATGACGGACGAGGCGCTGGCGCAGTGGGCACAGGCCTTTGGCTTTGTCGCCACGCGCTACCGCGTCGCCTGCTCTCCCGGCGCCTTGATCGCAGGCGCGCCGTGGCTGAAGGGCAAGCCGATGGTTCCCGCACTCACCCAGCTGGCGCGCGAGGCGGGGCTGTCGTTTCAGCTGCTCACCGCTGACCAGCAGTCGATCAACAGCTGGCGTCTGCCGGTGGTGGTAGCGATGAATGACGGCCGGATCGGCGTGATCGAGCACTTCGACGGCGACGACACCCTGGAAATCAGCTTCTTCGACGAGGAGACCTACACCAACCGGCTGTCGATGACGGCGACGCTGCCCGCCATCCGCCACGTTATCGCCCTGCGTCCACTCGCCGCGCTGAAGGACAGCCGCGTGGATGCCTATATCTCAAAATACCGCCCGGACTGGCTCTACCGGCTGGTGATGCGCGATTTGCGCCCCTACAGCTGGGTGATGCTCGCCGCGCTGTTTATCAACGTGCTGTCGCTCTCCGGGATCGTCTTTTCCATGCAGGTCTATGACCGGGTGATCCCCGCCCAGTCCTACCCGACGCTCTACGTCCTGACCATCGGGGTGCTGATTGCCACCCTGTTTGGTTTTGTGCTGCGCGTGGCGCGCGGGCACATTATGGATCTGCTGGGCAAGCGCTCGGATATGCGCGTTTCGGATCGCGTATTCGGCCACGCGCTGCGGCTGCGCAACAGCGCGATCCCCCGCTCCACCGGCAGCTTTATCTCTCAGCTGCGCGAGCTGGAGCAGATCCGCGAGATGGTGACCTCGTCCACCATCTCAACGATTGTCGATCTGCCCTTCTTTTTACTGTTCGTAGTGGTGCTGGCGATCATCGCCCCGCAGCTGGCGTGGATCGCCCCGGTCGCGGCAGTGATCATGGTCCTGCCCGGCCTGCTGCTCCAGAAGAAGCTGGCGGAGCTGGCAAAGCAGTCGGCCCATGAATCGACCCTGCGCAATGCGGTGCTGGTGGAGAGCGTACAGGGGCTGGAGGACATCAAGCTGATGCAGGCGGAAAACCGCTTTTTGCAGCAGTGGAACAGCTATATCCAGATCACCGCCGAATCCGGCCTGCGCACCCGCGAGCTGACCCAGAACCTGATTAGCTGGGGAATGACCATCCAGAGCCTGGTCTACGCCGCCGTGATCGTGGTCGGCGCGCCGATGGTGATCGACGGCACCCTGACCACCGGCTCGGTGGTTGCCGCGTCGATGCTGGCCTCCCGCATGATTGCCCCGATGGCGACGCTGTGCGGCGTGCTGGCGCGCTGGCAGCAGGTCAAAGCGGCAAAAGAGGGGCTGGACAGCATCATGCAGCTTCCCACCGAAAATCAGCGCGAGGAGACGCCGATCCGCCAGGACGTGCTGCGCGGACACTATCTTTTCGAGCAGGCACAGTTCCGCTATCAGCCGGACGATCCGCGCATGGCGCTGCGCATTAACCGGCTGGAGATCCGGCCGGGTGAAAAAGTGGCGATCCTCGGGCGCAACGGCGCGGGAAAATCGACCCTGCTGCAGGCGATGGCGGGCGGGATGGATCTGGCGGCAGGCGAGCTGCGGCTCGATAACTTCAGCCTGCCGCATCTCGACGTCGCCGATGTCCGGCGCAACGTCGGCTTTATGACCCAGAACGCCCGGCTGTTTTACGGCACCCTGCGCGAAAATATCACCCTCGGCATGCCGCGCGCCACCGACGAAGAGATTTTCGAGGCGCTGGAGCTGACGGGCGCGGCGGGCTTCGTGCAGAAGCTGCCCAAGGGGCTGGACTATCCGATCATGGAAAACGGCGTGGGGCTTTCCGGCGGGCAGCGTCAGTCGATTCTGCTGGCGCGGATGCTGCTGCGCGATCCCAATATCGTGCTAATGGATGAACCGACCGCCTCGCTGGACGAGCACACCGAGCGGGAGTTTATCCAGCGGCTGGGCGACTGGCTTGGCAACCGCACCCTGATCGTCGCCACCCACCGCGTGCCGGTGCTGGAACTGGTGGAGCGCGTGGTGGTGTTGAAAGAGGGGATGCTGGTCATGGACGCGCCAAAAGCCCAGGCGCTCAACAACAGCCGTATGCAGCAACAGCAGCAGCAGGCAGCAACCGGACGGGAGTGGAAAAATGAAAATCAGTCAGCGTGACGTGGCGGCAATGGACGATCTGGATAACGCGCTGGATTCCGAGAGCGGCTACACCGGCGCGCGTCGGATCGTTTTCTTCTCGCTGCTGATGTTCGTGGTGTTGGGCGTCTGGGCGTGGTTTGGCATGCTGGATGAGGTCTCAACCGGATCGGGGAAAGTGATCCCCAGCTCGCGCGAGCAGGTCTTGCAGTCTCTCGACGGCGGGATCCTCACCGAGCTGAACGTCCACGAGGGCGATCAGGTACAGGCCGGACAGATTCTGGCGCGGCTCGATCCGACGCGTTCCGAATCGAACGTCGGTGAAAGCGCGGCGCGCTACCGGGCTTCGCTGGCCTCCAGCGCGCGCCTGTACGCCGAGGTGAACGATCTCCCGCTGAAGTTCCCCCCTTCGCTGGCAAAATGGCCGGATCTGATTGCAGACGAAACGCGGCTCTACAACTCCCGCCGGGCGCAGCTGGAGGACACCCAGCGGGAGCTGCGCGCCGCGTTAGATCTCGCCAATAAGGAGCTGGCCATCACCCAGCGGCTGGTCAAAACCGGGGCCGCCAGCCACGTGGAGGTGCTGCGCCTGCAGCGGCAGAAAAGCGATCTGGAGCTGAAGCTCACCGACGTGCGCTCGCAGTATTACGTTCAGGCCAGGGAGGCGCTCTCCAAGGCCAACGCGGAGGTGGATATGGTTTCCGCCGTCCTGAAAGGACGCCAGGATTCCGTCACCCGCCTGACGGTAAAATCCCCGGTGCGCGGGATCGTAAAAAATATCAAGGTGACCACCATCGGCGGCGTGATCCCGCCCAACGGCGAGCTGATGGAGATCGTGCCGGTGGACGATCGCCTGCTGATTGAAACCCGCCTTTCGCCGCGCGATATCGCCTTTATCCACCCGAACCAGGAGGCGCTGGTTAAAATCACCGCCTACGATTACGCCATTTACGGCGGGCTGCACGGGGTAGTGGAGACGATTTCCCCGGACACCATCCAGGACGAGGCCAAGCCGGAGGTGTTTTACTACCGGGTGTTCATCCGCACCAGCCAGGATTACCTGGTGAACAAGGCGGGCAGGCACTTCTCGATTGTGCCGGGAATGATTGCGACGGTGGACATCAAGACCGGCGAGAAAACGGTGCTGGACTATATGATCAAGCCGTTTAACCGGGCGAAAGAGGCGCTGAGGGAGCGGTAGTCAATCGCCGGGTGGCGGCTTCGCCTTACCCGGCCTACGTTCCCGCAGGCCCGCGCAAGCGTAGCGCCGCCGGGCGACGTGTTGCAGTATGAGTATCTTGAACCGCTCAATCTGAAAATCAGCGATATGGCGGAGATGCTCAATGTCCACCGCAATACCGTCAGCGCGCTGGTCAACAACAACCGTAAGCTTACTGCCGATATGGCGATAAAACTGGCAAAAGCCTTTGATACAACTATTGAGTTTTGGCTGAACTTACAGCTGAACGTCGATATCTGGGAAGCGCAATCTAACGCCAGGACGCAGGAGGAGCTTAGCCGTATTAAGACCGTTGCAGAAGTGATGGCCAGGCGTAAATCCGGTCGGCCGGACGTGGCCTGACTCAAAAGGGCACAGCGATCTCACTCCGCCGGGCGCGGCGCGGTGCGGCTGAACACCTCAACATACCGCGTAAACTTGCCGATAAACACCCCGGCAAACACCCCGCCGGAGACAACCGCAAGGGCGCTCATAGCAGGCTGCTGCATCGTCTGGGGAGAGACCGCGCTCATCACGCCCAGCACATACTTCACCCCGAACGCCAGCATCATAAACGGCAGCGCGGTGTAGTCTGCCTGACGGTAAAGGCTACGCGGTGCCTCTGCGCGGGTAATCACCGCCTGCTTAATCAGGAAATACCCCAGAACGGCTCCGGCGAGGATCCCAACCGCCCAAAGTGCGACAGCGCCGGGTGTCAGCGTGCGGTAGACCACCAGATCGTAAATATCCCAGATAAGAAAGATCGCCGGAATGATGGCAAGCCGTTCCAGCGTAACGGTGGCAGGCCTGCGGGCTTTGATGCCGCGCGAAATAAGGAAGATAAACAGCACCCATACCCAGACAGGCGTGTGCGTAACGACACCGAACAGAAATTCAAACATGGAGATCTCCATGGACGATTGCGGCCCGTGCCGCTCTGAACGCGTATTGCGCATAACGGCAGAGAAGCCATTATGCGCAGGTCTTTTACAGCGATTTTTTCAGGCGTTGAACCGCTTCCTTCAGCGCTTCATCCGTTGGCGTGACAAACGACATGCGCAGCGTCGAGTGGTCTGGATCATTGCAATAGAAAAATTCGCCCGGCACAAATACTACGCCGTTACTTAACGTTTTTTCCAGCCAGCGGGTGGTGTTCATGCCATTATTCATTCTGGCCCACAGGAACATGCCGCCCTTCGGCTTATGGAAAGACATCACATCCCCCAGCTCGGCCTCAAGTTCCGTTGCAAACGTCTGGTATTTCTGGCGATAAGCTTCGCGGATCGTCTTGATCTGCGCCGCCAGACGGCCGGTTTTCAGGTACTCATACGTCATTAACTGCGACAGCGTGCTGGTGTGCAGATCGGTGGTTTGCTTAAGGTTAACCACCGCGCGCTTCAGCCATTCCGGCACCAGCACCCAGCCCACGCGCGTGCCCGGCGCGAGAATTTTAGAGAAGGTTGAGGTGTACACCACGTTCTCTTCGTTGCCGATGTCTTTCGCATGGGCAATTAACGGACGGAAGACCTCATCGGTATAATTAATTTCGCTGTACGGATCGTCTTCAATAATGACGAAGTCATAGCGCTTCGATAATTCCACCAGCTGTTTACGGCGCGCTTCAGACAGCGTTACGCCGCCCGGGTTACCAAACGTCGGGACAATATAGACCGCTTTAATCGTCTTATTTGCCGCCAGCGCTTCGAGTTCGTCGATCTTCATGCCGTCGCCGTCGGTGCCCACGGATTCAAAATTCGCCTGCGCCAGGCCAAATACCTGCAGGGCAGCAAGATAGGTTGGACGCTCGACGACGACAATATCGCCGGGGTTAATTAACGCGCGCGCCAGCACGTCGAGGGACTGCTGCGAACCGGAGGTCACCACCACGTCATCAGCCTTACAGCGAATGCCTCGCCCCTCGCAAATCCGCTGGATCTCTTCCCGCAGCCCGGGGACGCCTTCGGTCAGGCCGTACTGAAACGCCTCGCCAAAATGCTGAGACAATACGGCATCCGCCGCCATTTTCAGCCCTTCGCGATCGAACAGGTCAGGGTTAGGGATACCGCCCCCCAGCGAGATCACACCCGCCATTTTGCTATGTTTTAATAATTCACGGATGGCGGATGATTGCAGGCCCTGCGCGCTGCTGGCGAGTTTACTCACGGACATTCTTTGCTTACCTTCTGTTTTTATAGTGTGCTCAATCTTAGCAGAATATGGGCGATAAATTCCGTCAGCTTGGGCAGGGGGCGTAAATCCTGACGCCACAATAAATGCACCGGCCTCGGCGCGGGGGTGAACGGTTCGAGCACCCGAATCAGCCTGCCGCTTGCCAGTTCTTCCGCCACCAGCACTTCCGGCTGCAGCAGTAATCCCGCCCCGGCTCTTGCCGCCATCCGCAGCCCGTAGCCGTCGTTACACCGTAATACGGCATCGCGTTTCCAGCGCACCTCCCCTTCCTGACCCGGCAGCCGCCACTCGTTTCGCGCGGTCCACACCGTATGCGAAAGACAGAGATGATCCACCAGATCGGCAGGCGTTTGCGGCGTGCCGTGGCGCGCTAAATAGTCCGGCGCGGCGCAGATCACCATGTTGTAGGGGCACAGGTATTTCGCCACCAGATCGTCATTGCCAACGTCGCCAATGCGGATGGCGAGATCGACGCCCTCTTCCACCAGATCGACCATCCGGTTAGTGAGATCCAGCTCGACGCGTACCTCCGGGTAGCGCTGTAAAAAGGTTGCCGTCAGCGGGGCAATGACGCAGCCGCCAAATGACGTAGGCGCCGTGACGCGCAGGGTTCCGGCGGGCGCGGCGCGCAGGCGTTCAACCGCGTTTTCGGCAATGGAGACCTGCTCCAGAACCCGTCTGGCCTCTTCAAAATAGACGCGACCGGCATCGGTCAGGCTCTGACGCCGCGTGTTACGCTCCAGCAGGCGGGTGCCGAGCTGTGATTCCAGCAGCGCAACGTACTTTCCCACCATCACCGCCGACATCTCCAGCCGTGCAGCCGCACCGGTAAAACTGCCGCTCTCTACCACCGCGATAAACGTCTCCATGCCGCGAAGCTTATCCATATTCCAAACCTCTGATTAGCAATCTTCTAACTTTAGCCCAGTTTATCTGCGTTTTTATTTATTAAAGAATGAAGGCTCACAACATAAGGAGTCGGCTATGAAAATCGTCATTATTGGTGCCAGCGGTACGGTTGGTCGGGCAGTAGCGGAAGAGCTGAGTCGTCGCCACGAGGTCATTCGCGTGGGCCGCACGCAGGGCGACTACCGGGTAGATATCACCTCGCAGGCGAGCGTGCAGGCGCTGTTTGAGAAAATCGTTAGGGTGGACGCCATTGTGTCCGCCAGCGGCGGCCTCCACTTCGGCCCGCTCGCGACCATGAAAGACAGCGACTTCAACCAGGGCCTGCAGGACAAGCTGCTGGGGCAGGTGCGCCTGGCGCTGACCGGCCAGCACTACCTCAACGAAGGCGGCTCGATTACGCTGATAAGCGGGATTGTCGCGCACGAGCCGATTGCGCAGGGGGTGAATGCCACCACGGTGAATGCCGCGCTGGAAGGGTTCGTTCGCGCCGCCGCCTGCGAACTGCCTCGCGGGATCCGCATCAACCTGATTAGCCCAACGGTCCTGACGGAATCCGCTGAAGCGTACGACGGCTTCTTCCCGGGCTTTGAGAGCGTCCCCGCCGCAACCGTGGCCCAGGCCTACCGTCGCAGCGTGGAAGGAGTGCAGAGCGGGCGAGTGTATAAGGTCGGGTATTAAGCCTTGCGGGCGGCGATCAGCACCAGCATCGGACGCTCCGCCTCTTCAGCCAGCGCGGGCCAGGCATCGACCTGCGCCTGCGTGGGTCCCCACTCATTGACGTCGCTTATCGTTAACCCGGCCTTGATCAGCGCGTTAAGCGTAGTGCCCAGCGTGCGGTGATACTTAATTACCCCGTCCGCCAGCCAGTTGCTGACGCGCTTGCCTTCGTCCTGATAGTGATTCACGCCCCAGAACCGCTCGCCCTTATCGTCGGTCAGCCAGCCCTGACGCGTGGCGCAGGTGTAGATCGGGTGCTCCATCGAAAAAACCAGGCTGCCGCCGGGTTTGAGCGCGCGCTGAACGCTGGCGAATAGCGTGTTCAGTTCCGGGAGGTAGTGCAGCGCAAGCGAGCTGTAGACAAGGTCGAGGCTGTTTTCGTCGAGCCTGAGCGACTCCAGATCGCTGCGCTGATACCGGATCTGTGGGTCCGCGGTAAGCTCTGCTGCCCGGGCAAGCATCTTTTCGGAAATATCAACGCCCGTGACGTCAATATCAACGCCCGTGACGTCAGAAGCGCCCAGTTCACGCGCGGCGCGGCAGAACCAGCCGTAGCCGCAGCCGAGATCGACAACCGATTTACCGGTTAAATCAGGCAGCATGTTTTTCAGCGCGGGCCACTCCGGCGCGCCGTCCAGGCCCTGCACCGAGCGCGGAAGCTGGGCGTAGCCTTCGAAAAATGCCGGATTGTCGTAGATGTTTTGTGCCATGGCAGATCCCTCTTAAAGAATATGCATAGCAGTATACTGCATTGTCGGGCGGCGGCCTCGCCTTACCCGACCTGCAAAACGCGCCAGAACTCGCGCATGCTGACCGACAGCTAAGGCGAGCTTAGCTTTTGGTTTGTACCCAAAACGCGTGGATAAGTCCGGGGATGTAGCCCAGCAAGGTCAGAATAATATTCAGGATAAACGCCCAGCCAAACCCCTTGCCGAGCAGCACGCCCAGCGGAGGGAGAATAATCGTAAAGACAACACGCCAAAAACCCATAAACACTCCGTATACGCTAACCAGTTGAAAATAAATAAATGTAATGACTGTAAGCGTAGCCAGCTTATCGGCTTCTGCCATTCAGACCCGTCCCATTTACCCTCTTTTACGCTTTTAACGCTGGTGTAAAGTGCGAGATTAATTTAGCATTACCTTAATTAAGAGAGTGCTAAAATAACATGACAGAACTTGAACAACTCCAGGCCAGCGCCGAGCAGGCCGCCGCCCTGTTGAAAGCCATGAGCAACCCGCATCGGCTGCTGATCCTCTGCACATTATGCGGGACCCCCGGCACCCGCGCGGGCGACCTGGCGCGGGCCACGGGGCTGAGTCCTTCCGCTACCTCGCAGCATCTGGCACGCATGCGTGAGGAAGGGCTTATCGACAGCACCCGCGAGGCGCAGCGCATTCTGTACTTCATTAAAAACGATGCGGTACATCAGCTCATCAGCACCCTGAAAACCCTTTATTGCCCGTAAGGAGCGCCCATGTCACTTCCCCTTCTTTCGCCGCGCGAGGCCAATGCCCGCATCGCTGAAGGCGCAAAACTGATTGATATTCGCGATAGCGACGAGTACGCCCGCGAGCATATTCCCGCCGCGAGGCTGGTGCCGCTGGAAACCCTATCCGGCGCTCTTAACGCGCAGGCGGGTGAAACGGTGATTTTTCACTGCCAGTCCGGCGCCCGGACGTCGGGCAATGCCGACCGCCTTGCCCGGGCCGCCGCGCCCGCTCGGGCATTTGTGGTGGAAGGTGGTATTCAGGGCTGGAAGCAGGCCGGGCTGCCGACCGTCGAAGACAGATCCCAGCCGCTGCCGCTGATGCGCCAGGTGCAAATTGCCGCCGGGCTGTTGATACTCTGCGGCGTGGTGCTGGGTTATAGCGTCTCCAGCGGCTTTTTCCTGCTCAGCGGTTTTGTGGGAGCCGGGCTGCTGTTCGCCGGTATGACGGGCTTTTGCGGCATGGCGAGACTGCTTAAGGTTATGCCCTGGAACCGTCGTACCTCATAAGCAGTAATCGGTGAAAGTCACTGTACCCGGCGTCATGCGTGGGCTAAGGTGAAGATCGCTAAAACGATGAGGAGGTAATATGTTTTCTGTCGGTGATTATGTGCAACCGCGTAAAGGCGGTCCGAAACTGAAAGTGCTCGAAGTGAACGGTGATACGATTGTGGCGGTTCAGGCGAGTAATGAACAGGGCGAGAAATATACGCTGAAAGCGGCCGATGTGGCGCCGTATACCGAAGAAGGTGATTTCGGCGTCTGCTAACAGACAGCCGGGCGGAATATTCCGCCCGGTTAACGCCTTAGATCAGAAAATCATCCAGTGATTTCCCGTTTGCCAGCGCGCTGGCAATCGGCTTCGGCGTGCGGCCCTGGCCGGTCCACGTTTTCTCTTCACCGTTCTGGTCGATAAAGCGATATTTTGCTTCACGCGGCTTACGCTTTTTCGCGGGCTTACCCGCCTGCGCCAGCTCGGAGCCCAGCAGGTCGGTCGGTGAAATACCATCGGCTTTCATCAGCTCCAGCAGGGCATTAATTTTCTCCTGCTGCTCAGCACGCTGCTGCTCTAATTCCGCCTGCTCGCTCCGTTTCTCTTCAGCAACGACCCTGACCTTTTCCAGCATTTCCTCAAGAACGTCCAGGGTTAATTCGCGGGCCATGGCGCGCAGAGTTCGGATATTATTAAGATTCTGTAACGTCAAAGACATATATTTGAAAACCTTTTCTTTAGGGTAAATAGATAAATCGCCGCCAGAATAATTCATTTTCGTTGAAATATCTACCCGCAGGGTCGTTCAGACAATAATGGGAATAGCCTTTACTCGGACCGTTAATATTATCTCATGCTGCTTGTGGGATCCTCACAGATTCAATCATCACATCAATATAAATGGTCAACTTTAATCCAAATTCCAGCATTCTTCGCCGCAGGCAGGCAGAAGGATTCTCCTCGTAACGTCAAAAATTTAACTATTTGATTTTTATGTCAAAAAGTTTAATCGAGACAGATTATAACGAACCGAACAAAAAACAACCAAATTTAGAGAATTTTGTGGACAAAAGGCGATTAAATAAAAATTAATCACTAGTTGTTAGTTCAAACACAGAGATATACGCTATACACGTCAAACAAACCAACCTAAAGCACTAGTCGCTTCGGGAAAATCGTTTCTTTTTTGTGTTCTTCTCAAGGAGTTCAGACATGTTCTCACCGCAATCACGCCTTCGCCATGCCGTGGCGGATACTTTCGCGATGGTTGTCTACTGTTCCGTTGTGAACATGCTGATCGAAATATTCCTCTCCGGAATGACCTTCGAGCAGTCACTTTCTTCTCGTCTGGTGGCGATCCCGGTCAATATTATTATTGCATGGCCTTACGGGCTATATCGCGATGCGGTTATGCGTTTCGCGCGTCGTATCAGCCCCGCTGGCTGGGTGAAAAACCTGGCGGACGTTCTGGCGTATGTGACGTTCCAGTCGCCGGTTTACGTGGCCATTCTGCTGACGGTGGGTGCGGACTGGCACCAGATCGCCGCGGCAGTGAGTTCGAATATTGTGGTTTCAATGCTGATGGGGGCGGTATACGGCTATTTCCTTGACTACTGCCGCCGCCTGTTTAAGGTCAGCCACTACGGCCAGGCAAAAGCGTAATGTGAAGCGACTGGCGCACGCCAGTCGCGAATTTACTGCACGTCGCCAAACAGTCCCTTCAAAAACCGTTCCAGCGCCATACGCGAACTGAAACCATGCGGAATACCATAATGCTCATGCCGTTCCCCGCCTAAATAGAGCGGGAATTGCTGATAGTGATCGCAGGTTTTAATATCCGAGGCAGGCTCAGCAAATGACAGACTTCTGTCTTTCAGCGTCGGGTGAATAATGAGCGCGGTACGTCCCATTCTTGCTTCGCGATTAACGTAAACATAATTCTCGCCGCGGCGATATCCATACGCTTTTGATGTCACCTCGTCCATGGTGAATCCCTCTTTTTCAAGAACGCGTGCCACCTCATCAGGTCGTAAATACATATCTTTTCCTCGTTATCTTTTCCTGCCCGGCAACCTTACAGTATTCAGCATTAGCAGGGCTTTCAGAATAGTCCATAAACTGGCGGATAACGCGTGATGCGCTTCAGATATTAAATTTATGAACTAAACTGAACGGGAACACAAAATTACGGAGGATCGTATGTTTAACAGACCGAACCGAAACGATATTAATGACGACGCTCAGGATATTCGTAATGATGTCAGCCAATTAGCGGACACGCTGGAAGAGGTGCTGAAGTCCTGGGGAAGTGACGCGAAGGACGAAGCGGATGCCGCAAAACGTAAGGCTCAGTCTCTGCTCCGTGAAACCCGCGCGCGTTTAAACGGGCGTACGCGAACCACTCAGGCCGCCTGCGATGCGGTCAGCTGCGCTACCAGCTTCGTGCGCGAAAAACCGCTTTACACGCTGGGCACGGTCGCGGCGGTCGGGATCTTCGTCGGCGCCCTGCTTAGCCTGCGTAAATAAGCTTACCTTCTTAGCCCCGGCCGCCTCAGGCGCCGGGGCTTTTCTTTGCCTTCTCGCCTGTAAAACCCGCATAGTCTGCCCTGCCCCGCTGAGCTCATCACTAGGGCAACATCAATCTGAATTTCCCATATCTTGTATGGTTGAAACTTAAGGCAACTACATCTAGTATCCCTATAAGCAAGACACACACAACCTGACGCGATGATTCGCGCCGCCCCCTCATTTTAAATGGAAATACGAATCATGAGCATTATTATTTACACACGTAACGATTGTGTTCAGTGCCACGCCACCAAACGGGCGATGGAGAGCCGCGGCGTGGCGTTTGAGATGGTGAATATTGACCAGGTCCCCGAGGCCGCCGATACCCTGCGCGCCCAAGGGTTTCGTCAGCTTCCCGTGGTGGTTGCCGGGGAGACAAGCTGGTCCGGCTTTCGCCCGGACATGATTAACCGCCTCGCCGCACAGGCCGCACGGGCATGAGCAGACTCGTTTTCTTCTCCAGCAGCTCGGAAAACACGCTCCGCTTCATTGAGCGCGTCGGGCTGCCTGCGGTACGCATTCCGCTTAACGAGCGGGAGCGGATCCGGGTAGAAGAGCCTTACATTCTGGTGGTGCCCAGCTATGGCGGTGGCGGTACGGCAGGTGCCGTGCCTCGCCAGGCGATCCGCTTTCTGAACGATCCCCACAATCGCGGGCTGATCCGCGGGGTTATCGCGGCAGGGAATCGCAATTTCGGCGATGCTTTTGGCCGCGCCGGGGACGTCATCTCTCAAAAATGCGGCGTGCCGTATCTCTATCGTTTTGAGCTGATGGGGACACAGCAGGACGTCGAAAACGTGCGTAAAGGAGTGAACGAATTTTGGCAACGACAACCGCAGAACGGGTGATTCAGGCGACACCGGATTACCACGCACTCAACGCAATGCTTAACCTCTACGATCGCGAGGGGCGCATTCAGTTCGATAAAGACAAGGAGGCGGTGGACGCCTTTTTTGCCGCCCACGTGCGGCCCAACAGCGTGGCTTTTGCAAACCAGAATGAGCGTCTCGACTATCTCGTGAACGAGGGTTACTACGACGCGCGCACGCTCACCCGCTACGAACGTACCTTCGTGGTGAAGCTGTTTGAACGCGCGCACGCCAGCGGCTTTCGTTTCCAGACGTTTCTTGGCGCGTGGAAGTACTACACCAGCTACACCCTGAAAACCTTCGACGGTAAACGCTACCTGGAAAGCTTTGAAGATCGCGTGGTGATGGTGGCGCTGACGCTGGCGCAGGGCGACGAAGCGCTGGCGGAGCAGCTCAGCGACGAGATCCTCTCTGGTCGCTTCCAGCCCGCCACGCCCACCTTCCTCAACTGCGGCAAAGCCCAGCGCGGGGAGCTGGTTTCCTGCTTCCTGCTGCGTATCGAAGATAATATGGAGTCGATTGGCCGCGCGGTAAACTCGGCGCTGCAGCTTTCCAAACGCGGCGGCGGCGTGGCGTTTTTGCTCTCTAACCTGCGCGAAGCGGGCGCGCCGATCAAGCGCATCGAAAACCAGTCCTCCGGCGTGATCCCGGTAATGAAAATGCTTGAGGATGCGTTCTCCTATGCCAACCAGCTTGGCGCGCGTCAGGGAGCGGGGGCGGTTTACCTGCACGCGCACCACCCGGACATTCTGCGTTTTCTCGATACCAAACGCGAAAATGCCGACGAGAAAATCCGTATCAAAACCCTGTCGCTGGGGGTGGTGATCCCGGATATCACCTTTAAGCTGGCCAAAGAGAATGCCGGGATGGCGCTCTTCTCCCCGTATGACGTTGAGCGTATTTACGGTAAAGCCTTTGGCGACGTAGCCATCAGCGAGCGCTACGAGGAGCTGCTGGCCGACGATCGCATTCGCAAAAAATATATCAACGCCCGCGATTTCTTCCAGACGCTTGCGGAGATCCAGTTTGAGTCCGGCTATCCGTACATCATGTATGAAGATACGGTAAACCGCGCGAACCCGATTGCCGGGCGCATCAACATGAGCAACCTGTGCTCGGAGATTTTGCAGGTCAACAGCGCGTCAGCCTACGACGAAAACCTGGACTACGCGGATATCGGCAAAGATATCTCCTGCAACCTCGGGTCGCTGAATATCGCACACACGATGGATTCACCCGACTTTGGCCGCACGGTGGAAACCGCCATCCGCGGGCTGACGGCGGTGTCGGACATGAGCCACATCCGCAGCGTGCCGTCTATTGAAGCGGGCAACGCCGCATCGCACGCCATCGGGCTGGGGCAGATGAACCTGCACGGCTATCTGGCGCGGGAAGGCATCGCCTACGGCAGTCCGGAAGGGCTGGATTTTACCAACCTCTATTTTTACACCATTACCTGGCACGCGCTGCACACCTCAATGATGCTGGCGCGCGAGCGCAGCCAGCGGTTCGCGGGTTTTGAACAGTCGCGCTACGCCAGCGGGGCCTATTTCAGCCAGTATCTGGAAGGCGACTGGCAGCCGAAAACCGAAAAAGTGCGCGATCTCTTTGCCCGCGCGGGGATTACCCTGCCGACGCGCGAGATGTGGCAGCAGCTGCGTGACGACGTGATGCGCTACGGCATTTATAACCAGAACCTGCAGGCCGTGCCGCCGACCGGATCGATTTCCTACATTAACCATGCCACGTCGAGCATTCATCCGATCGTGTCGAAAATTGAAATTCGTAAGGAAGGCAAAACCGGACGCGTTTACTACCCTGCCCCGTTTATGACCAATGAAAACCTGGCGCTGTATCAGGACGCGTATGAGATCGGCCCGGAAAAAATCATCGATACCTACGCCGAGGCGACAAAACATGTGGATCAGGGGCTGTCGCTGACGCTGTTCTTCCCGGATACCGCCACCACGCGGGATATCAACAAAGCGCAGATCTACGCCTGGAAGAAAGGCATCAAAACGCTCTACTACATTCGCCTGCGCCAGCTTGCGCTGGAAGGCACCGAAATTGAAGGCTGCGTGTCCTGCGCGCTGTAAGGAGAAAGGATGAAACTGTCACGCGTGAGCGCCGTTAACTGGAACAAAATCCAGGATGACAAAGATCTGGAGGTGTGGAACCGCCTGACCAGCAACTTCTGGCTGCCGGAAAAGGTTCCGCTTTCCAACGATATTCCGGCCTGGCAAACGCTCGGCCACGCCGAACAGCAGCTGACGATCCGCGTCTTTACCGGCCTGACGCTGCTGGACACCATTCAGAATACCGTCGGCGCACCGGCGCTGATGGGCGACGCGCTGACGCCGCACGAAGAGGCGGTGATGTCGAACATCAGCTTTATGGAGGCGGTACATGCCCGCTCCTACAGCTCGATATTTTCCACGCTGTGCCAGACCAAAGACGTGGACGCGGCCTACGCCTGGAGCGAAGCGAGCGAATCACTTCAGAGAAAGGCGGAGCTGGTGCTGGCGTATTACCGGGCCGACGAGCCGCTGAAGAAGAAGATCGCCAGCGTGTTCCTGGAATCTTTCCTCTTCTATTCCGGCTTCTGGCTGCCCATGTACTGGTCGAGCCGGGGCAAGCTCACCAACACCGCCGATTTGATTCGCCTCATCATTCGGGATGAAGCGGTGCACGGATACTACATTGGCTATAAGTATCAGAAAGGGCTGGAGAAAGTGGACCAGGCGAAGCGCGAGGAGCTTAAAGGCTTTGCGCTCGATTTGCTGATGGATCTGTACGACAACGAGCTGAGCTATACCGAGGAACTGTATGCCGGAACGGGCTGGGAAGAGGATGTCAAAGCGTTCCTCTGCTACAACGCCAACAAGGCGCTGATGAACCTGGGTTACGACGCGCTTTTTCCGCCGGAGATGGCCGAGGTGAACCCGGCTATTCTCTCCGCGCTGTCGCCTAACGCTGACGAAAACCACGATTTCTTCTCGGGATCGGGTTCATCGTACGTGATGGGCAAAGCGGTAGAAACCGAGGATGAAGATTGGGATTTTTGATGAACGCTAACGTTTGTTAATTTAATATAAACCCAACAATTTCCTCTCTAATATTTACATAACAACTACACTGTCATTTCCGCGTCATATTCGCCTGAATCATTCCGGTTCAGGCGAAATTCCCCAGTGCAGCAGCAAAAAATTGAGAAAAATTCAAACCGCCCTCAGCCCTTTATTCATGGGAAATTCAGCCGTTTCGCTTGCGTCAAAATTACGGCCTCAGCCTGACTCAGGGTTGTCTCAGATTCTCAGTATGTTAGGGTTATGCCCGTTAACAATTTACCATGGTAATCATATTGGCATAAACAAATAACAGGAAACACCCTATTGCATGGCAATTAAATTAGAAGTGAAAAATCTTTATAAAGTATTTGGCGAGCATCCGCAGCGCGCATTCAAATATATTGAGAAAGGCCTTACCAAAGAGCAAATTCTGGAAAAAACCGGGCTATCGCTTGGCGTTAAAGACGCCAGTCTGGCCATTGAAGAAGGCGAGATTTTTGTCATCATGGGATTATCCGGTTCGGGTAAATCCACTATGGTTCGCCTTCTCAATCGCCTGATTGAACCCACCCGCGGACAGGTGCTGATTGACGGCGTGGATATCGCCAGAATATCAGAGGCCGAGCTTCGCGAGGTGCGCAGAAAGAAGATTGCGATGGTGTTCCAGTCCTTCGCGCTGATGCCGCACATGACGGTGCTGGATAATACCGCTTTCGGGATGGAATTAGCCGGCACGCCCGCGCAGGAACGTCAGGAAAAAGCCCTTGACGCACTGCGTCAGGTCGGGCTGGAAAATTATGCGCATGCTTATCCGGATGAACTTTCCGGCGGGATGCGTCAGCGCGTGGGATTAGCCCGTGCATTAGCCATTAATCCCGACATTTTATTAATGGATGAAGCCTTCTCCGCCCTCGATCCGTTAATTCGCACCGAGATGCAGGATGAGCTGGTAAAATTACAGGCTAAACATCAGCGAACGATTGTCTTTATTTCCCACGATCTGGATGAAGCCATGCGTATTGGCGACCGTATTGCCATTATGCAAAACGGTGAAGTGGTGCAGGTCGGCACGCCGGATGAAATTCTCAATAATCCGGCGAATGATTATGTGCGCACCTTCTTCCGCGGCGTGGATATTAGTCAGGTGTTTAGCGCCAAAGATATTGCCCGTCGAACGCCAAACGGCATCATCCGTAAAACGCCGGGTTTTGGCCCGCGATCGGCGCTGAAGCTGCTGCAGGACGAAGATCGTGAATACGGTTATCTGGTTGAACGCGGCAATAGATTTGTCGGCATTGTCTCCATCGACTCCCTGAAATCCGCGCTTGGTGAAAACCAGGGGATCGATGCGGCGCTAATTGACGCTCCGCTTGCCGTGGACGCCGAAACGCCGCTCAGCGAATTACTCTCTCACGTCGGCCAGGCACCGTGCGCCGTGCCGGTCGTGGGTGAGGAGCAACAGTACGTCGGCATCATCTCAAAACGGATGCTGCTGCAGGCTTTAGATCGCGAGGGGGCAAACAATGACCGATCAATCTAACCCGTGGGGCACGACCGAAGCAGCGGACAGCGCTGCACAATCCGCCGATGCGTGGGGTTCCACGCCAGCCCCCGCCGACGGCGGCGGCGCGGCTGACTGGCTTAACAGCGCTCCCGCGCCTGCGCCAGAGCATTTCAACATTATGGATCCATTCCACAAGACGCTGATCCCGCTCGACAGCTGGGTCACGGAGGGGATCGACTGGGTAGTCACGCACTTCCGTCCGGTCTTCCAGGGGATACGCATCCCGGTGGATTACATCCTCAACGGCTTCCAGCAGCTGATGCTGGGCATGCCGGCGCCGGTGGCGATTATCCTCTTCTCCCTGATCGCCTGGCAGTTCGGTAGCGCAGGAATGGGGGTCGCCACGCTGATTTCGCTGGTTGCCATCGGCGCGATTGGCGCCTGGTCGCAGGCGATGATCACCCTGGCGCTGGTGCTGACCGCCCTGCTCTTCTGCATTGTCATCGGCCTGCCGATGGGGATCTGGCTGGCGCGCAGCCCGCGGGCGGCGAAGATTATTCGTCCGCTGCTGGATGCGATGCAGACCACCCCGGCGTTCGTCTATCTGGTGCCTATCGTGATGCTGTTCGGCATCGGCAACGTGCCGGGCGTGGTGGTGACCATTATCTTCGCCCTGCCGCCGATCGTCCGTCTGACCATTCTGGGGATTAACCAGGTGCCAGCGGATCTGATTGAAGCGTCACGGTCGTTCGGTGCCAGCCCGCGCCAGATGCTGTTTAAGGTTCAGCTCCCGCTGGCGATGCCGACCATTATGGCGGGCGTTAACCAGACGCTGATGCTCGCGCTCTCGATGGTGGTAATTGCCTCGATGATCGCCGTGGGCGGCCTGGGACAGATGGTGCTGCGCGGCATTGGCCGCCTCGACATGGGGCTGGCTACCGTCGGCGGCGTCGGGATTGTGATCCTCGCCATTATTCTTGACCGCCTGACTCAGGCCGTTGGTCGTGATTCACGCAGTCGCGGCAACCGTCGCTGGTATAGCACCGGCCCTGTCGGGTTAATCACCCGCCCATTTACAAAATAAGGAACAACGATGCGACATAACGTACTTTTTGCCACAGCGTTTGCCACCCTTGTCTCCACCAGCACGTTTGCGGCAGACCTGCCGGGAAAAGGCATTACCGTACAGCCGGTGCAGAGCACCATTTCCGAAGAGAGCTTCCAGACCCAGCTCGTCAGCCGCGCGCTGGAGAAGCTGGGCTATACGGTCAACACGCCGAGTGAAGTGGATTACAACGTCGGCTACACCTCGATTGCCTCCGGCGATGCCACCTTTACCGCCGTCAACTGGCAGCCGCTGCATGACGACATGTATGCCGCCGCCGGTGGCGACAAGAAATTCTATCGCGAGGGCACCTTCGTGACCGGCGCCGCGCAGGGGTATCTGATCGACAAGAAAACCGCCGACAAGTACCACATCACCAACATTGAACAGCTGAAAGATCCAGCGATCGCCAAACTGTTCGACACCAACGGTGACGGCAAGGCCGACATGATGGGCTGCTCGCCCGGCTGGGGCTGTGAAGCGGTGATTAACCACCAGAACAAAGCCTTCGATCTGGCGAAAACGGTCGACGTGAGCCACGGCAACTATTCTGCGATGATGGCCGACACCATTGCCCGCTTCAAAGAGGGGAAACCGGTGATCTACTACACCTGGACGCCGTACTGGGTGAGCGACGTGCTGAAGCCGGGTAAAGACGTGGTGTGGCTGCAGGTGCCGTTCTCCTCCCTGCCGGGCGAGCAGAAGGATATCGACACCAGGCTGCCGAACGGCATGAACTACGGCTTCCCGGTGAACACGATGCATATCGTGGCCAACAAAGCCTGGGCGGAGAAAAACCCGGCGGCGGCGAAGCTGTTCTCGGTGATGAAGCTGCCGCTGGCGGACATCAATGCCCAGAATGCGATGATGCATGCGGGCAAATCGTCTGAAGCGGATGTTAAAGGCCACGTTGACGGCTGGATCAAAGCCCACCAGCAGCAGTTTGACGGCTGGGTGAAAGAGGCGCTGGCGGCGCAGAAGTAAAAAACAAAACCCTACCCCTCACCCTAATCCTCTCCCAAGCGGAGAGGACCGGGGTGAAGGGGATCACACCGCACCCAACCTAAACCGCACAATCCATCACCCAACAATCCCCCACCCTTCACAATCATTCGCTATTATTGTTTCCGGAAAAATAATCACTTAACTAACGATTCCTGAAACAAATGACAAAAACAGCTCAGGGGCTTAGCCCCGCACTCATCCTTTTAATGTCCGTGGCAACGGGTCTGGCGGTCGCCAGTAACTATTACGCGCAACCGCTTCTCGACACCATCGCCCGCGCGTTCAACCTTTCCGCCAGCTCCGCTGGCTTCATCGTGACGGCAGCACAGCTCGGCTATGCCGCCGGGCTGCTATTCCTGGTGCCGCTCGGCGATATGTTTGAACGGCGAATGCTCATCGTCTCCATGACCCTGCTGGCCGCCGGTGGGATGCTGATCACCGCCAGCAGCCAGTCGCTGACGATGATGATCGTCGGTACCGCGCTCACGGGGCTGTTCTCCGTGGTGGCGCAAATTCTGGTGCCGCTCGCTGCGACCCTCGCCTCCCCGGAAAAACGCGGCAAGGTGGTGGGCACCATCATGAGCGGCCTGCTGCTGGGGATTTTACTGGCCCGAACCGTGGCAGGGCTGCTGGCAAGCCTCGGCGGCTGGCGCACCGTCTACTGGGTGGCGAGCGTGCTGATGGTGGTGATGGCGCTGGCGCTGTGGCGCGGGCTGCCAAAGGTGAAGCAGGAAAATCACCTGAACTACCCGCAGCTGCTGGCCTCCGTTTTCAGTCTGTTCACCCAGGATAAGCTTCTGCGTACCCGCGCCCTGCTGGGCTGTTTCACCTTCGCCAACTTCAGCATTCTGTGGACGTCGATGGCATTTCTGCTGGCCGCGCCGCCGTTCAATTATTCCGAAGGGGTGATTGGCCTGTTCGGTCTGGCAGGTGCCGCTGGCGCACTGGGCGCGCGTCCCGCTGGCGGGCTGGCCGACAAGGGCAAATCCCACGTGACCACCTCCGCAGGGCTGGTTTTACTCCTGCTCTCCTGGGGGGCAATCTGGTATGGGCACATCTCGGTGCTGGCGCTGATCGTCGGTATCCTGGTGTTGGATCTCACCGTTCAGGGCGTTCACATTACCAACCAGACCGTCATCTATCGCGTCAAGCCAGAGGCGCGTAACCGCCTCACCGCCGGATACATGACCAGCTACTTCATCGGGGGCGCAGCCGGTTCATTAATTTCTGCATCGGCATGGCAGCATGCTGGCTGGTCGGGCGTGTGTGGGATTGGGGCCATCGTCGCCGCGCTCAACCTTCTTGTATGGTGGCGCGGCTACCATCGCCAGGAAGCAATACACTAAGTTTTACATTGCGTTGGCCTCTTAGGGTGTTAAGAGGCCCTGCAGTCTGTTAAGGTAAACGTAATCATTTATCCCAGAAATTTTAATGTGGGTGACATATCTACAATTGGCATGAATAGTTCAGACCCCCGTCCTCACATCCTCTCTTCCACGGGTTCACACCCTACGCTTACTGTGCTCACCGGGTCACGGACTTACCCGGCGCTTTCTGATAGTGACATAAGTTTGGCGGATATAACCGCACAAATAATTCATTTACATTATTTGTCACTATCGTTACTATATCGGCTGTAATTAATGAGGTTATGCCCAAATGGATAGTTCGTTTACGCCCATTGAACAAATGCTTAAATTCCGCGCCAGTCGCCATGAGGACTTCCCGTATCAGGAAATCCTGCTGACTCGCCTGTGCATGCACATGCAGGGTAAGCTACTGGAAAACCGCAATAAAATGCTGAAAGCTCAAGGGATTAACGAGACGTTGTTTATGGCGTTGATTACGCTGGAGTCTCAGGAAAATCACAGCATTCAGCCTTCCGAACTGAGCTGCGCGCTGGGCTCCTCCCGCACCAATGCCACCCGTATTGCCGATGAACTCGAAAAGCGCGGCTGGATTGAGCGCCGTGAAAGCGACAACGATCGCCGCTGCCTGCATCTGCAGCTGACCGAGAAAGGTCACGAATTCCTGCGCGAAGTGCTGCCACCTCAGCACAATTGCCTGCACAAACTCTGGTCCGCCCTCAGCACCGCCGAGCGCGACCAGCTTGAGCACATCACTCGCAAGCTGCTCACCCGTCTGGACCAGATGGATGAAGACGGCGCCATTCTTGAGGCGCTGCGCTAAGGCGACGACACGCTCACCATTCCAGATTCATAAGAAAACCGACAGGCCAGCACGTCACACTGCTGGCCTTTCTGACAACAGGTCGGCTCAGCCGATGTGAAAATAAGAAGATCGTGGAGAACTACAATGAGCGCAAATGCGGAGAGCACTACCCCGCAGCAGCCGGGCAACAAGAAAGGCAAACGTAAGAGCGCCCTTCTTCTGTTGACCTTGCTCTTTATCATTATTGCCGTGGCATATGGGATCTATTGGTTTTTAGTATTGCGTCATGCTGAAGAGACAGACGACGCCTACGTGGCAGGGAACCAGGTACAAATTATGGCGCAGGTGTCGGGCAGCGTGACGAAAGTCTGGGCTGACAATACCGACTTTGTGCAAAAAGGCGATGTGTTGGTGACCCTCGATCCAACCGACGCGCAGCAGGCATTTGAAAAAGCAAAGACCGCGCTGGCCTCCAGCGTCCGTCAGACCCGCCAGCTGATGATCAACAGCAAACAGCTACAGGCCAACATCGACGTGCAGAAAACCGCGCTGGCGCAGGCGCAGAGCGACCTGAACCGCCGCGTGCCGCTCGGCACCGCCAACCTGATTGGCCGTGAAGAGCTGCAGCACGCCCGCGACGCCGTTGCCAGCGCCCAGGCGCAGCTGGATGTGGCGATTCAACAGTACAACGCCAACCAGGCGATGGTGCTGGGCACCAGCCTGGAAAACCAGCCCGCCGTTCAGCAGGCGGCGACCGAAGTGCGCAACGCGTGGCTTGCCCTTGAGCGTACCAAAATCGTCAGCCCGATGACCGGCTACGTCTCCCGTCGTTCCGTCCAGCCAGGGGCGCAGATTAGCCCAACCACGCCGCTGATGGCGGTCGTACCGGCAGACAACCTGTGGGTCGACGCCAACTTTAAAGAGACGCAGCTTGCGCACATGCGTATCGGCCAGACCGCGACGGTGGTCAGCGACATCTACGGCGATGACGTGAAGTACACCGGGAAAGTGGTCGGCCTGGATATGGGGACCGGCAGCGCCTTCTCCCTGCTGCCCGCGCAGAACGCCACCGGTAACTGGATCAAAGTGGTTCAGCGTCTGCCGGTGCGTATCGAGCTGGATGCGAAACAGCTCGCCGACCATCCGCTGCGTATTGGCCTCTCTACGCTTGTGACGGTGGACACCGCCAACCGCGACGGTCAGATCCTGGCAAGCCAGGTGCGCAGCAGCCCGGCTTATGAAAGTAACGCCCGTGAAATTAGCCTCGATCCGGTCAACAAGCTGATCGATGACATCGTGAAGGCAAACGCCGGTTAATCCGAAGGTGAGCGTTATGCAACAGCAAAAGCCGCAAAAACCGCTGGAAGGCGCGCAGCTGGTCATTATGACCATTGCGCTGTCGCTGGCGACATTCATGCAGGTGCTGGACTCCACCATCGCAAACGTGGCGATCCCAACCATCGCCGGTAACCTTGGCTCGTCGCTGAGCCAGGGGACCTGGGTCATTACCTCATTCGGGGTGGCGAACGCCATCTCCATTCCGATCACCGGCTGGCTGGCAAAGCGCGTCGGTGAGGTGAAGCTGTTCCTCTGGTCAACGATACTGTTCGTGCTCGCCTCCTGGGCGTGCGGCATGTCCAGCAGCCTGACGATGCTGATCTTCTTCCGCGTCATTCAGGGGATCGTGGCCGGGCCGCTGATTCCGCTGTCGCAGAGTTTGCTGCTTAACAACTATCCACCCGCTAAGCGCTCTGTCGCGCTGGCGCTGTGGTCGATGACGGTCATTGTCGCGCCAATTTGCGGGCCTATCCTCGGCGGCTATATCAGCGATAACTACCACTGGGGCTGGATCTTCTTCATCAACGTGCCGATTGGTGCGCTGGTGGTGATGCTCACCCTGCAAACGCTGCGCGGTCGCGAGACCCGAACGGAGCAGCGGCGCATTGACGCCGTTGGCCTGGCGCTGCTGGTGGTCGGCATCGGTAGCCTGCAGGTCATGCTCGATCAGGGTAAAGAGCTGGACTGGTTTAACTCGACAGAGATTATCGTGCTGACCGTTGTCGCGGTGATATCGCTGAGCTTCCTGATCGTCTGGGAGCTGACGGACGATAACCCGATCGTCGATCTCTCGCTGTTTAAGTCGCGAAACTTCACCATCGGCTGTCTGTGTATTAGCCTCGCCTACATGCTCTACTTCGGCGCGATCGTTCTGCTGCCGCAGCTGCTGCAGGAGGTCTATGGCTATACCGCCACCTGGGCAGGGTTAGCCTCTGCGCCGGTGGGTGTCATTCCGGTCCTGCTGTCGCCAATTATCGGCCGCTTCGCCCACAAGCTCGACATGCGCAGGCTGGTGACGTTCAGCTTTATCATGTACGCGGTGTGCTTCTACTGGCGCGCGTATACGTTCGAGCCGGGCATGGACTTTGGCGCGTCCGCGTGGCCGCAGTTCATTCAGGGCTTCGCCGTGGCGTGCTTCTTTATGCCGCTGACGACCATTACGCTTTCCGGCTTACCGCCCGAGCGCATGGCGGCAGCATCAAGCCTGTCGAACTTTACGCGTACGCTGGCGGGTTCCATCGGGACGTCGATCACCACGACCCTCTGGACCAACCGCGAGTCGATGCACCACGCGCAGCTAACGGAAGCGGTGAACCCGTTTAACCCGAACTCCCGGGAGATGTACAGCCAGCTTCAGGGGATGGGCATGACGGAGCAGCAGGCATCCGGCTGGATAGCCCAGCAGATCACTAACCAGGGGCTGATAATCTCTGCAAACGAGATTTTCTGGATATCGGCAGGGATCTTCATCGTCCTGCTGGGGCTGGTGTGGTTTGCGAGGCCGCCGTTTGGCGCCGGTGGCGGGGGTGGCGGCGCGCACTAATCCTGTGCGCTGGATGCCGGGTGGCGGCTACGCCTTACCCGGCCTACGGTTTGAGGTTTTGTAGGCCCGGTAAGCGCAGCGCTACCGGGCACCTGCAGGCACAGTACTAGATGTGCAGTTCCTGCAGTTTTTCTTTTGGCAAAGCCAGCTCTTCGTTGCTGTTCACGCGAACATCACGCTCGATAATGTGACGCGCGATCTCCTGCGCTTCTTCCAGAGAGTGCATCTGGTAAGTCCCGCACTGGTAAACGTTCAGCTCAGGGATCTGGTTCTGCTCTTTCACCTTCAGCACGTCTTCCATCGCCGCTTTCCACGCATCTGCAACGCGTTTCTCTTCCGGCTGACCAATCAGGCTCATGTAGAAACCGGTACGGCAGCCCATCGGAGAGATGTCGATGATCTCAACGCCGTTGCCGTTCAGGTGGTCACGCATGAAACCCGCGAACAGGTGTTCCAGCGTATGAATGCCTTTCTCCGGCATCACTTCTTTGTTCGGCACGCAGAAACGCAGATCGAAGACGGTGATCGTGTCGCCGTGCGGGGTGTGCATGGTCTTCGCCACGCGGACTGCAGGTGCTTCCATACGGGTATGGTCGACAGTAAAGCTATCTAATAACGGCATACGTCACCTCCGATAGTGATTTTTTTTAAAATAAACTGAACTCTTCTACAGAATGCGCGTCTGAGTATATGAAAGACGCGCATTTGTTATCATCATCCCTGAATTCAGAGATGTATATTTTGGCCACAGCGATGTGGCCTTTTTCTTTTCTGCTTAAGCCTGCTTCGCCAGAAACGCCTCAAACGACTCGGTATCCGCCGCTTCAACCTCTTTCTGACGCACAACGGACGCATCGCGTTCCGCTGCAAAATCCGCTTCGCTCAGCACTTCTAACGGCTCCTGCATCAGCATCTCACGGTACTCGGCTGAGAGTGAACGCCCCGTGCCGCCAATGCCCTGATCGATCATAGAACGCAGAATGCGTGCTGAGAACGTCAGTTCCGGGTTATCAAAGCATTCCACCAGCTGGTCGCAGATCTGTTGATACGCGTCGCCGCCGTCGATGCTGTCCATTGTTCGGGCAACACGCTTCAGGTCACGGAACAGATCTTTGCCGACTTTGGTCAGCGGGAACTGTGCCGTTTCGCAGCCGATACCCAGCGTCAGGCCCGGTTTACGCCCTTCCAGAATCACGCGGTTCCAGTTTGTGCGGGTGCAGAGCAGTTCATCTGCACTCATTTCCGGCGCATCCGCCAGCACGCACCAGACCATAAACAGATCCAGGAAGCGAATCTGCTGCTCATCAACGCCAATCGGTGAGAACGGGTTAATATCCAGCGAACGCACTTCGATGTATTCAATTCCGCCGCGCTGTAGCGCATCCGACGGCGTTTCACCGCTGCGCGTCACGCGCTTAGGACGAATTGGCGCATACAGCTCGTTTTCAATCTGCAGCACGTTGCTGTTGATCTGCAGGCGCTTGCCGTCTTTTTCGAGGCCGATTTTCTCGTACTCTTCCGACGGGGTTTTGATCGCCCGCTTCAATCCTGCCACATATTCGTGCAATTCGTTAAACGTAATACCGAGATTGCTTTGCGATTTATTGGTATAGCCGAGATCGCTCAGGCGCAGAGAGGTGGCGTACGGGAGATAGTACATCCCACACTCGGTTTTATCGAACGGCAGCGTGGTCGGTTTCCCCTGCAGGAACGAAGAACAGATCGCCGGGGAAGCACCAAACAGATACGGGATCACCCAGCCGAAACGGTAATAGTTGCGGATCAGGCGGAAGTAGCCCGCTGAAATCGCGTCTTTATCCGTTTCACCGCATTTCGCCTGCCAGAACGCCATGGGCAGCGAGAAGTTATAATGCACGCCCGAGATCGTCTGCATCAACGCGCCGTAGCGGTTCTTTAGCCCTTCGCGATAGAGCGTTTTCAGCCGTCCGATATTTGACGTGCCGTACTGCGCCAGCTCAATCTCCTGGCCCTGCTCGATATAGCACGGCATGCTGAGAGGCCACATACGTTCGTCGCCCATGTTGCGCGCGGTGTAGCGATGGATATCGCGCATGATCGTCAGCATATGATCAATATCACCCTCTACTGGCGTAATGAACTCCAGCAGCGCTTCAGCAAAATCGGTTGTGATCCATTTATGTGTCAGCGCCGAGCCTAACGCCTTCGGGTGACCCGTTGTCGCTAAGCTACCGTCCGCGTTAACGCGCAGCGTTTCACGCTCAAGACCACGCTGAATACCCTTCAATGCCTGAGGGTGGTTTTCCAGCCAGGCCAGCGCCTGAGATACGTCCGGGATCAAATTGACCTCCCGCCTGTCAAAGTAATGTTACTCAGCATAATTGTAATGGTTGACGATTGAAGGTCGCGTATTCATTCCACCAATTAGTGCCACCACGTCATACCCTGTAGTGTTGCCCACGCCACGAGAACATAGCGCAACGCCTTGCCAAGGCACAAAAAAAAGAGCACCGGTCCCCAGGAGATGCGCATCCATCCCGCCAGCAGACACAGTAAATCGCCTATTACAGGCATCCAGCTTAATAACAGCGTGGCAGCGCCATAGCGTTTTAGCCAGCCCACTGCCTTTTCCTGCCAGCGCGATTTTTCGCGCAGCGGAAAGAAACGCCCAAGAATAACGTTAGTCAGCCCTCCAAGGCTATTACCCATTGTTGCTATTAATACAAGCAGCCAGGGCTGACTCACGCCGGACAACAGCATCGCCACCAGCACCACTTCCGAATTGCCCGGTAACAGCGTGGCGCTTAAAAAACTGCTGGCGAATAATGAGGCGAGTGACAGCGCGTCACTCACAGTAAGCGCACATCCACCGCATCCATTCCGGCATCACGCGCGGCCTGGATACCAAAATCGGCATCTTCAAACACGACGCATTTTGTCGCCGGGACGCCCATTAATTCTGCGCAGAGCAGAAAGGTGTCCGGTGCGGGCTTGTGATGTTTAACATGATCGGCGGCGACCACGGCAGAAAAATAGTGGCGCAGGCCAAGATGGTTGAGTAATGCCTCAGCAATCGCGCTTTCGCTGCCTGTTCCTACCGACATAGGCCGACGCCCGTGCCACTCTTTGACCACATCTATCAGCGGCAGAGGGCGTACGGTATCTAAAAGCATAGCTTTTACCGCATCGGTTTTTTCACGCGCGAGCAGGTGCGGGTCGAGATCGGCCTGATTGAGTTCAATCACGGCCTGCGCAATACGCCAGGTGGGGGATCCGTTGAGGGCAATCATCGCCTGGAGATCGAAACGCATGCCGTAGCGGCCCAGGACATCAGTCCAGGCTTGACGGTGCGTGGGTTCGGTATCCAGCAGGGTACCATCCATATCGAAGATCAAACCGTCATACTGTGCGTACATCGTGCTCTCGCTAACCGATTAACAAAGCATTACTTTATCGTAAATGGTGGTTTTTGTCGCTGACTGAGAGTGTGATTGCTGACGGAACGTTGAAGGAATAAACAAAGAAGGAGAAGATGGTGCATCCGGGAGGATTCGAACCTCCGACCGCTCGGTTCGTAGCCGAGTACTCTATCCAGCTGAGCTACGGATGCATCGGGAAATGCTTTAAGAAACAGTAAATGGTGCATCCGGGAGGATTCGAACCTCCGACCGCTCGGTTCGTAGCCGAGTACTCTATCCAGCTGAGCTACGGATGCATCAGGGTACTGCTTTCAGAAATAGTAAATGGTGCATCCGGGAGGATTACTCGGCTGCGCCTCGCCCTTCGGGCCGTTGCTGAAGCAACGTTATCCTCCCTGGTGCTTGCGATTAACTCGCAGACCTTGAAACAACAGCGTCGCTGTCATCTCGGAGAATATGGTGCATCCGGGAGGATTCGAACCTCCGACCGCTCGGTTCGTAGCCGAGTACTCTATCCAGCTGAGCTACGGATGCATCGGGATTTACTACTGTACTGCTCGATATTCATATCACTTCGAAAGCAATATGAAGTAATAGATGGTGCATCCGGGAGGATTCGAACCTCCGACCGCTCGGTTCGTAGCCGAGTACTCTATCCAGCTGAGCTACGGATGCAAAATGGCGGTGAGGCGGGGATTCGAACCCCGGATGCAGCTTTTGACCGCATACTCCCTTAGCAGGGGAGCGCCTTCAGCCTCTCGGCCACCTCACCACACAACGCCTCTTTCGAGTGCTTCGAGTAACTCGTTAAGAGCTTCTCGTCGCTGCGTGGCGCATATATTACTTTCTGGGACTTATAAGTCAAACAATTTTCCAAAAGCTTTTATCGTTTGCACAAATCACACGCAATTCGCATGTAAAAGCCGCAAAGAGGGTGTTTTATAAGCGGATTTTGCAGCGTTCTTCGCAAAAAACGTATGCAGAAAAGAGGGGATTGGGACGAGTTAAGAATGTTGGGCTGGTCAAAAAGAGAGCGATTGAAATGAAACGGTAACGTTGAGCAGGAAAAATGACAGGAGGGTTGCGTCTCGCCCGACAGCGAGACGCGACAATATCAGTAACTGGACTGCTGGGATTTTTCAGCCTGGATACGCTGGTAGATCTCTTCACGGTGGACAGATACTTCTTTAGGAGCGTTAACACCAATACGTACCTGGTTACCCTTTACCCCTAAAACTGTCACGGTGACCTCATCCCCAATCATGAGGGTCTCACCAACTCGACGAGTCAGAATCAGCATTCTTTGCTCCTTGAAAGATTAAAAGAGTCGGGTCTCTTGTATCCCGGCATTATCCATCATATAACGCCAAAAAGTAAGCGATGACAAACACGTAATGTGTAAGCAGTCACGGCATCACATTCTGTTAAACGTAAGTTTAGCCGATATACACAAACTCAACCTGACTTTATCGTTATCGATAGCGCAGTGAACAAGACGCCATAACGTTACCGCTATGGCGTCTGCTTGTGCTTTGTAGTTATTACAGTTTCGCGCTTACCCAGCTTTCAACGCTGGCCAATGCCGCTGGAAGTGCCGCCGCATCCGTACCACCGGCTTGCGCCATGTCCGGACGGCCGCCACCCTTGCCGCCCACCTGCTGGGCGACCATACCAATCAGTTCCCCTGCTTTTACGCGGTCGGTCACATCCTTAGAGACGCCCGCAATCAGAGAAACCTTACCTTCTGCCACCGTCGCCAGCACGATAACGGTAGAACCAAGCTGGTTCTTGAGATCGTCGACCATAGTACGCAGCATCTTAGGCTCCACGCCCGCCAGATCGCTGACCAGCAGTTTGACGCCCTTAATGTCTACAGCCTTGCTGGAGAGGTTTGCACTCTCCTGCGCCGCAGCCTGCTCTTTCAGCTGCTGCAGCTCTTTTTCCAGCTGGCGGGTGCGATCCAGCGCAACGCGCACTTTCTCGCCCAGGTTCTGGCTATCACCCTTCAGCAGCTGCGCGATGTCGTGCAGCTGATCGCTCTGCGCATGCAGGCTGGCAATCGCACCTTCACCGGTTACCGCTTCAATACGACGCACGCCAGCCGCCGTCCCCGATTCGGAAACGATGCGGAACAGGCCGATATCACCGGTGCGCGAGGCGTGCGTACCGCCGCACAGCTCGGTGGAGAAGTCACCCATGCTCAGTACGCGCACACGTTCGTCATATTTCTCGCCGAACAGCGCCATCGCACCTTTTTTCTTCGCGTCCTCGAGATCCATGATATGGGTCTCGATTGGCAGGTTACGTCGGATCTGGGCGTTAACCAGATCTTCCACCGCACGGATTTCCGACGGTTTCATCGCTTCAAAATGCGAGAAGTCGAAGCGCAGCACTTTGTCGTTAACCAGAGAACCTTTCTGTGCAACGTGGGTGCCCAGCACGTCGCGCAGGGCAGCGTGCATCAGGTGGGTTGCAGAGTGGTTAAGACGAATGCGCGCGCGGCGAGCTTCATCCACGTTCGCCTGGACGCCCTCGCCCACTTTCAGAGAACCGGAAACCAGTTTGCCCTGGTGACCAATCGCCTGACCGTATTTCTGGGTGTCGCTGACGGTGAAGCTGAAACCATTACCTTTCAGTTCGCCTTTATCGCCAACCTGACCGCCGGATTCCGCATAGAACGGCGTTTTGTCCAGAATGACAACCGCATCCTGACCGGCGCTGATGCTGTCCACGGCTTTACCGTCAACAAACAGAGCGGTCACTTTACCGGTCAGCTCCAGCGCCTCATAGCCTTTGAACTCTGACGCGCTGTCAACGCGGATCATCGCGTTGTAGTCTGCACCGAAACCGCTGGATTCGCGCGCACGACGGCGCTGCTCTTCCATCGCGGCTTCGAAGCCCGCTTCGTCAACTTTGATGTTGCGCTCGCGGCAAACGTCCGCCGTCAGGTCAACCGGGAAGCCGTAGGTGTCGTACAGGCGGAAAGCGGTTTCGCCATCCAGCGTGTCGCCCTTAAGTTTTGCCAGCTCCTCGTCAAGCAGGGCCAGGCCGCGCTCCAGCGTACGGGCAAACTGCTCTTCTTCAGTTTTCAGAACCTGCTCTACCTGCGCCTGCTGGCGTTTCAGCTCATCACCGGCAGCACCCATCACGCCAATCAGTGGCCCAACGAGTTTATAGAAGAAGGTATCCTTCGCGCCCAGCATGTTGCCGTGACGGATGGCACGGCGAATGATACGACGCAGCACGTAGCCACGGTTTTCATTCGACGGGATAACGCCGTCGGCAATCAGGAACGCACAGGAACGAATGTGGTCCGCGATAACGCGCAGCGATTTGTTGTTCAGATCGGTCGCGCCGGTCACTTCGGCAACGGCTTTGATCAGGGTGCTGAACAGGTCAATCTCATAGTTAGAGTTAACGTGCTGCAGTACTGCGGCAATACGCTCCAGACCCATACCGGTATCAACGGAAGGCTTCGGCAGCGGCTCCATCGTACCGTCGGCCTGACGGTTGAACTGCATGAAGACGATGTTCCAGATCTCAATGTAGCGATCGCCGTCTTCTTCCGGGCTGCCTGGAGGACCGCCCCAGATGTGGTCGCCGTGATCGTAGAAGATCTCGGTGCACGGACCGCAAGGACCGGTATCGCCCATCTGCCAGAAGTTGTCAGACGCGTATGGCGCGCCTTTGTTATCACCGATGCGAATAATGCGCTCGCGCGGGATCCCGACTTCTTTTTCCCAGATTTCGTAGGCTTCGTCATCGGTTTCATAGACGGTAACCCACAGACGCTCTTTCGGCAGGTTGAACCAGTTTTCACCGGTCAGCAGTTCCCACGCATATTGAATGGCATCGTGTTTGAAGTAGTCGCCGAAGCTGAAGTTACCCAGCATTTCGAAGAACGTGTGGTGACGCGCGGTGTAACCGACGTTTTCCAGATCGTTGTGTTTACCGCCCGCACGCACGCAACGCTGTGAGGTTGTGGCGCGGGAATAATTACGCTTGTCGAGACCAAGGAACACATCCTTGAACTGGTTCATCCCGGCGTTGGTAAACAGCAGAGTCGGGTCGTTGTTCGGTACCAGGGAGCTGCTGGCAACAACCTGGTGTCCCTTACTATGGAAAAAATCGAGAAACGCCTGACGGATCTCAGCGGTGCTCTTGCTCATAATTATCCTGAAATCAAGCTAACGAAATGTCGCAGCCAGCCTGTCTCGGTAAACCGTTGGACAGACCAGCTACTGAAAAAGTGGGAATAAGATAAGTTTTCTTTGGAGGGAAGTAAAATCCCGCATGCGTTCAATCGGCAAAATTGCGCCAGATATCCTGAATATCTTCCATCAGGAAGCCGCGGTAGAGCAAAAAGCGCTGGATTTTGACTTTATCTGAAAAATCGCGCGGCAGCGGTTCGCCGTACTTACGAATCGCCTGCTCTTTCGCCCGTTCGCACCAGTCAACGTCGCATTCACGCATCGCTTTTTCAATCGACTCCCTGGCCACGCCTTTCTGGTTCAGCTCCTGGCGAATGCGCGCAGGCCCGTAGCCTTTACGGCTGCGGCTGGCAAGAAAGCGGGCGGCAAAACGCTCGTCATCAAGGTAATGATGTTCATAGCACCAGGCAATCACGCGGTCATAATCTTCCGCAGCGGCATCAATCTCTTCCGGCCCGTTTTTGCTCATTACCGGAGCCGACAGTTTTCGCCGCAGCTCCTGTTCACTGTGGTCGCGAACGGCCAGGATGCGCACCGCGCGGTCCAGCAAGCGCGCATACGCGGGTCGACGTGTTGTCGGTTCACTCATAAAAAACCTGCTGATTCAGAAATGCAAAAAGGGCCGCATCAGCAGCCCTTCATTTTTAAACGAGAGACTTAGAAGTCTTCGTTGGTTTCTTCAGCATCCGCAGCATCCACTACGAAATCAGGTTTGGAGTCCTGGTTGTTCAGCAGAAGCTCACGCACCTTCTTCTCGATCTCTTTCGCTGCAGCCGGGTTCTCTTTCAGCCAGGAAATGGCATTCGCTTTACCCTGACCAATTTTGTCGCCGTTATAGCTGTACCAGGCGCCCGCTTTTTCAATCAGCTTCTCTTTCACGCCCAGGTCAACCAGCTCGCCGTAGAAGTTAATCCCTTCACCGTAGAGGATCTGGAATTCAGCCTGTTTAAACGGCGCGGCGATTTTGTTCTTCACAACCTTCACGCGGGTCTCGCTACCCACCACGTTCTCACCCTCTTTCACCGCACCGATACGGCGGATATCCAGACGGACAGAGGCGTAGAATTTCAGTGCGTTACCACCAGTCGTGGTTTCCGGGTTACCGAACATCACACCAATTTTCATACGGATCTGGTTGATGAAGATCAGCAGCGTGTTGGACTGCTTCAGGTTACCCGCCAGCTTACGCATCGCCTGGCTCATCATACGTGCCGCGAGGCCCATGTGAGAGTCGCCGATTTCGCCTTCGATTTCCGCTTTTGGCGTCAGTGCGGCAACGGAGTCGACCACGATAACGTCAACGGCACCCGAGCGCGCCAGCGCGTCACAAATTTCCAGCGCCTGCTCACCGGTGTCCGGCTGAGAACACAGCAGATTGTCGATGTCCACGCCCAGTTTACGCGCATAAACAGGGTCCAGCGCGTGCTCGGCATCGATAAACGCACAGGTTTTACCTTCGCGCTGTGCCGCAGCAATCACCTGCAGCGTCAGGGTGGTTTTACCGGAGGACTCTGGCCCGTAGATCTCTACGATACGGCCCATTGGCAGACCGCCCGCGCCCAGCGCGATATCCAGAGAAAGCGAACCGGTGGAGATCGTTTCCACATCCATGGTACGGTCTTCACCCAGGCGCATGATGGAGCCTTTACCGAATTGCTTTTCGATCTGGCCCAGTGCTGCCGCCAACGCTTTCTGTTTGTTTTCGTCGATAGCCATTATTACTCCTGTCATGCCGGGAGAAGCGACTGTGCTTCACCGTGGATTTCTGTTCTGTTGGTGCAATTATACTGTATGGTCATACAGTATCAAGTGTTTTGTAGAAATTGTTGCCAGAGCGTTTTTAACGCATATTCCGTTGCCTGACGACGCACGCTTTCACGATCGCCGCTAAAGCATTCCCGCCGGGTAATGCCTTCACCTTTTGAGGTGGCAAAGCCAAACCAGACGGTGCCGACCGGCTTCACATCGCTGCCGCCGTCCGGGCCCGCAATGCCGCTAATGGAAATCGCGTAATCTGCACGCGCCTCTTTGAGCGCACCAATCGCCATCTCGATCACCACCGGCTCGCTGACCGCGCCGTGCTGTTCCAGCGTGGATTCGCGTACGCCAATCATCTGCGCTTTAGCTTCGTTACTGTAGGTCACAAAGCCGCGCTCAAACCAGGCGGAGCTGCCGGCAATATCGGTAATCGCCTTCGCCACCCAGCCGCCGGTGCAGGACTCCGCGGTGGTGATTGTCGCGCCACGCTGCTTAAGGGCAAGGCCAACGATCTCGCTAAGCTGCATCAATTCATGGTCAGTCATTCTCGCTCCAGGCATCAGAAAAACGTGCTGCACAAGATAGCACTTTCTCGTCAGATGTGGGGATGCGCTTCAGGTTTTACGAGGGGGCTTCAGAAAAAAGCCGGTACGGGTGCACCGGCTGCGGAAGGTTATTTCATGCTGTCGGCAAGCGTATTCACATTGTGACGGAACGCCTTAACGTAGGTGTCGGCCACCCCGCCCTTTGCCGACAGGGCTTCCGGGTAAAGTTCGCCCCCGGGCTGTGCGCCTGTCGCCGACGCAATTTGTTTCACCAGACGCGGGTCGAGCTGGTTTTCCATAAACCAGGTTTTCACGCCGTCGGCTTTAATCTGATTGATAATCTCCGCCACCTGCGCCGCGCTCGCCTCGCTCTCTGAAGAGAGCCCCTGCGGCGCCATAAACGTCACGCCATAGGCGCGGCTGAAATAGCCGAACGCGTCATGGCTGGTCAGCACGTTACGCTTTTTCTGTGGGATCTGGCTAAAGCGCGTTCTGGCCCAGCCGTCCAGCTGCGTCAGCTGCGCGATATACGGCTTGCCTGACGCCTCCAGCGCCGCTTTGTCCTCCGGGTCCGCTTTCACCAGCCCGTTCAGAATATTTTGCGCATACAGCGCCCCGTTTGCCGCGCTGTTCCACGCGTGCGGGTCGGTCACGGTCTTGCCATCTTCCTCAAGCGTATGGGTTTTCACCCCGGCTGAGGCGACGACCAGCTGTCCTTTGAACCCGGAAGCTTTCACCAGACGGTCAAGCCAGCCCTCCAGCCCCAGGCCGTTGACCACCACCACGTCAGCCTTGCTCAGCGCCGCGCTGTCTTTCGGCGACGGCTCGAAGGTGTGCGGATCGCCGTCCGGCCCGACCAGCGTCGTCACCTTCACATGGTCACCGCCGACCTCCTGCGTGATGTCCCCCAGTATCGAAAAGCTGGTGACCACATTCAGCGTTTTCGCCATTACGCCGTGCGACATCATCCCCAGCGCGAGCGCCACTGCTAACCCTGTACGTTTCATCGTTTCCCCTTGCGTTAAAAATACGCCCTCAGACTGCCAGCGAGCCTGCTTCGCGTACCCAATAAAATGGAAATAAAGAACAGCGCGCTGGCGGTCAGCACGATGGATGGCCCGGCCGGGAGACTCATCGCCCAGGAGAGGCTCAGCCCCAGCCATGCGCAGACAATCCCGCTGATGCCCGCCATCAGGAGTAACGCCGGTAGCGTGCGCACCCAGCAGCGTGCCGCCACGGCCGGAAGCATCATCAGCCCGACGGCCATCAGCGTGCCGAGCACCTGAAAACCGGCCACCAGGTTAAGCACCAGCAGCGCCAGAAACAGTCCGTGCAGCACGCCAGGCAGCCAGCGGGCGTTCACCTGTAGCCAGGCGGTATCAAACGCTTCGGTGACCAGACCGCGATAGAACAGCGCCAGCATGATTAGGGTGAACATACACACGCCCGTGACAAACAGCGCGGCGTCGTTGTCCACGGCGAGGATAGAGCCAAACAGCAGGTGCAGCAGGTCGACATTCGACCCGCGCAGCGACACCAGCGTGACTCCCAGCGCCAGCGAGCCAAGATAAAACCCGGCAAAGCTGGCATCTTCCTTAAGCGGCGTGCGGCGACTGACCAGACCGGCGAGCAGCGCCACGGTAATGCCCGCGATAAAACCACCAACGCTCATTGCCAGCAGCGACATGCCGCTAAGCAAATACCCCACGGCGACGCCCGGTAAAATGGCGTGAGAAAGCGCGTCGCCCATCAGGCTCATCCGACGCAGCTGAAGAAACACGCCGAGCGCGGTGGTGCTGACGGAGAGCGCCAGGCAAACCACCAGCGCCCGACGCATAAAGCCGTACTCAATAAACGGCTGGAAGAACAGATGCCAGATCATGCCACCCTCACCCGTTCGGTTTTCCACTGGGGTACGTCAGCATCCAGGCGTAAGGTCTGCGGAAAGTGGCGCGACACGCGCTCGCTATCGTGCAGTACCGCCAGCAGCGTCTGCCCCTGCATATACATCTCCAGCATCACATCCATCAGCACGTTGCAGGTGACTTCATCGACCCCGGTAAAGGGCTCATCGAGCATCACCAGCGGCGCCTGCTGCACCAGGACGCGGGCAAACAGCATGCGCTGAAACTGGCCGCCGGAGAGTTCATCAATGGTGGATAGCGCCATGGATTCCAGCCCAACGCGCTCCAGCGCTCTGACAATGCGCAACCGCGCTTCGCGGCGAAACCCGGAAAGCAGCGATATGCCCGGCCAGCCGCCCATGCTGACCACGTCCTGCACGGTCAGGGGATACTGCGCCTCCAGCGCGTGGCGCTGTGCCAGCCAGCCGATGACCGGGCGCTTGCCCTGCCAGCGGAAGCCGCCGCTCACGGCAGGCATAAACCCGGCGAGCGTTTTCAGCAGCGTGGATTTCCCGCAGCCGTTAGCGCCGATGATGGCGGTCATGCTTCCGCGTTCAATGGTGCCCGAGAGTGGCCGCGTCACGGGCTGGCGTTCATAGCCTGCGACCAGTTCATTCATCACGATCATGGCAGCGCCACCGCCCAGCGCACGGCCAGCGCGATAAAGACAACAAGCCCCAGCGCCAGCAAAACGCGGATCGCGGCAGACAGGGAGAAAAGGGTCGTTGACATAGTGATACCGAAATAAATGTTATAACATAACAATAATGAAAGGTAGTGAAGATGTAAATGGCGGGTTTGAAAAGGGAGTGTGGCGAAATGTTTCTGCAAAACTTCCCTCTCCCGTGGGAGAGGGTCAGGGTGAGGGCATCAGGCCGCACCGTGCGCGCAGCCATGCCGGGTGGCAGCGTTGCCTTACCCGGCCTACCCGTCAGAGCGGCTTATTGACTAAACGGTGATGCCGCTGGAGTACGGGCCTGAGATACCGCCAGCCCCAGCTGCCACACGGCCATCGCATAGTGGGTGCTGTGGTTATAGCGGGTGATGGTGTAGAAGTTCGGCAGACCGTACCAGTACTGATAGCCGGTTCCCACGTCCAGGCGCAGCAGGCTTACCTGGTCAACGTTGCCCAGCGGCTGCGTTGGCGTTAAGCCTGCCGCCGTCAGCTGCGCGACGCTGTATTTGGTTTTAAAACCGTTTTCCAGACCAAACGCCTCGCCGTTCGCCTGCACCGCCACCTGGCCGCCCGGCACCCAGCCGTGTGCTTTGAAGTAGTTCGCCACGCTGCCGATGGCATCTACCGGATCCCACAGGTTGATATGGCCATCTCCGTTAAAGTCGACCGCATACTGTTTATAGGAGGACGGCATAAACTGGCCGTAGCCCATCGCGCCGGCAAACGACCCTTTCAGATCGAGCGGATCGTCCTGCTCGCTGCGCGCCATCAGCAGAAAGGTTTCCAGCTCGGAAGAGAAATACTCCGCGCGGCGCGGGTAGTTAAAGGAGAGCGTCGCCAGCGCGTCGAGGATGCGGGTTTTCCCCATCACGCGGCCCCAGCGGGTTTCCACGCCGATAATCCCGACGATGATTTCCGGCGGTACGCCGTACAACTGCCAGGCGCGGTTGAGCGCATCTTCATACTGATTCCAGAACGCCACGCCGTTTTGCACGTTGTCCGGGGTAATAAACTGTTTGCGATAGCGCAGCCACGCGCCGTTCGGCCCGCTCGGCACCTGGGCCGTTGGCGCCTGCCTGTCCATCAGGCGCAGCACGTAGTCCAGACGCCTGGCCTGAGACAAAATCTCGTGCAGCTGCTGCCTGTCAAAGCCGTGTTTGCTCACCATTTTATCGATGAACTGCTCGGCCGCCGGGTTATTCGCGAAGTCGCCGCCCATCTGCATCATGTTGTGCTGCGGCTCCAGCAGGAATCCTCCGGAAGGCGCGCCTGCCGTTTGCTGAACGGCTTCGGTCTTAGGTTTGCTACTACAGGCAGACAGCAGAATAAGCGCAGGCAACAGCGCTGCATAACGACGCTTGAACATGAGACATCCATTTAACGGGTTCGATAAGAATCCCAGTATGGTAAAGCATCCGCAACACCTCAAGGAAGCGGTACGCACCTCCCCAACGCAAATCGGTGCTTTTTTCCACCGAAAAGCATTGATGCCATCAATAAACTTTCAAAATAATCCATTTTTCTTTCATTGTGAGATCTAACTAACACTTTAAAACCTTTCAAAGTGATTATTATTAGCCCAGTCAGACAAAAACAAAAAAGCCCCACAGGAGAGAAGAATGATAGAAACCATCACCCACGGCGCCGAGTGGTTCATCGGGCTGTTTCAGAAAGGCGGAGAAGTGTTCACCGGCATGGTGACCGGGATCCTGCCCCTGCTAATCAGCCTGCTGGTGATCATGAACGCGCTGATAAACTTTATCGGCCAGCAGCGCATTGAACGCTTCGCCCAGCGCTGCGCCGGCAACCCGCTGTCCCGCTACCTGGTGTTGCCGTTCATCGGCACCTTTGTGTTCTGTAACCCGATGACCTTAAGCCTCGGTCGGTTCATGCCGGAAAAGTACAAGCCGAGCTACTACGCCGCCGCTTCCTACAGCTGCCACTCCATGAACGGCCTGTTCCCGCACATCAACCCCGGCGAGCTGTTTGTCTATCTCGGGATCGCCAGCGGCCTGACCACGCTTGGCCTGCCGCTCGGCCCGCTGGCGGTGAGCTACCTGCTGGTCGGCCTGGTCACCAACTTTTTCCGCGGCTGGGTGACCGATCTCACTACCGCTATTTTCGAGAAAAAAATGGGCATCCAGCTTGAACAGAAAGTCCATCTATCAGGAGCCACAGCATGAACCGGATCCGCATTGAGAAAGGCACGGGCGGCTGGGGTGGCCCGCTGGAGTTCGACGCCACCGAAGGCAAAAAGATCGTCTACATCACCGCGGGCACGCGCCCGGCAATCGTCGACAGGCTGCGCGAGCTGACCGGCTGGGAAGCGGTCGACGGCTTCAAGGAGGGCGAGCCGCCGGAAGCGGAAATCGGCGTGGCGGTGATCGACTGCGGCGGCACGCTGCGCTGCGGCATCTATCCAAAGCGTCGCATTCCAACGGTGAATATTCACTCCACCGGAAAATCCGGCCCGCTGGCGCAGTACATCCTTGAAGACATTTATGTCTCGGGCGTGAAGGAGGACAACATCGCTCTGGTGAATGGCAGCCCCGCGCCGCAAAAAGCGGCTCCCCGCGAGTACGACACCAGCAAGAAAATCACCGAGCAGAGCGATGGACTGCTGGCGAAGGTCGGGATGGGCATGGGGTCCGCCGTGGCGGTGCTGTTCCAGTCCGGGCGCGACACCATCGACACGGTATTGAAAACCATCCTGCCGTTTATGGCGTTCGTCTCGGCGCTGATCGGCATCATCATGGCGTCCGGCCTGGGCGACTGGATTGCCCACGGCCTCGCCCCGCTCGCCAGCCACCCGCTCGGGCTGGTGACGCTGGCGCTGATCTGCTCCTTCCCGCTGCTGTCGCCGTTCCTCGGCCCGGGCGCGGTGATCGCTCAGGTCATCGGCGTGCTGATTGGCGTGCAGATTGGGCTCGGGAACATTCCCCCACACCTCGCCCTGCCAGCCCTGTTTGCCATTAACGCCCAGGCGGCGTGCGACTTCATCCCCGTTGGGCTGTCGCTGGCCGAAGCGCGTCAGGACACCGTGCGCGTGGGCGTGCCCTCCGTGCTGGTGAGCCGCTTCCTGACGGGCGCGCCGGCGGTGCTGATTGCCTGGTTTGTCTCCGGCTTTATTTATCAATAAGAGGTTCCTGCGATGACCGTGATTTACCAGACCACCATTACCCGCATCGGGCAGAGCGCGGCGGATGCGCTGAGCGACCAGATGCTGATCACCTTCCGCGAAGGGGCCCCTGCGGATATCGAAGAGTTTTGCTTTATCCACTGCCACGGCGAGCTTAAGGGCGAGCTGAAGGCCGGGAGCCAGCTGGAGCTGGGCGAGGCGCGCTATGCCGTCACCGCCGTCGGCGACGTGGCCGAGCAAAACCTGCGCGAACTGGGCCACATCACCCTGCGTTTCGACGGCCAGCCGCAGGCGGAATATCCCGGCACGGTTCATGTGGACGGCCCCGTTCCGCAGGCTGTTACCCCAGGCTGTACGTTAAAATTTGTTGCGTAATTAAGGAGATAGACATGAGTCAGGTTGCCGTTGTCATTGGTGGGGGACAAACCTTAGGCGAGTTCCTCTGCCGTGGGCTTGCCGCAGAAGGTTACCGCGTCGCGGTAGTGGACATTCAGAGTGAAAAAGCCGCCCGCGTGGCGGACGCCATCAACACCGAGTTTGGTGAAGAGATGGCGTACGGGTTTGGTGCCGACGCCACCAGCGAGCAGAGCGTAATGGCGCTGGCCCGCGGGGTGGACGAGATTTTTGGCCGAACCGACCTGCTGGTCTACAGCGCGGGAATTGCGAAAGCGGCCTTTATCAGCGATTTCGAACTGGGGGATTTTGACCGCTCGCTGCAGGTCAATCTGGTGGGCTATTTCCTCTGCGCCCGCGAGTTTTCCCGTCTGATGATCCGCGACGGCATTCAGGGGCGCATCATTCAGATCAACTCCAAATCCGGGAAGGTGGGCAGCAAGCACAACTCCGGCTACAGCGCGGCGAAGTTTGGCGGCGTGGGGCTGACGCAGTCTCTGGCGCTGGATCTCGCCGAATACGGCATTACCGTGCATTCGCTGATGCTGGGCAACCTGCTGAAATCGCCGATGTTCCAGTCCCTGCTGCCGCAGTACGCCACCAAGCTCGGCATCAAGGCTGAGGAAGTGGAGCAGTACTACATCGACAAAGTGCCGCTGAAGCGCGGGTGCGACTATCAGGACGTGCTGAACATGCTGCTGTTTTACGCCAGCCCGAAAGCCTCGTACTGCACCGGGCAGTCGATTAACGTCACCGGCGGGCAGGTGATGTTCTGAGTTCATTCCCCGGTGGCGCTGCGCTTACCGGGGCTACAAAACCCCGTAGGCCGGGTAAGGCGCAGCCGCCCCCCGGCAATTAAAGGAGCCGATATGGTCACCGCACTCATCACCGTCGCCGCCCTCGCCTGGATCTGCCAGATGGCGTTTGGCGGCTGGCAAATCCACCAGTTCAACCGCGCGTTTGATGCCCTGTGCCAGAAAGGCCGCGTGGGCGTCGGGCGTTCCGGCGGACGCTTTAAGCCGCGCGTCGTCGTGGCGATTGCGCTGGATGAAAATAACACCGTCTGCGATTCCCTCATCATGCGCGGCCTGACCGTATTCGCCCGTCCGGTGAAAATCCAGGCAATCAACGGCATTTCGCTGCAGGAATTGCGGCCTGATGTGATCTTTCCCCATGATCCGCTCTGTCAGAATGCACTATCATTAGCGCTTAATCTGAAACATGGATAATTTCGTTGTGAAAGCTATAGGCTTGCGAAATTATCATTTCGCAACCTAAGGAACGAAGCGCCTATGAAACCTCGTCAGCGGCAGGCGGCCATTCTGGAACATCTGCAAAAGCAGGGAAAATGTTCGGTAGAGGACCTGGCCCACTACTTTGACACCACCGGCACGACGATACGCAAGGACCTGGTATTGCTCGAAAACTCAGGGGCCGTCATTCGAACCTACGGCGGCGTGGTGCTCAATAAGGACGAAGCGGACCCGCCCATCGATCACAAAACGCTGATCAACACCCACCAGAAGGCGCTTATCGCCGAAGCGGCGGTGAAATTTATCCACGATGGCGACTCGATTATCCTTGACGCTGGCAGCACCGTCCTGCAGATGATCCCCCTGCTCAGCCGCTTTAACAACATCACGGTGATGACCAACAGCCTGCATATCGTCAACGCCCTGTCGGAATTCGACAGCGAGCAGACCATCCTGATGCCCGGCGGCACCTTTCGCAAAAAATCGGCGTCGTTTCACGGTCAGCTGGCCGAGAACGCGTTCGACCACTTCAGCTTTGATAAGCTGTTCATGGGCACCGACGGCATCGACCTGAACGCGGGCGTCACGACGTTCAACGAGGTGTTCAGCGTCAGTAAAGCCATGTGCAACGCCGCGCGGGAAGTGATTTTGATGGCGGACTCGTCGAAGTTTGGCCGTAAAAGCCCCAATATTGTCTGTAGCCTGGAGAGCGTCGATAAGCTGATTACCGACGCAGGTATCGATCCGGCGTTCAGGAAAGCGCTGGAAGAGAAAGGCATCGACGTGATCGTAACCGGAGAGAGAGATGAGTGATTTTCTGTTAGAAACGGGCCGCCAGACGCTGATGCTGGAGCTGCAGGAAGCCAGCCGCCTGCCGGAACGTCTGGGCGACGACTTTGTCCGCGCCGCCAACACCATTATCCACTGCGAAGGCAAAGTGATCGTGGCGGGCATCGGTAAATCCGGCCATATCGGCAAAAAGATTGCCGCGACGCTCGCCAGCACCGGCACCCCGGCCTTCTTCGTGCATCCCGCGGAGGCGCTGCACGGCGATCTGGGGATGATAGAGAGCCGCGACGTGATGCTGTTTATCTCCTACTCCGGTTCGGCCAAAGAGCTGGATCTCATCATTCCTCGCCTGCAGGAGAAATCGGTCGCCCTGCTGGCGATGACCGGCAAGTCCCGCTCGCCGCTGGCGCTGGCCGCCAAGGCGACGCTGGATATTTCCGTTGAGCGTGAAGCCTGTCCAATGCACCTTGCCCCGACCTCCAGCACCGTCAACACCCTGATGATGGGCGACGCGCTGGCGATGGCGGTGATGCAGGCGCGCGGCTTTAACGAAGAAGATTTCGCCCGCTCGCATCCGGCGGGCGCGCTCGGCGCACGCCTGCTCAACAAGGTTCACCACCTGATGCGCACCGACGATGCCATTCCGCAGGTCAAACTTGATACCAGCGTGATGGACGCGATGCTGGAGCTGAGCCGCACCGGTCTGGGGCTGGTGGCGGTGTGCGACGACGACGGTTACGTCAAAGGCGTATTCACCGACGGCGACCTGCGCCGCTGGCTGGTGGGCGGCGGCAGGCTGGAAACACGCGTGTCTGACGCCATGACCCAGGGCGGCCTGACGCTGAACGCCGAGAGCCGCGCCACTGAAGCCAAAGAGGTGCTGATGAAGCGCAAAATCACCGCCGCACCGGTGGTGGATGACACCGGCAGACTGTGCGGCGCCATCAACCTGCAGGACTTCTACCAGGCCGGGATTATCTAACCCTTCAGCCCCATGCGCGTCGCCAACCGGTGCAGGCTGGCGACGCCCAGCACCTCCTCAGGAACGCACCACCAGCGCGTCGTAGCCGCGCCAGCGGTAGTTGACCATGGAGATCAGCCAGCAGGCGACAAACAGCCCGACCACCACAAACCCGGCGTTGCCGAGGTTGTCGTTCACCGCGCCCACCAGATCCCACACGCCGCCGCTGAGGGCAAATTTATCCATCAGCAGGCCCAGCGCCTCAAGCCCACCGATAAACAGCGCCACCACTACGGAGGTGCCGGTGATGGTCATGTTGTAGTAGAGCTTGCGCTGCGGCTTGTTAAACGCCCAGCCGTAGGCGCCGACCATCAGCAGGTTGTCGAGGGTATCCACCAGCGCCATGCCGCTGGCGAAGAGCGCCGGGAAGATCATGATTGACCACACGGACATTCCACTGGAGGCGCTGGCGGCAGAGATCCCCAGCACGCCGATTTCGGTGGCGGTATCAAACCCGAGGCCAAACAGGAAGCCTACCAGGTACATCTGCCAGCTTTTATTGACAAGGCGGAAGGTTTTGCCAAACAGCCAGTTCATGACGCCGCCCTGCGCGGGCAGGGTGATATCGCCCTGCACCGGCCTGCCGCTTTTCAGCGCCTGAAAACTGCGCCAGACGCCGCGCAAAATCACCATATTCACCAGCGCCATCGCCAGCAGGAAAGCGGCGGAAACGGCGGTGCCAATCAGGCTGCCGGTTTCGTGGAACCATGCCATGTTTTTCTGAAACGCCGTGGCGGTGGCGGCGATGGCAATGGAGGCCAGCACCACGATGGTGGAGTGTCCCAGCGAGAACCACGCCCCCACGCCGGACGGGCGTTGGCCCTGCTGCATCATCTTACGCGTCACGGTATCAATGGCGGCAATGTGGTCGGCGTCCACCGCGTGACGCAGCCCGTAGCACCACGCCAGCAGGCTGGCGGCCATCAGCGCCGTGCTGCCGCTAAAGGTGTGCCATGCCCATCCCCAGGCCAGCAGGTTTGCCATTACCAGAGCCAGCAGCAGAAGCGCGGCGCGAGGTTCATTGCGTAAGAGTCGTAACATTTTAAGTCCTTTGTAAACATGACCGGGCGGCGGCGATCGCCGCCTGCCCGAAGGAGATCGCTCCGTCGCCTGCGGGCAGGCGCGAAGGAAAAAGAAGCGTAAAGTCAGAAAGATAATGACGCAGGCGCGCGCGCAGCAGACGGTTGTGCAGCACGCCGCCGCTGAGACAGATTGTCGACAGCGACAGGCGCCGGGCATGAAAGGCGGCGAGCTCTGCCAGCCCTTTAGCCAGCGCGTCGTGAAACGCCCACGCGCGCGCGCTGGGCTCCGCCTGCCAGCTCAGCCACTGCTGCCAGAAAAGTGCGAGGTTATCCGCTTCCAGCGTCACCGGATGATCGACACCCGCGCACTGCGATGCCAGCGCTTCCAGCCGACAGGCCGCCTCCCCCTCCCAGGATTGGGTTTCAATACCCAGCGCACAGGCGACGGCATCAAACAGGCGGCCGCAGGACGACGCCCGCGGCGCATTGATACCGCGCCGGATCGCCGTCGCCAGCAGCGCCCAGTTCTGACGCTGAACCGCGCGCGTTTCCGGATAGCGCTGCCAGTCAGGGGTAAACGCCAGACAGTGGGCAAGCAAATTGCGCCACGGCTGCCGGGCCGCCAGATCGCCACCCGGCAGCGCAACGGCGGGCAGCCCGCCCAGACGCTCGCACTCCAGGTAGTTCACCCGCAGGCACTCTCCCCCCCACAGCGCGCCGTTTTCGCCCATGCCGATGCCGTCCAGCGTCAGGGCGATAACGTCTCCGCCCTCGCGCGGCCAACCGTTTTCCGCCAGGCACGCCGCGGCGTGGGCGTGATGATGCAGCACGGTTTCAACGGGCAGCCCCTGCGCCTGCGCCCAGCGGCGAGCGCGGTACCCCGGATGGGCGTCGCACACCACGCGCTCCGGCTGGAAGGCGTAAATGTCCTGCATCAGCGACAGCGCGCCGCGCCACTGCGCGTCGACACCCTCGTCACCGAGATCGCCAAAATGCTGGCTCAGCACCGCCTGGTTGCCGCGCACCAGGCAGAAGGTGTTTTTCATCTCCGCACCGGTACACAACATGGCGGGAATATTCTCGAAACCCGCAGGCAACGTGACGGCATCCGGCACAAAACCGCGCGCGCGGCGAAGCATTGCGCCGTCGCGGTCCACCACCGAATCGTCCATCCGCTGCAGGATGTCGCGGTTATGCAGCAGGAAGCCGTCCGCGATGCCGCGGAGATCGTCCAGCGCCTGCGGGTTGGTGATGGCAGGCGGCCTGCCGCTGAGGTTGCCGGAGGTCATCACCAGCGGCCGCTGACAGTCCATCATCAGAAGATGCTGCAGCGGGTTAGCGGGCAGCATGACGCCCACGCTATCCAGACCGGGCGCGATATCTTCCGGGAACACGGGCAGCCAGGCTTTTGGCGTGAGCACAATCGGTGCGGCGGGTGAGCGCAGCAGCGTCTGAATCGTCTCCGGCAGATCGTCCGCATGGGGGATCATCACAGCCAGCGGCTTCGCGGGACGCTGCTTGCGCGCCCGAAGCGTCGCGATCGCCTGCGGATTACGCGCGTCGCAGACGAGATGAAAACCGCCCAGCCCTTTGACCGCGACGATACCGCCGCTTTTCAGCATCGCCACCGCCGCGTGCAGCGCAGCCTCGCGGGCAGCCGCGACGCCGCCCGCCTGCCACTCCAGCGCGGGCCCGCAGTCCGGACAGGCGACCGGCTGGGCGTGAAAGCGGCGGTCGGCAGGATTGCGGTACTCCGCTTCACACGGCGCGCAGAGCGGGAAAAGCGCCATTGAGGTGGCCGGGCGGTCGTAGGGCATGGCGCGGATAATGGTAAACCGCGGCCCACAGTGGGTGCAGTTGATAAACGGATAGCGGTAACGGCGCTCGCCGGGGTCGCGCATTTCAGCCAGACACGCCGGACAGGTCGCGGCATCCGGCACAATCTGGGTGTTCATCGCGCTGCCCACGCTGTGGCGGATGGTAAAGTCCTCCGGCACGTGCGCCCAGGTAAACGGCTGCGTTTCAACGCGATCGATGCGTGCCAGCGGCGGGCAGTCCTGATGCAGCCTCGCGGTAAAGGCCCCCCCATTACCCGCGAGGCGCACCAGCACGCCCTCTCCGTCATTGCAGACGTCACCGGTCAACTGAAGCGCCTGCGCAAGCTGCCAGACGAAGGGACGAAACCCTACGCCCTGCACTTTGCCGCGCACGCGCAGCTGAACGCCGTTGCTGCTCATGACGGTTCAGAACAGCAGTGATGACGACGTGTCGAACGCCGCGCGACGGCGCTTTTCGGCGCTCATCTGCTCCAGCTTTTCGCGATCCACGCAGACCAGCGCGTGCGTCGGGCAGGCTTCTATACAGGCCGGGCCGGCTTCACGGTGGTAGCAAAGGTCACATTTGTTGGCTTCGGCTTTGTCTGCGCGCACGCTCAGACCCATGCCGCTGTTGCGCACCACCGGACGAACCACCACCTCCATCGCGCCATACGGGCAGGCGACCACGCAGGTTTTGCAGCCGATGCAGCGCTCCTGCATGACGTGCACAAAACCTTTCTCGCGTTTAATCGCCCCGTTCGGGCAGACGTTCGCGCACGGGGCGTCTTCGCACTGGCGACAAATGGCGGCGGTGGAAATGTTCACGCCTTTGATGACGTGGATGCGCGGCAGGAAGGTGTCAGGGGTCAGCGACGCGCAGTCCTGCTCCGCCTGATGGGAAACCACGCACGCCACTTCACAGGTACGGCAACCGATACACTTACTGGCATCGGCCATAATAAAACGGTTCATCTGCTTCTCCAGCATTACAGTTATGCGCGGAGATATTCATAAAACGTGCCAATAATTAACACATTGATTTTATAGGAATTTAAAAATCACTTCAGTGCCGTCATCGTCACTTATGACGATGACAGCTGTCGACATCAGCGGTGCGGGCCGTCAATAACCGAGTCGCGCAGGACCAGCTCGCCGGAGAAGGTTTGCTGATATTTAAACTCACCGCCGTCGAGCATGAAGATCAGCCGGCTGATGGTCTCTTTGATCATCTCCGTCACCGGAATACGCACGCTGGAGAGCGACGGCACGATGTAGGGCGCGATGGCCACGTCGTCGAATCCGATCACCGATACCGCGTCCGGGGTGGCGACGCCGCTGTCGTGCAGCTGCTTCATGGCACCGATTGCCATATCGTCATTGCTCGCCACCAGCGCCGTAAAGCGTTCGCCGCGAGCCAGCAGCTCGGACACCGCCGCCGCGCCGCTGGCGGGGTGCCACTTGCCCTGCGCAATCAGCCCCTCGCGCAGCGGAATACCGTGCTGCGCCAGCGCGTCCTTATAGCCTGAGAGACGCTCAACCCCGGTGGGAGAATCCAGCGAGCCGGTAATAAACGCGATCTCCCGGTGCCCTTTGGCAATCAGCTTTAACACCGCCTCCTGACTGGAGGCCTTATGATCGGACCACACGCTGTGGCTGCTATTTTTCCGCAGGCGGCGGTTGAGCACCATAATGGGCTGATCGCACTTCTCGACGATCTCATCCATCTCTTCCACGCTCAGGAAACGCGGGTAGATGATCACCGCGTCGCAGCGCATATCGAGCAGGTACTGGATCGCTTCGCGCTCCTCATCCGCGCTGTGCTTGCCGTCCGCAAGGATCAGCTGCCGCCCTTTCTCCTCCGTCATGCGCGCGGCGTGAAACAGCAGTTCGCTAAAGTAGACGCCGTGATAAAGGGTATTGGTCACTACCAGCCCCAGCGTCTGGGTACGCTTAGTTGCCAGATTGCGCGCCAGCAAATTCGGGCGATAGCCGCTCTCTTCAATGGCCTGAAACACCCGGTCTTTGGTCTCCTGGCTGACGTAGCCATTTCCCGACAGCACCCGAGATACCGTGGCCTTCGAAACGCCTGCCCGCTTCGCCACTTCAAGCATCGTGGTCATGTTGTTATTCCATCTGAATCCGATGAAGCGCAGTGTACTGCACTGCAAAAAAATTGTCCTGGCGTCGAAATCACGCTTTCGACACCCTATCGCGATCCGCATCACGAAACGAAAAAATGGTCAAAAAGCGATCTTGTTTCAATCATAAAAACTCATGATGATTATGTGAAACCGGTTTCCTACACTTCTCACAACGATAACAGGATCACATCCGATGGCCAAAAATTACGCTGCGCTGGCGAACGACGTTATCAGCGCGCTGGGCGGCAAAGAGAACATCGTCGCCGTCACCCACTGCATGACGCGTTTACGCTTCGTTCTGAAAGACGAGAGCCTTACCGACGCGGCGCGCCTGAAAAGCATCAGCGGCGTGCTCGGCGTAGTGCGCAACGACAACCAGTGCCAGGTGATCGTTGGCAATACCGTTTCACAGGCTTACCGCGAAGTGGTGAGCCTGCTGCCTACTGACCTGCAGCCCGCCGTGCCGGAAGGGCCGCAGAAGATGACCTTACGCCGCATCGGCGCCGGGATCCTCGACGCGCTGATCGGCACCATGTCCCCGCTGATCCCGGCGATCATCGGCGGTTCGATGGTCAAGCTGCTGGCGATGATCCTTGAGATGACCGGCGTGCTGCCAAAAGGCGCGCCGACGCTCACCATTCTGACGGTGATTGGCGACGGGGCGTTCTTCTTCCTGCCGCTCATGGTGGCGGCCTCGGCGGCGGTGAAGTTCAAAACCAACATGTCGCTGGCGATCGCCATTGCGGGCGTGCTGGTGCACCCGAGCTTTATCGAGCTGATGGCGAAGGCCGCGCAGGGCGAGCACGTTGAGTTCGCCTTTATTCCGGTGACGGCGGTGAAATACACCTACACCGTCATCCCCGCGCTGGTGATGACCTGGTGCCTGTCGTACATCGAACGCTGGGTGGATCGCATTACCCCGGCGGTGACGAAGAACTTCCTCAAGCCGATGCTGATCGTGCTGATTGCCGCCCCGCTCGCCATCGTGCTGATTGGGCCGCTGGGGATCTGGATCGGGAGCGCCATTTCCGCGCTGGTCTACACCATTCACGGCTACCTGGGCTGGCTCTCCGTCGCCATTATGGGCGCACTCTGGCCGCTGCTGGTCATGACCGGGATGCACCGCGTCTTTACGCCAACCATCATTCAGACCATTGCCGAAACGGGCAAAGAAGGGATGGTGATGCCGTCGGAAATCGGCGCCAACCTGTCGCTCGGCGGATCGTCGCTGGCGGTGGCGTGGAAAACCAAAAACCCGGAGCTGCGCCAGACGGCGCTGGCGGCGGCAGCCTCCGCCATTATGGCGGGGATCTCCGAACCGGCCCTGTACGGCGTGGCGGTGCGTCTTAAACGTCCGCTGGTTGCGAGCCTGATCAGCGGCTTTATCTGCGGCGCGGTAGCCGGCATGGCGGGTCTTGCCAGCCACTCGATGGCAGCGCCGGGGCTGTTTACCAGCGTGCAGTTCTTCGATCCGGCCAACCCGATGACCATCGTCTGGGTGTTTGGCGTGATGGGGCTGGCAGTGGTGCTGTCGTTTGTTCTGACCCTGCTGTTAGGGTTTGAGGATATCCCGGTCGAAGACGAGGCCGAAAAAGCGCGCGCCCTGCAGACCGCGCCGGTACCGAACGGCGCAGCAAAAGCATAAATTGAAAGCGAGGTAAGAATGTCTGTTTTTCCACAAGGATTTTTATGGGGCGGCGCGCTTGCCGCCAACCAGAGTGAAGGGGCTTACCGTGAAGGGGGCAAAGGGCTGACGACGGTCGATATGATCCCCCACGGCGCGAACCGTCTGGCGGTGAAGCTGGGTAAGGAAAAGCGTTTCTCGCTGCGTGACGACGAGTTCTACCCGAGCCACGAGGCAATTGATTTTTACCATCGCTATAAAGAAGACATCGCCCTGATGGCGGAGATGGGCTTTACGGTGTTCCGCACCTCGATTGCCTGGAGCCGCCTCTATCCGAACGGCGACGAACCGCTGCCCAACAAAGAGGGCATTGCCTTCTACCGCGCGGTATTTGAGGAGTGCAAAAAGTACGGCATCGAGCCGCTGGTGACGCTCTGCCACTTCGACGTGCCGATGCACCTGGTCACGGAGTACGGCTCGTGGCGCAGCCGCAGGATGGTCGATTTCTTCGCCCGCTACGCCCGCACCTGCTTTGAGGAATTTAACGGCCTGGTGAAATACTGGCTGACCTTCAACGAAATCAACATCATGCTGCACAGCCCGTTCTCCGGCGCGGGGCTGGTGTTTGAGGAAGGTGAAAACGAAGACCAGGTGAAATACCAGGCCGCGCACCACGAGCTGGTGGCGAGCGCGCTGGCGACCAAAATCGCCCACGAGGTGAACCCGGAAAACCAGGTCGGCTGCATGCTGGCGGGCGGTAACTTCTACCCGTACTCCTGCAAGCCGGAAGACGTGTGGATGGCGCTGGAGAAAGACCGCGAGAACCTGTTCTTTATCGACGTGCAGGCGCGCGGCAGCTACCCGGCCTACTCTGCCCGCGTGTTCCGCGAGAAAGGCGTGGTGATTGTGAAAGACCCGGGCGACGATGAGCTGCTGAAAAACACCGTCGATTTTGTCTCGTTCAGCTATTACGCCTCGCGCTGCGCGTCGGCGGATATGAACGCGAACAACACTAATGCGGCGAACATCGTCAAATCCCTGCGCAACCCTCATGTTCAGGTGAGCGAATGGGGCTGGGGCATTGACCCGCTCGGCCTGCGCATCACCATGAACATGATGTACGACCGCTACCAGAAGCCGCTGTTCCTGGTGGAAAACGGCCTCGGCGCGAAAGACGTCATTGATGAAAACGGCGAGATCAACGACGACTACCGCATCAGCTACCTGCGCGAGCATATCCGCGCGATGGGCGACGCGATTGAGGACGGCGTGCCGCTGATGGGCTACACCACCTGGGGCTGCATCGACCTGGTGGCTGCATCAACGGGCGAGATGAGCAAGCGCTACGGGTTTGTCTACGTGGACCGCGACGACGCCGGGAACGGCACGCTGGAGCGGAAACGCAAGAAATCGTTCGGATGGTATAAGAAGGTGATTGCCAGTAACGGGGGGGATCTGGAGTAGCCTGCTTTGCCGGGTGGCGGCTTCGCCTTACCCGGCCTACAAAACCGTAGGCCCGGTAAGCCGCTGCTCAAAGCTGAGAAAACCCTCCGTCTCCAGCCCACCCGGCTAGTCGTGAATACACCACCTCCACCGCCTCCTTCACCGGTGGCGTCATCGGGTAATAAAACCCAACGATATCCGGCTGAATGCCCAAAAAAAGCACCTCGCCGACGTCGTCTTTAATCTGATCGACCAGGTAGTTCAGCGGCATATTGTGGGTGGTCATCATAAACATTTCGGCAATGTCGTCCGGGTCAATCAGGCGGATCTCGCCGGGATTGAGCCCCATATCGGTGGCATCGACGATTAACAGCCTGTCCGGGCGCAGCTCGCGGATGGCGACCACGTCATTTTCCGGCGCGCTGCCGCCGTCAATCACCACCCAGCCGCCCTGCGGGTTCGCGGCGCACATCCCGGCCAGCAGCGGGCCCGCGCCGTCGTCGCCCATCATGCTGTTGCCGACACACAGTAAAACGTCAGTCACGTAATCTCCTCACCATCAGGTAGATGGCGCTCTCCTGATGAATATCGTGCAGCATGCCGAGCAGCGTTTTGCTCCACGCCTGCTGCTCCGGGGTTTGCCTGCCGAGCGCCGCGTCAAAGGCGTTGGCGAGCATCGCAATGTGGTTGGCGTCGATCACGATCTCGCCGTACTTCGGTACGCCCTCCATCTTGCGCCGCGCCGTGCTGCCCTCCTCCAGCGTGGCAATCCACGCCAGGTAATCCGGCCACGGGCAGCTCAGCGCCGCCTCCAGGCAGTCAATCACCCCGAGGTGGTGCCCAATCGCCAGGCTGTAATAGACCACCTGCTGCGCCGCATCCGGCGTGGCATCGTTCTCATCAATAAACTTACGGCTCAGCTGGCTGAACACCACCGTTTCACTCATCGGATACGCGCCTCGTCCACAATGCTGTTCAGGTTCGCCACAATCTCATTGAGACGCGGGTCGTTTTCCGCCTCCAGCCAGCGCGCCACCTGATGTTCACCCTGGCTCAGCAGGCGCAGATAGTCGTCGGCAATCTGGCGGCCGTAGCGGTAGCCCGCCAGCCTGCGCGCCGTGCGGTCGACCTTCACCCGCAGCGGCTGGACCATGTCCGGGTGCAGAATGGCCGCCGGCTGGTTGTCAAGCTCGCCCGGCTCGCGGGCGTGGATTTTCTGCTCCAGCAGGCCGAGCGCCATGGCAAAACCGTACAGCGTCGCGGCAGGCGTTGGCGGACAGCCCGGAATGTAGACGTCGACCGGCACGATTTTGTCGGTGCCGCCCCAGACGCAGTAGAGGTCATGGAAGATGCCGCCGCTGTTGCCGCAGGCACCGTACGAGATGCAGATTTTCGGATCCGGCGCGGACTGCCAGGCGCGCAGCGCGGGCGAGCGCATGGCGCGGGTGACCGCCCCGGTGAACAGCAAAATGTCCGCATGACGCGGGGACGGCACCACCTTGATGCCGAAGCGCTCGGCGTCAAACAGCGGCGACAGGGTGGCGAAGATCTCAATCTCACAGCCGTTGCAGCCGCCGCAGTCCACGCGGTAGACGTAGGCCGAGCGTTTGATTTTTTTCAGCAGCGACGCCTTCATGCTGGCGATGGATTCGTCCACCGTCATCGGCACCGGAATGCCGTTATCGTCGCGCGGGCCGAGTAAATTTTCCATCAGCTGGCCTCTCTCATGTGGCGGGTGATATCAATGCGGTCGGACGGCAGCAGGCATTTCTGCCGTTTGCACTCGGGGCAGGTCTCAAAACTTTCACGATGATGCTCCGCGCGGACGTCACCGTTGTGCTGCAGCAGCGCGATGGCGTAGTCGATCTCTTTTTGCACGGCGAACGGACGCCGGCAGACGCGGCAGTGGCAAAGGTCAAAGCGCGACTGCTGCAGGAAGTCTTCTTTCTTCCACACCGCCAGCTCGTACTCCTGCGACAGGCGAATGGCGACCGTCGGGCAGACCTCCTCGCAGCGGCCGCAGAAGATGCAGCGCCCAAGGTTAAACTGCCAGGCCAGCTCGCCGGTTTTGAGATCCGTTTCCACCGTTAAGGCGTTCGACGGACAGGCGTTGACGCACGCCGCGCAGCCAATGCACTGCTGCGGGTTGTGCTCCGGCTTGCCGCGAAAGTTTTTATCGACCGGCATCGGCTCCAGCGGATAGCGGCTGGTGGGCGTGCCGGTTTTGATCACTTTTTTGATAAAGGTAAACATGGCGAGTCCTTATTTCAGCGGCGAGTTTTTACGCTCGATGCTGTAGCGCTCAAGCTCTTTGTACGGCACCACCTGGCTTTTCTTCTTGCGCACGTCCACCACGGTCATGCGGTCGGTGCAGGAGTAGCACGGGTCGAGGCTGCCGATGATCAGCGGCGCGTCAGACACGGTGTTGCCGCGCAGCATGTAGCGCAGGGTCGGCCAGTTGGCGTAGGTCGCCGCGCGGCAGCGCCAGCGGTAGAGCTTTTGGTTGTCGCCGGTCATGCTCCAGTGGATATCATCCCCACGCGGCGCTTCGGCAAAGCCGAGCGCAAAGCGGTTCGGAATGTAGGTGAAGCCCTCCACCATCAGCGGGCCGCCCGGCAGGTTGTCGAGACCGAAGTCGATCATGTTCAGGGCGGTGAACACCTCGTTGATGCGCACCTTGAGGCGCGAAATGACGTCGCATCCCTGCTCGCTGTGCACGGTCATCGGCAGCAGGCCGTAGCCGACGAACGGGTGATCGGCACGCGTGTCGCGGGCGTGGCCGCTGGCGCGCACCATCGGGCCGACGTTGCTGAAGTCGCGGGCAATTTCCGGATCGAGACGGCCAATCCCCACGGTGCGCTGTTCAATATTGGGCGTGCTGAGCAGCATATCCACCAGCTCCTGCACGTCCCGGCGCATCTGCTGCGCCAGCTGGCGGGTCTGGATCATGTCGTTTTTCAGCAGGTCGCGGCGGATCCCGCCGATCAGGTTCAGGCCGTAGGTTTTGCGCGCCCCGGTGAGGATCTCCGCCATCTTCATCGACGCTTCGCGCACGCGGAAGAACTGCATAAACCCGGAGTCGAAGCCGACAAAGTGGCAGGCCAGGCCGAGGTTCAGCAGGTGCGAGTGCAGGCGCTCCACCTCCAGCAGAATGGCGCGGATCATCTGCGCGCGTTCCGGCACCACAATCCCCATACCGTTCTCCACCGAGGTGGTGTAGGCGGTACTGTGGGCGAAGCCGCAGATGCCGCACACGCGGTCAGAGAGGAAGGTCACTTCGTTGTAGCCCATGCGGGTCTCCGCCAGCTTTTCCATGCCGCGGTGGACGTAGAACAGGCGGTAGTCGGCGTCGATAATGTTCTCGCCGTCGACGAACAGGCGGAAGTGGCCCGGCTCGTCGGAGGTAACGTGCAGCGGGCCGATCGGCACCACGTTGTTCTTCTTGCTGCCGAGTTCGTTGATGAACTCGTAGGTTTCGCTGTCGGTGGTCGGCGCCGGGCGCTGGCGATAGTCCATGCTGTCTTTACGCAGCGGATAGAGCTCGTCCGGCCAGTCGTCCGGCAGCACCAGACGGCGCTCGTCCGGCAGGCCGACCGGCACCAGGCCGTACATGTCGCGCACTTCGCGCTCGCCCCAAACGGCAGCGGGCACGCGCGGCGTGACGGACGGGTATTCCGGCTTATTCGGGTCGACTTCAACCCGCACGGTGAGCCAGCACTTCTCGCCCTGCTCCATCGACATCACGTAGTACACGGCGTAATTGCCGCACAGCTGGCGCTCGTCGTTGCCGAACAGCACCGACAGCCAGCCGCCCTGCTGGTAATAGAGAAACTCCACCACTTCCGGCAGGTAGTTCACCTTCACGGTAATCGTGATCTGGTCTTTGGTTTGCCAGCCTTCATCCAGCACCACGCCGGGGAAGGCCTGATGCAACGCGGCGAGATACTGCTGGCCTTTCTTTTCTTCAGACATAAACACTCTCTTTAATCACGCCACCAGCAAGGAGACGAACGCTAAAAATGCAAAACCAAAACCGGCCCAGGTGATGCGCGACGTTTCGACAAAACGCAGGCGCGCCATGCTGTTTTCAAACAGGGCAATCACCAGCACGCCGACCAGCAGCTTGAGGACGGTAACCACGACGGCCAGCACCAGTCCGCCCGCGGAGAAATGCGTCATCTGGCCCCACGGGAAGAAGACGCCGACAAACATCTGCAGCACCACCAGCTGTTTGAGGCTGATGCCCCACTTCAGCACCGCAAAGCCGTAGCCGCTGTATTCGGTGAGCGGCCCTTCCTGCAGCTCCTGCTCGGCTTCCGCGAGGTCAAACGGCAGTTTGCCCATCTCAATAAAGGTCGCGAACGCGCACGCGCACAGCGCCAGTACCAGCGGAATGGAGCGGGCAGCCGGCCAGTGATAAACGGTATCGGTGATAGCGCTGATGTGGGTAGAGCCCGCGACCTGCGCGGCGACCCACATTCCCAGCAGCAGGATCGGCTCAACCAGCACGCCGAGCATTGCCTCGCGGCTGGCGCCGATGCCGGTAAACGGACTCCCGGTGTCGAGACCCGCAATCGCAAAGAAGAAGCGGGCGATGGCAAAGAGGTAGATAAGCGTGATCAAATCGCCGAGCACCGTCAGCGGCGACCCCACCGTGACCACCGGCAGCGCGGTGGCGATGGTGAGCATTACGCCCACCATCACAAACGGCGTCAGGCGGAAGACCCAGCCTGAGGCGTCGGGCGCGACGCTCTGGCGAGAGAGCAGCTTGAAGAGATCGCGGTACTCCTGGAGCACGCCAGGCCCGCGACGGTTGTGCATCCGGGCGCGCGCCACGCGCGTAATGCCCGACAGCAGCGGCGCCGCGGCGAACAGCACCAGCGCCTGAAGAATTGCCAGTAACAGAGTCATGTCAGGCTCCTCGTGAAATCATAATGACCACCAGCACCGCCAGCTCGATGACGGCAAGACGGCGGAACAGCGCGGGCGCGGCGGCGCTCTGCCAGCCGGGTACCCAGCCCACCGGATTGAGCCACTGGCGCAGCTTCAGCACGGCGGCGAAGTTCTCCTTCACCGGCATGGCGAAGCCGTGGGCGGTAATGACCATCGACTGCTCGTGTTCGTAGCCGCAGGCCCACGCCGCTCCGCGCGAGCGGGAGGCGAGCCGGTCGCGTTTGAAGAACAGCATCAGCACGAGCGGCAGCAGCGGCGCGCCAATCAGCAGCAGCGCAATCATCGGCTGGGAAACGGTGGTGTTCGCCACGGTCAGCGGCAGCGGAATGGCGTGGCCCAGCAGCGGCAGCAGCCACGGCGCGGCCACGCCGCCCGCGATGCAGCACAGCGCCAGCGCGACCACGCTCACTCCCATTAAGACCGGCGCACAGCAGGCGTTTTCCGCTTCGCGGGTGCGCGGCGCGCCCAGGAAGGTCACGCCGTAGACTTTCGCCATGCACATCACTGCCAGCGCGCCGGTAATGGCCAGGCCAACCGCCAGCAGCGGGCCGAACAGACGTGCGATAAAGGCATCGCTCTGACCGAGGGCGAAGAAGGACTGGTAGATCACCCACTCCCCGGCAAAGCCGTTCAGCGGCGGCAGCGCGGCCATCGCTATCAGCCCGACCAGCATCGCCAGTGAAATCACCGGCATCTTTTTGCCGATCCCACCGAGCTTTTCGATATCCCGATGGCCGGTGCGGAACCAGACGCTTCCCGCCCCAAGGAACAGGGTGCTTTTAAACAGGCTGTGGTTGACGAGGTGATACAGACCGCCGATAAACCCGGCGGCGATCAGCGCCGGTTGATTAAGCGCCAGACCGGTGACTCCCACGCCGATACCGAGCAGGATGATGCCGATATTTTCCAGCGTGTGGTACGCCAGCAGGCGCTGGATGTTGTGCTCCATCAGCGCGTACAGGCCGCCGACAAATGCGGTAATCATGCCGGCTAACAGCAGCACGACGCCCCACCACAGCGGCGGCTGTCCGCCGGTCAGCGTAATCGCCAGAATGCCGAACAGGCCGACCTTCATCACCACCGCAGAAAACAGCGCGGCGGCGGGCGCAGAGGCGTTCGCATGCGCCTGCGGCACCCAGCCGTGCAGCGGGATAATCCCGGCGAGCAGGCCAAAGCCGATCGCGCCCAGCAGCCAGACGTCATTCCCCAGCGGATGGCCGTTGAGCGCGGAGAAATCCAGCGTGCCAAAGCGTTGCCACACCAGCCAGCAGGCCAGCGCCAGCAGCAGCGTCCCAAGGCGGCCGAGCGCAAACCACAGCTTGCCGGAGGCGCTGCAGCCCGTCAGGAACACGCCGCACAGGGCCATAATCTCCGCCATCACCACCAGCGCCCCGAGGTTGCTGGCAATAACGGTGCAGACCGCCGTTGCCATCAGCAGGTTCACCAGCAGGCCGTTGGCTTTGGCGTGCGGATGGTGGTGCCAGTCGATATTGAACAGGCTGATAAACAGCCCGCACAGGCCAAAGGTCACCAGCCAGATGGCGTTCAGCGGCGTCATCGCAACGCTGTGGCGAATCAGCGGCATCACGGCCTCAACGGACTGGCCGCCGAGCAGGACAGCGCCGCCTGCCGCAAGCGTCATCAGGCTACCTGCTGCCCCGCCGATCCCGGCTATCGCGCCGCTCAGGGTTTTATGGAATGAGAAGAGAAGCGCCAGAACAGCGGCGGCCGCAAAACAGGCTACCGCGCTGGTCATCATCATTGCCGCGTTCATTTCGCCCCCTCGTTAAGCGCCTGTAGCAGGGAAAGGTCGCCAAAATCACTGTTGATGGTCAGCTCGCGTTTACGCTTGCTGGTGCGGGCGATGTCGCGAATGTTAACCAGAATTAGCGCTTTCGTCGGACAGGTCCGCACGCAGGCCGGGCCCTGCTCGTCGAAGCTGCACAGGTCGCACTTCACCGCCACGGCGCGGATGCCGGGTACCCAGTCCAGCAGCGTGCTGACGCGTGCAGGCGCCGGTGGCGCGGGCGGCGCTTTTGGCGAGTTGGCGTTCGCCGGAACGTGTAGCGGACGGCTGCCGGAAAATTCGATCGCGCCAAACGGGCAGGCGATGCCGCACAGCTTGCAGCTCACGCACAGGCTTTCATTCAGCTGGACCGCGCCATCCAGGCGGGTGATGGCATTCACCGGGCAGACACCCGCGCAGGGGGCATCTTCACAGTGATGGCAGAGCTGCGGGGCAGACTCTTTTTCATTACGCATGACGTGCAGGCGCGGCATGGACTGCAGCCCATGCAGGCGATGCGTTTCCGAACACGCCGCCTCGCAGGTTCGACAGCCAATGCAGACCGTCGAGTCAGCAATTACAAAACGGTTCACCGGGTTATCCTCTGGTGATAGTCATTTTTGTCGAAAAACTGTCTTGTCGACACTTCTCGACACGCAGGGGTCAGGCCACGTTCGCTGAGGCGTTGCCACCCATCAGCTGCGTCAGGTTGACCGGGAGATCGTGTTCAACGGCGGCGTACAGGCCGTTATAGACCGGCGCGATTTTTTCCAGATAGTGCTCCAGCACCTGCTGGCGATCGCGGTTGCTGACGTGGCCGTCGACCATGCCGTCGGCCATCAGCTGCGCCTTCGCAATACACTGTTTTTCGCCGTCTTTTGTCTCGAGGTGATACTCAATGGTGTGGCTGTTGAAGTTATCCGCCAGGGTCACGTTGATGGTGAAATGGCCGAACAGAACAAAGCGCATGTCGCCCTGCGCCGCGCAGCTCATCGCGTGATGAAGACGCGCTTTCGAGAGGGTAATGCCCTGAACCAGAGAGTTGCAGTAGAGGTGCCACTGGTCCTGCAGCTGCTGATGACGTTGCGCGATGTAATCCGCTTTTTCGCTGATTTCCCAAATAGTCATAGAAGGTATCCGGTTAATGGAGATAGCGGCTGTTAAGCAGATTCCATGCCAGTTTTTATCACATTGATTTTAAATACATTTAATCACATAAACGCTGTCACCGGCGCGGTGTCGACGTGTCATTTCGACAGCGTTGACATCGTCACGCCTTAACAGAAATCAAGCTGGCACCGTTATTGCATTCCAATGGCGCAATTCATTGAGGAGGCGTCATGCACGAAATCACCCTCTGCCAGCGGGCTCTGGAACTTATCGAACAGCAGGCAGTGCAAAACAACGCGAAGCGCGTCACCGGCGTCTGGCTGAAGGTTGGGGCATTTTCCTGCGTTGAGACCAGCGCCCTGACCTTCTGCTTTGAGCTGGTATGCCGCGGCACGCTGGCGGAAGGCTGCGAGCTCCATATTGAAGAACAGCAGGCGGAGTGCTGGTGCGGGCAGTGCCAACAGTACGTCACCCTGCTGTCATCAAAGGTTCAGCGCTGTCCGCAGTGTCAGTGCACGGGTCTTCGCATCGTGGCGGATGACGGCATGCAGATCCAACGCCTCGAAATCGAGAAGGAGTAAAGTATGTGTAGCACCTGCGGTTGCGCCGAAGGCAACCTGTATATAGAAGGGGATGAACATCGCCCTCACTCCGCGTTTCGCTCGGCGCCCTTTTCCCCCGCCCCGCGCCCTGCGGCTGCCCTGACCGGCATCACCTTTGCGCAGCAACGCTCCGATGCGGGCGATCTGCATTACGGCCACGGCGAAGCGGGCACTCATGCGCCGGGCATGAGCCAGCGGCAGATGCTGGACGTCGAAATTAACGTGCTGGACAAAAATAACCAGATCGCCGCCCGCAACCGCGCGCGCTTTGCAGCCCGCAAACAGCTGGTGCTGAACCTGGTGTCCAGCCCCGGCTCCGGCAAAACGACGCTGTTAACGGAAACGCTCAAACGCCTGAACGGGCGCGTCTCCTGCGCGGTAGTCGAGGGCGATCAGCAGACGGTAAACGACGCCGCGCGCATTCGTGAAACCGGCACCCCGGCGATTCAGGTCAACACCGGTAAAGGCTGTCACCTGGATGCGCAGATGATTGCCGATGCGGCCCCGCGCCTGCCGCTTGAAGATAGCGGCATCCTGTTTATTGAAAACGTCGGCAACCTGGTCTGCCCGGCGAGCTTCGATCTTGGCGAACGACACAAGGTGGCGGTGCTGTCGGTAACCGAAGGCGAGGACAAACCGCTGAAGTACCCGCACATGTTTGCCGCCGCGTCGATCATGCTGCTGAACAAAGTCGACCTGCTGCCGTACCTTAATTTTGACGTGGACAAGTGCCTGGCGTACGCCCGCGAGGTGAACCCGGAGATTGAGATCCTGCTGGTCTCCGCCACGCGCGGCGACGGCATGGACGGCTGGCTACAGTGGCTGGAGAACGAACGATGTGCATAGGCGTGCCGGGACAAATTCACTCTATCGACGGTAATCAGGCCAAAGTCGAGGTCTGCGGCATTCTGCGCGACGTAGACCTGACGCTGGTAGGCAGCACCGATGAGGCGGGCGCATCGCGTCTCGGCCAGTGGGTGCTGGTCCACGTGGGGTTTGCCATGAGCGTGATTAACGAAGCGGAAGCCCGCGACACGCTCGACGCCCTGCAAAACATGTTCGACGTGGAGCCTGACGTGGGCGCGCTGCTATTTGGCGAGGAGCGGTAGCACATGCGTTACGTTGATGAATACCGCGCCACGGAGCAGGTGCTAAAGCTAATCAGCCACCTGAAAACGCGCGCGGCGCTGCTGGACTACACCAAAGAGAGACCGCTGCGGATCATGGAGGTGTGCGGCGGTCATACGCACGCCATCTTCAAATTTGGCCTCGACCAGCTGCTGCCGGAGAACATCGAGTTTATCCACGGCCCCGGCTGCCCGGTGTGCGTTTTGCCGATGGGGCGCATCGACAGCTGTATTGAAATTGCCAGCCGGCCCGACGTCATTTTCTGCACCTTTGGCGACGCGATGCGCGTGCCGGGTAAAAACGGCTCGTTGCTGCAGGCGAAAGCGCGCGGCGCGGACGTGCGGATCGTCTATTCGCCGATGGATGCCCTGACGCTGGCAGAGAACCACCCCGCGCGCAAGGTGGTGTTTTTTGGCCTGGGATTTGAAACCACCATGCCCGCCACCGCCATCACGCTGCAGCAGGCGAAAGCGCGCGGCGTCGGTAACTTTTTCTTCTTCTGTCAGCACATTACGCTCATCCCCACTCTGCGCAGCCTGCTGGAAGAGCCGGGAAACGGCATTGACGCCTTTCTGGCGCCGGGTCACGTCAGCATGGTGATTGGCACAGATGCCTACGGTTTTATCGCTGAACAGTACAATCGTCCGTTAGTGGTGGCTGGTTTCGAACCACTTGATCTACTACAAGGTGTGACCATGCTGGTTGAGCAGAAAATAGCGGCCCTGAGCAGCGTGGAAAACCAGTACCGCCGCGTGGTGCCGGATGCGGGAAATGAACGGGCACAGCGGGCGATAGCCGACGTGTTTAGCGTTGAGGGCGACAGCGAGTGGCGCGGCCTGGGGCTGATTGCCGAATCCGGCGTGCGCCTGACGCCAGCCTATCGCGCGTTCGACGCCGAAGCGCATTTCCGCCCGCAGCCGCAAGAGGTTTGCGACGATCCGCGGGCCCGCTGCGGCGAGGTGCTCACCGGCAAATGCAAACCGCATCAGTGCCCGTTATTTGGCAACACCTGTAACCCGCAGACGGCGTTTGGCGCGCTGATGGTCTCCTCCGAAGGGGCGTGTGCCGCGTGGTATCAGTATCGCAACCAGGAGAGTGAAGCATGAATACGGTTGAAATGGCGCACGGCAGCGGCGGACAGGCGATGCAGCAGCTGATTAACCGGCTGTTTATGGAAGCCTTCAACAACCCCTGGCTCGCCGAACAGGAAGACCAGGCGCGCATTGACCTCGCCACCTTGACCGCGCAGGGCGACAGGCTGGCCTTCTCCACCGACAGCTACGTGATTGATCCGCTGTTTTTCCCGGGCGGCGATATCGGCAAGCTCGCCGTCTGCGGCACGGCCAACGACGTTGCCGTCAGCGGTGCCGTTCCGCGCTACCTCTCCTGCGGGTTTATCCTCGAAGAGGGGCTGCCGATGGCGACGCTCACGGCGGTGGTCAACAGCATGGCGCAGACCGCGCGCGAGGCGGGGATCGCCATCGTCACCGGCGATACCAAAGTGGTGCAGCGCGGCGCGGCCGACAAGCTGTTCATCAACACCGCGGGCATGGGGGCGATCCCTGCCGATATTCACTGGGGGGCGCAGCGCCTCAGCGTGGGCGACGTGCTGATCGTGACCGGCACGCTGGGCTGCCACGGTGCCACCATCCTGAACCTGCGTGAAGGTCTGGGGCTGGACGGGGAACTGCGCAGCGACTGCGCGGTGCTCACCCCGCTGATCCAAACGCTGCGCGCTATACCCGGCGTGAAGGCCCTGCGGGACGCCACCCGAGGCGGCGTGAATGCCGTGGTTCATGAGTTTGCGGCAAGCTGCGGTTACGGGATTGAACTCACCGAGCGCAGCCTGCCCGTTAAGCCTGCCGTGCGCGGGCTTTGCGAACTGCTGGGGCTTGACCCGCTTAACTTCGCCAACGAAGGCAAGCTGGTCATTGGCGTCGAACGTGCCGCAGCCGAAGCCGTTCTGGAGCAGCTGCGGGCACATCCGTCAGGAAAAGAGGCGGCGATGATTGGTGAAGTGGTTGAGCGCAAAGGGGTGCGCCTGACCGGGCTTTACGGCGTGCAGCGCACGCTGGATCTGCCGCACGCTGAACCTTTACCCCGTATTTGCTAGGCCGCGCCACAAGCGGCCAGCATAGAATTTTTTTGCTCGTTTCTACTGGAAAGCACTATGCCGTATACACCGATGAGCGATCTTGGACAGCAGGGCCTGTTTGACATTACGCGCACACTTTTACAGCAGCCCGACCTCGGTGCGCTGAGCGATGCCCTGACGCGGCTGGTCAGGCAATCGGCGCTGGCGGACAGCGCCGCGATTGTACTGTGGCATAGCGGAACGCAGCGCGCGAGCTACTACTCCGCGCGGGATGATGGCAAGCCGTTTGAATACGAAGACGAAACCTATCTGGCACACGGCCCGGTGCGCCGCATTCTCTCCCGGCCAGAAGTGCTGCACTGCAACTTTGCGCAATTCCGCCAGGCGTGGCCGAGGCTGGCACAGAGCAACCTCTATCAGCCTTTCGGGCACTACTGCATGCTGCCGCTGGCGGCAGAGGGGCAGATTTTTGGCGGATGCGAGTTTATCCGCACCACCGACCAGCCGTGGAGCGAGGCGGAATACGAGCGCCTGCACACCTTTACTCAGATTGTGGCCGTGGTGGCGGAGCAGATCCAAAGCCGCGTCACCAATAATGTCGATTACGACCTGCTGAGCCGCGAGCGCGATAACTTCCGCATTCTGGTCGCCATCACCAACGCCGTGCTGTCACGGCTCGACATGGATGAGCTGGTCAGCGAAGTCTCGAAAGAGATCCACCACTATTTCAAAATCGACGCCATCAGCATCGCGCTGCGCGGCCACCGCAAGGGCAAGCTGAACATCTACTCCACCCACTACCTCGATGAAGCCAACCCGGCACACGAGCAGAGCGAAGTGGACGAAGCGGGCACCCTTTCGGAGCGGGTCTTCAAAAGCAAAGAGATCCTCCTGCTCAACCTGAGCGAGCAGGACCCGGTTGCGCCTTACGAGCGGATGCTGTTCAACACCTGGGGCAATAAGATCCAGACCCTGTGCCTGCTGCCGCTGATGTCCGGCAACACCATGCTGGGCGTGCTCAAGCTGGCGCAGTGCGAGGAAGGGGTATTTACCACCGCCAACCTGAAGCTGCTGCGCCAGATCGCCGAGCGTATCTCCATTGCCCTGGATAACGCCCTCGCCTATCAGGAGATCCACCGCCTGAAAGAGCGGCTGGTGGATGAAAACCTGGCCCTGACCGAACAGCTCAACAACGTGGACAGCGAGTTTGGTGAAATCATCGGCCGCAGCGACGCCATGTACAGCGTCCTCAAGCAGGTTGAGATGGTGGCACAAAGCGACAGCACGGTGCTGATTCTGGGCGAAACCGGTACGGGGAAAGAGCTGATTGCCCGCGCTATCCACAACCTGAGCAACCGCAACAGCCGACGGATGGTGAAGATGAACTGCGCCGCAATGCCCGCGGGGCTGCTGGAAAGCGATCTCTTCGGCCACGAGCGTGGCGCATTCACCGGCGCCAGCAGCCAGCGGCTGGGGCGTTTTGAGCTGGCGGACAAAAGTTCGCTGTTCCTCGACGAAGTGGGCGATATGCCGCTGGAGCTGCAGCCGAAGCTGCTGCGCGTCCTGCAGGAGCAGGAGTTTGAGCGCCTTGGCAGCAACAAGCTTATCCAGACCGACGTGCGGCTGATTGCCGCCACCAACCGCGACCTGAAAAAAATGGTCGCCGACCGCGAGTTTCGCAGCGATCTCTACTATCGCCTGAACGTCTTCCCGATCTTCCTGCCGCCGCTGCGCGAACGTCCGGAAGATATCCCTCTGCTGGTCAAAGCGTTTACCGCGAAGATTGCCCGCCGGATGGGGCGAAATATCGACAGTATTCCTGCCGAGACGCTGCGTGTTCTCTCATCAATGGAGTGGCCCGGCAACGTGCGCGAGCTGGAAAACGTCATCGAACGCGCGGTGCTGCTGACGCGCGGGAATGTGCTGCAGCTTTCTTTACCGGAAACGATCGCGTCAGATACCCCGGCACCGCAGGCCGAGATGGCGAAAGAGGGAGAAGATGAGTATCAGCTGATCGTGCGCGTGCTAAAAGAGACTAACGGCGTGGTCGCCGGGCCGAAAGGTGCCGCGCAGCGCCTGGGGCTAAAACGCACCACGCTGCTGTCGCGCATGAAGCGGCTGGGCATTGATAAAGAGAGCCTGGACGCATAGCTGCCGCTATTTTTTGGGACGGTATTTTTCCGGTAATTCAGGCACCGGGCGGCGGTCATCAATCAGATGGCGAACGGTCAGTATGGGGTGACGCCATAGCATGCGCGGCCCCGCCCAGCGCATAATCTGCCTCATCTCCTCCCGCTTTGCGGGCTGGTAGCAGTGCACCGGACACTGTTTACAGGCAGGCTTTTCCTCACCAAAAACACACTTATCCAGGCGCTTATCGGCATAGGCGTTGAGCGCCTGATAGTGCCCTTCCTCCTGAGACGCCTGCGGGCACTGCTTTTCATACAACGCGATCATCTTCGCGATGGTCTCTTTTTCTCGTGAGATGCGTTTACCGGACATATCGGCTTACCGAATAATAAAGTGTATTAACAATACACCTTTCAGCATGGAATTTCAGCGATTGCATGTCGTTTTCTGAAGCCTGATTCCAGTTTTAGCCCGGCATCGCCCCATAATTACTGGTATTTTATACAGGCATCAGTAATGACTTTTATCCGTGTTGCCAGGAGACGCCATGCAAGAACTCGCTATCAACAAACCCTATCGCCATTTAACCGTGGGATATTTCAGAAAACGCCATGAAGACCGTAATACCAAGATACCTAAGCGCTACAGCGTGCATGCTGCGCTGAGCTTAAAAGGCGACTGGCTTGAAAAGGCTGGGTTTACGACCCATTCCAGGGTTCGGGTGGGCGTAGAGCATGGAAAAATCGTCATCGAATTAATGCCGGAAGGTACCTCGTAAAGCCACGACATTTTTCTGCGCCGTACCTTTTTTTCATGCGACAATAGAAGGAACAAGCGGCCACCGAGCCGATCAAAACGTTTTATTTTCAAAGAAATGGACATCATAACTCCATGAGCACAATCGACAATTTCGACGCGCATACGCCAATGATGCAGCAGTATCTGAAGCTGAAGGCACAGCATCCGGAAATCCTGCTGTTTTACCGTATGGGCGATTTTTACGAGCTGTTTTACGACGATGCTAAGCGTGCATCGCAGTTGCTCGACATTTCGCTGACCAAACGTGGCGCATCGGCAGGTGAACCTATTCCTATGGCAGGTATTCCGCACCATGCGGTAGAGAACTACCTGGCGAAACTGGTGAATCAGGGTGAATCTGTCGCCATTTGCGAGCAGATCGGCGATCCGGCAACCTCAAAAGGCCCGGTGGAGCGCAAAGTGGTGCGCATCGTCACGCCGGGCACCATCAGTGATGAAGCCCTGCTTCAGGAGCGTCAGGATAACCTGCTGGCGGCGCTGTGGCAGGACGGCAAAGGGTTTGGTTATGCCACGCTGGACATCAGCTCCGGACGTTTTCGTCTGAGTGAACCGGCTGACCGGGAAACCATGGCGGCCGAACTGCAGCGCACCAACCCGGCCGAACTGCTCTATGCCGAAGATTTCGCCGAAATGGCGCTGATTGAAGGTCGTCGTGGCTTACGCCGTCGCCCGCTGTGGGAATTCGAAATTGATACCGCGCGCCAGCAGCTGAATCTGCAGTTTGGCACCCGCGATCTGATTGGCTTTGGCGTTGAAAATGCGCCGCGCGGGCTGTGTGCGGCAGGCTGTCTCCTGCAGTACGTGAAAGACACCCAGCGCACGGCCCTGCCGCATATCCGCTCGATTACCATGGAGCGCCAGCAGGACAGCATCATCATGGATGCCGCCACGCGCCGTAACCTGGAGATCACGCAGAACCTGGCGGGCGGCGTAGAAAATACGCTCGCGTCGGTCCTCGACAGTACGGTCACGCCAATGGGCAGCCGCATGCTGAAACGCTGGCTGCATATGCCGATCCGCGATACCAATACGCTGGTTTGCCGTCAGCAGACGATAGCTGCATTGCAGGATCGCTATACCGAACTGCAGCCGGTTCTGCGCCAGGTGGGCGATCTGGAGCGTATCCTTGCTCGTCTGGCCTTGCGCACCGCGCGCCCACGCGATCTCGCGCGGATGCGCCATGCTTTCCAGCAGTTGCCGGAACTGCGTGCGCAGCTGAGCGGAGTTGACAGCGCGCCGGTACAGAAACTCCGTGAAACTATGGGCGAGTTTACCGAACTTTGCGAACTGCTGGAGCGCGCCATTATCGATGCGCCTCCGGTTCTGGTACGTGACGGCGGCGTGATTGCCCCCGGCTACAATGAAGAGCTGGACGAATGGCGCGCGCTGGCCGACGGTGCGACGGACTATCTCGATAAGCTGGAGATCCGCGAGCGCGAGCGTCTGGGGCTCGACACCCTGAAAGTGGGGTATAACGCGGTTCACGGCTACTACATTCAGATCAGCCGCGGGCAGAGCCATCTGGCGCCGATTCACTACGTGCGTCGCCAGACGTTGAAAAATGCCGAACGCTATATTATTCCCGAGCTGAAAGAGTACGAGGACAAAGTCCTCACCTCGAAAGGCAAAGCGCTGGCGCTGGAAAAACAGCTTTATGACGAGCTGTTCGACATGCTGATGCCGCACCTGGCCGATCTGCAGCTGAGCGCCAGCGCGCTGGCGGAGCTGGACGTGCTGGTGAATCTGGCAGAACGCGCGGAAACGCTGAACTACACCTGCCCGACCTTTACCGACAAGCCTGGCATTCGCATCACTGAAGGTCGTCACCCGGTGGTCGAGCAGGTGCTGAACGAGCCGTTCATCGCCAACCCGCTGAGCCTGTCGCCGCAGAGAAGAATGTTGATCATTACCGGCCCGAACATGGGCGGTAAGAGTACCTATATGCGACAGACGGCGCTGATTGCGCTGCTCGCCTATATCGGCAGCTACGTTCCGGCGCAGAATGTGGAGATTGGCCCTATCGACCGCATCTTTACCCGCGTCGGGGCGGCGGACGATCTGGCGAGCGGTCGCTCAACCTTCATGGTCGAAATGACCGAAACGGCAAACATTCTGCATAACGCGACGGAGCACAGCCTGGTGCTGATGGACGAAGTCGGGCGCGGCACGTCAACCTACGATGGCCTGTCGCTGGCGTGGGCGTGTGCGGAAAGCCTCGCGAATAAAATCAAGGCCATGACGCTGTTCGCTACCCACTACTTCGAGCTGACGCAACTGCCGGAGAAAATGGAGGGGGTAGCAAACGTCCACCTTGATGCGCTGGAGCACGGCGATACCATCGCCTTCATGCACACGGTGCAGGATGGCGCGGCGAGCAAGAGCTATGGTCTGGCCGTAGCGGCGCTGGCAGGCGTACCGAAAGAGGTGATCAAGCGCGCGCGTCAGAAACTGCGTGAGCTGGAAAGCCTGTCACCGAATGCGGCGGCGACGCAGATTGATGGTACGCAGATGTCGCTGCTGGCGCCTGCAGAGGAGACGTCGCCAGCAGTGGAAGCGCTGGAAAACCTCGACCCGGACTCCCTGACGCCGCGTCAGGCGCTGGAGTGGATTTATCGGTTGAAGAGTCTGGTTTAGTTCTCTGCGGTCTTTTGCCCGGTGGCGCTGCGCTTACCGGGCCTACAAGTTTTGTAGGCCGGATAAGGCGAAGCCGCCACCCGGCAAGCGCTGCGCTTACCGGGCCTACGAGTTTTGTAGGCCGGGTAAGGCGTAGCCGCCACCCGGCAAGCGCTGCGCCACCGGGCCTACGGGTTTTGTAGGCCGGGTAAGGCGTAGCCGCCACCCGGCAAAACAAAGCGCACGATATTATCTACCGGGCTTTTCTACAGCAGCGGCGGGATCGTCGGCACCTGCGGCGCCTCGTCAATATCCTTCTGCGTCATGCGGAACGCTTCCGGGTAATGCTCGCGGCTGGTTCGGCGCAGCGGTTCGGTATCGCGCCAGGTATACAAACAATGCTGGCACTGGTAAACCGTCCAGACGCCTTTCACCGGCGATGTCGCCATTACTTCAATATGCTCATCGGCACAACGTGGACAAATCATCTTTTCCTCCTTATTGACGTGCTGCCAGCATCGCGGTCAGTTTTTCAGCCCAGGCTTTGGTTTCAGGCAGATCCTGTACCGGCTGGCTGTAGTGGCCCCGGGTGTCCGGCGCGACGGGCGTGGTGGCATCGATAATCAGCTTGTCGGTAATGCCCGCCGGGCTGGAGCCTGGGTCAAGTTCAAGCACCGACATGTTCGGCAGCTGCACCAGATCCCCTGCCGGGTTCACTTTCGATGACAACGCCCACATCACCTGCGGAAGGTTGAACGGATCCACATCCTCATCCACCATGATCACCATCTTCACGTAGCCCAGGCCGTGCGGCGTGGTCATGGCGCGCAGGCCGACCGCGCGGGCAAAACCGCCGTAGCGTTTTTTGGTGGAGATAATCGCCAGCAGACCGTGGGTGTACATCGCGTTTACCGCCTGCACTTCCGGGAATTCCGCTTTCAGCTGCTGGTAGAGCGGCACGCAGGTGGCTGGCCCCATCAGATAGTCAATCTCGGTCCACGGCATGCCGAGATAAAGGGATTCGAAAATCGGTTTGGTGCGATAAGAAACCTTGTCGATGCGGACAACCGTCATGTTACGGCCACCGGAATAGTGTCCGGTAAACTCGCCGAACGGCCCCTCAATTTCGCGCTTGCGGCCCTCAATCACCCCTTCCAGGATCACTTCAGAACCCCACGGCACGTCGAAACCGGTCAGCGGCGCGGTGGCAATCGGGTACGGACTTTCACGCAGCGCGCCAGCCATTTCATACTCGGACTGATCGTATTTCAGCGGCGTGGCGCCCATCAGGGTGATAATCGGGTCGTTGCCGAGCGTAATCGCAATCGGCAGGTCTTCGCCGCGCTCTTCCGCTTTGTGCAGGTGCAGGGCGATATCGTGCATCGGCACCGGCTGCAGGCCGAGCTTGCGCTTGCCCTTCACTTCCATGCGGTAGATGCCGACGTTCTGCTTGCCGAAGTTATCCGGGTCAAGCGGATCGCGTGAAACGACGCAGGCTTTATCAAGATAGAAACCACCGTCCCCATCGTTCAGGCGAAACAGCGGAAGAATGTCGAACAGGTTAATGTCGTCACCGTCGACCGTATTCTCCGCCCAGGCCGGGTTGGCGCGGCGTTCTGGCGCAATCGGGAATTTATCCCAGCGGCGGATATACTCGTCGATCTGCTTTTTCACCGGCGTGTTCGCCGGCAGCCCCATCGAAATGGCGTGATTCTGCCAGGAGCCGATGGTGTTCATCACCACGCGGGCATCGGTAAACCCGCGAATGTTGTCGAACCACAGCGCGGGCGCGCCGTCGCCGATGCGGCCGGTCGCGTTGGCTGCCGCCGCCAGATCCGGCTCGGCGTTGACCTCTTCCTCAATTTTCAGCAGTTGCCCTTGCTCATCGAGCGCCTGCAGGAAGCTTCTCAAATCATCAAATGCCATCTTTATTCTCCTGTGAAAAATGTTTCGCCTCGCGCAATCCGTTCCAGCGGCGCGCCTTTTTGTGCTCCAGACCGAACTGGTCGAGCACGCGGGTCACGATATGCTGGGTAATGTCATCGGCGGTTTGCGGATGGTTGTAATAGGCAGGCATGGGCGGCACCATCGCCACGCCCATGCGGGAAAGCGCCAGCATGTTCTCCAGATGAATGGTGCTGAGCGGCGTTTCACGGGGAACCAACACCAGCTTGCGCCCCTCTTTCAGCACCACATCCGCCGCACGGCCCACCAGCCCTTCGGCGTAGCCCGCGCGGATCCCCGCCAGCGTTTTCATGCTGCAGGGAATGACGATCATGCCGTCGGTACGAAACGAGCCGGAGGAGATGGTGGCGGCCTGATCGGCCGGGCTGTGGACAACGTCAGCCAGCGCGGCAACGTCCTGCGCGCTGTAGGGCGTTTCCAGCTCAATGGTGGTTTTTGCCCACTTCGACATGACCAGATGCGTCTCCACCTCCGGCATTTCCCGCAGCGCCTGCAGCAGCGCCACGCCCAGCGGAGCACCCGTTGCCCCCGTCATTCCGACTATCAATCTCATTTATCACCTCAATCAATTTGTTCGTGTACGAACATTGTAGATAAACTACTCCCGGATTACTTTCCTGACAAGATCGTTCGTACACGATCACACAAATAGCTAAAAATTGCCGCGTTATCATCCTGTGCGTTAGCGGCTATCATAGGGGGAGATTTTTTCTGTCGGAGTGTTCATGAAACTAAGACAAGAGGCGTTCCACCTGTTACGTCAGCTTTTTCAACAGCATACCGCGCAGTGGCAACATGCCTTACCTGAACTGACCAAGCCACAGTATGCGGTTATGCGCTCCATTGCCGAGCATCCGGGCATTGAACAGGTGGCATTGACCGAAGTGGCGGTCAGCACCAAAGCGACCCTGGCGGAGATGCTCAGCCGGATGGAGGCGCGCGGGCTGGTCAAACGCGAGCACGATCCCGCCGACAAGCGCCGCCGGTTTGTCTTCCTGACGCCGGAAGGAGAAGCCCTGCTTGCAGGCTGTCAACCGGTTGGCAACGAGGTGGATGAGGCGTTTTTAGGCCGTCTTAGCAAGGCCGAGCGGGAGCAGTTCTCTGCGCTCATCAAAAAGATGATGCACGATTAATTCACGCGGGTGCGCATAAAATCGATAAAGGTGCGCACTTTCGCTGACACATGCCGGGCATCGGGATAAACCGCATAGATGCCCTGCCGCGCAAAAGTATATTCCGGTAAAACCGGGACCAGTTTCCCCGCATCAAGCGCATCGCGCGCCAGCCATTCCGGCAGCAACGCCACGCCACCGCCAGCGAGCGCAAAGGCCATCAGGGCCTGAGCGCTGTCGGCAAACAGGCGCGGCGCTTTTTTTATCTCCAGCGTTTCAGTCGCACCGCCGGCATCTTTCACCTGCCAGCGCAGCGGCGAGGCCAGGCGCTCGTGGATAATCCAGTCCGCGTGGGCCAGCTGCGAAAGCGATGCGATCGGATTTCTCACAAGCCACTCGGGCATCGCGACGGGGAGAATCGAGAAGTGCGAAATCAGCGCGGCGTGGTTGCGCGAATCGGCAAGCGTCCCTAGCCGGATCGCCACGTCAAAGCGCTCCGAGATAAGGTCGGCGTGCAGGGACGACGAAACATGCCGCACGCGAAGATCCGGATGCTGCTGGCTGAACTCGGCCAGTAGCGGCACCACCACCTTTGCGCCATATTCGGGCGTGGTCGTGATCCGCAGTTCACCGGTGAGCCCCGCATGGTTGGCGCGGACATCATCCTGCAGCCGCTCTGCATCCTTCAGAAGCGCCACGCTGCGCTGATGAAAAAGCGCGCCCGCCTCGGTTAACGTCAGGCGACGGGTGGAGCGCAGCAGCAGCGTAACGCCCAGCTCATCTTCAAGCTGGCGAATATTGAAGCTGACCACGGCTTTTGTCAGTCCCATAGCCTCGGCGGCCGCCGTAAAACTGCCGGTATCGGCCACCGCGACAAACATCTGCGTCCGCTGGAGGTTAATCATCTTCACGTCCTAAACCGTCAAAATATTTTTGACAGTATATCGCGCTTTGTCGCGTTTATCCGTGCTTCCCGGATCGATACGATACCCCACCTCACCGGAGGATCCACCATGACGTATCGCAGCAAAGTCGCCGCTGTTTATCTGCTGGGCTTTTTTCTTGATTTGATCAACATGTTTATTGCCAGCGTCGCCTTCCCGGCAATGGCCCACGCCTTTAACACCACGCCTTCAGCCCTTGCCTGGGTCAGTAACGGGTACATTGCCGGCCTGACGCTGGTGATCCCGTTCAGCAGCATCCTCACGCGCCGCATCGGACCAAAGCGCGTCATCCTGCTTTCGCTCTTTCTGTTCAGCGCAGCCTCTGCGGCGGCGGGCCTGTCTGCTACGCTTGAAGGTCTTATCGCCTGGCGAGTGCTGCAGGGCGTGGGAGGGGGGTTATTGATCCCCGTCGGACAGGCGCTGACCTGGCAACAGTTTAAGCCTCACGAGCGCGCCAAACTCTCCTCGGCGGTGATGCTGGTCGCGTTGCTTGCTCCCGCCTGCTCCCCTGCTATCGGGGGCCTGCTGGTGCAGGCGCTAAGCTGGCGGTGGATATTTTTCGCCACGCTGCCGGTCGCGGTTGTGACCTTTGCGCTGGCCTGCCTGTGGCTGAAACACGAAATGCCCGCGATGAAAACGGCCAGACTGCTAAACCTGCCGTTACTCGCGAACCCGCTTTTGCGTTTTTCCATGCTTGTCTATTTATGCGTACCCGGCATGTTTATTGGGGTGAACGTCACGGGAATGTTTTATCTTCAGCAGGTGGCGCACATGAGCCCGGCCGCAACGGGGATGCTGATGCTGCCGTGGTCCATAGCTTCGTTTATCGCCATCACGGCAACGGGACGCTATTTTAACCGTATCGGCCCCGGCCCGCTGATCGTCATCGGCTGCCTGCTGCAGGCGGCGGGTATTCTGCTTTTGATTGACGTCAGCTCGTCAGCGCTGCTCCCTGCCGTTGCGTTTACCCTGATGGGCGCGGGGGGAAGCCTGTGCAGCAGTACGGCACAGAGCAGCGCGTTTCTGACAACGCGCCGGGATGAGATGCCGGATGCCAGCGCGCTGTGGAATCTGAATCGTCAACTGAGCTTTTTTGCCGGAGCCCTGCTGCTGGCGCAGGCGCTGAACCTGGCGCAGGCCTGGCTAACGCCGCTCGCCGCCTGGCACGAGATGTTTATTTTTGCCGCAGGCATGACCTTGCTGCCTGTACTGTATGCTTTTCGTCTTAACAATACGCAGGTGCTGAGCCAGCTGCGACAGGAGAATTCATGACGCCTTTCGAACACGACATTATCGACCTCCACATTGCGCTTGAAGAGTGGTTAGGCAAGGGTGAAGGCAATTCCGACGCCCTGCTCGCCCGCTTCAGTCCAGATTTTCTGATGCTCCCGCCGGGCGGTGCTCATATCGACTATAGCGGCCTGGCCAGCTTTCTGAAAAACCAGCGCGGAAGCCGTCCCGGACTGAAGATCGTCATTGATGAACTCTCCACGATCCAGCACTGGGAGGGGGGCGCGGTGCTTCACTACCGGGAGACGCAAACCCGGCCAGAGCTGCCCGTCAACGTGCGCTGGTCAACCGCGGTGCTCAATCAGGAAGGCGATCGGATAGTTTGGCGTTTGCTGCACGAAACGGCGCAGCCGTAGCGCAAAAGAAAAAGGCCCGTCTCACGACGGGCCTTTTTTGACGAAGGGTTGCTTATTCGCGGAACAGCGCTTCGATATTCAGACCTTGCCCCTGCAGGATTTCACGCAGGCGGCGCAGACCTTCAACCTGAATCTGACGAACACGTTCACGGGTCAGGCCAATTTCACGGCCGACGTCTTCCAGTGTCGCAGCTTCATACCCCAGTAAACCGAAACGACGTGCCAGCACTTCACGCTGTTTGGCGTTCAGTTCGAACAGCCATTTGACGATGCTCTGCTTCATGTCATCGTCCTGCGTGGTGTCTTCCGGGCCGTTGTCTTTTTCATCGGCCAGGATGTCCAGCAGCGCTTTTTCGGAGTCGCCACCCAGCGGGGTGTCAACCGAGGTAATGCGCTCGTTGAGACGCAGCATACGGCTCACGTCATCAACCGGTTTATCGAGTTGTTCGGCAATTTCTTCTGCGCTTGGCTCGTGGTCCAGCTTATGGGACAACTCGCGCGCGGTACGCAGATACACGTTCAACTCTTTGACGATGTGGATCGGCAGGCGGATCGTACGGGTCTGGTTCATAATAGCCCGTTCGATGGTCTGACGAATCCACCAGGTCGCGTAGGTTGAGAAACGGAACCCGCGTTCCGGGTCAAACTTCTCAACTGCGCGGATGAGACCTAAGTTGCCCTCTTCAATCAGATCCAGCAGAGCCAGACCACGATTGCCGTAACGGCGGGCAATTTTCACGACCAGTCGCAGGTTACTTTCAATCATGCGACGGCGCGAGGCCACATCACCACGCAAAGCACGACGTGCGAAATAGACTTCTTCTTCGGCCGTTAGCAGTGGGGAGTAACCAATCTCCCCAAGGTAAAGCTGAGTCGCGTCCAGTACACGCTGTGTGGCGCCCTGCGATAACAGCTCTTCTTCAGCCAAATCGTTATCACTGGGTTCCTCTTCTACTAAGGCTTTTTCGTCAAAAGCCTCTACTCCGTTCTCATCAAATTCCGCGTCTTCATTTAAATCATGAACTTTCAGCGTATTCTGACTCATAAGGTGGCTCCTACCCGTGATCCCTGAACGAGACACCCTGGCTGGCATGCCCCGTCAAATTATCGCTGCGGCAAATACTGCAGCGGGTTTACGGATTTCCCCTTGTAACGAATTTCAAAATGCAAGCGTGTAGAACTGGTTCCGGTGCTACCCATGGTAGCGATTTTTTGCCCCGCCTTAACTTCTTGTTGTTCCCGGACCAGCATTGTGTCGTTATGGGCGTAGGCACTCAGGTAATCATCGTTATGTTTGATGATAATAAGATTACCGTAACCGCGCAGAGCGTTACCGGCATACACAACGCGCCCGTCTGCGGTCGCGATGATAGCCTGTCCTTTACTCCCTGCGATATCGATCCCTTTATTTCCCCCTTCGGAGGAAGAGAAGTTCTCGATAACCTTGCCGTCAGTTGGCCATCGCCATGCAGAGATTGGCGAACTGGAGGTCATACTGCTGGCAGTCGGTTCAGTAGAGCTAACCACAGGTGCCGTAACCGGTGCTGTGACAGTAGTCGCAGTCCCTTTATTATTCGGCAACATTTTGTTAGCAGTCTGATCACCTGAGTCCTCAGAATACGTAATTACAGGTTGTGAAGCAACCACCGTGGTGGATTTTTGTGCAGGCTTAACGCTGTTATTTTGAGCCGTTACGTCGGCCGCTGAAACGGTGTTGCCAGGCGTCAGCGGCGTGCCCGTCGCGTTGCCTACCTGAAGCGTTTGCCCGACCTCCAGACCATACGGGGCCTGGACGTTATTGCGCTGCGCGAGGTCGCGGAAATCGTTCCCGGTGATCCAGGCAATGTAGAACAGCGTATCGCCACGCTTGACGGTATAAGTGCTGCCGCCGGTGTAGCTGCCTTTCGGAATGTTCCCATACTGCCGGTTATAGACTATGCGGCCATTTTGGGTCTGAACAGGTTGTTCAACTGGCTGAACCTGCATTGGCTGTGTAACAGGATGTTGCACAGGCTGAATTTGTGGTGTTTGCTGCGGCGCAGCAGTGCCCATTTTAGGCGGCGGCGTGATTAACATTCCGCTGGACGTGTTACCGGAGCCGCTGTTTCCACCGACGGAACTGACGGGCGCAGGCGCGTTGTTAGAACTTGTACAGCCTGCCAGCCAGAGCGAAACCAGTGATAATGCCGCAACACGGCTGATGGTGAATTTAGGGCTTCCCGCGCTCATTTATCCCCCAGGAATGTGTTAACTACCAGTGACTTAAAATTTACCGTGATGGCACGAATCTTTCGCGCCACACCATACGCTGAATTTGCCTTAATAACCCTGGATAAATCCGAGTCTCAGGCCAACTCCCCCTTCACCAGAGGCACAAAGCGCACGGCCTCCACGGTGTCGATAATAAACTCGCCGCCGCGCCGACGAACGCGCTTTAACAGCTGCTGCTCGTCCCCGACAGGCAGAACCAGAATGCCCCCCTCATCCAGCTGCGACAACAGGGCTGCTGGAATTTCAGGCGGGGCCGCCGTCACGATGATTGCGTCAAACGGGGCGCGCGCCTTCCAACCCTGCCATCCATCACCGTGTCGTGTCGAAACATTATGTAAATCCAGTTGTTTCAGGCGACGACGCGCCTGCCACTGTAAACCTTTGATTCGCTCAACGGAGCAGACGTGATGCACCAGATGCGCCAGGATCGCGGTCTGATACCCCGACCCGGTGCCAATCTCCAGCACGCGGGAGTCGGGCGTTAGCTCCAGCAGCTCCGTCATGCGTGCCACCATGTAAGGCTGCGAAATCGTCTGGCCCTGCCCGATGGGCAGCGCCACGTTTTCCCACGCTTTGTGTTCAAACGCCTCGTCTACAAATTTCTCACGCGGAACCTGAGCAAGCGCTTCAAGCACGTGCTCGTCGCGTATCCCCTGCGTGCGCAGTTGTTCCAGAAGAGTTTGTACACGTTTGTTTACCATTGCGCGTTCACTCCTGCGCGTTCCAGCCAGCCCGACACCACATCATGCGCGCTATACGCGGTTAAATCTACGTGCAGCGGAGTAACCGAAACATAGCCTTCATCCACGGCGGCGAAGTCGGTATCCGGGCCCGCATCGCACTTATCGCCGGGAGGACCAATCCAGTAAAGCGTGTTGCCGCGAGGATCCTGCTGTGGGATCACCTGATCGGCAGGATGTCGGCTTCCGCAGCGCGTGACGCGAATGCCTTTAATTTCATCGAGAGGAAGATCCGGCACGTTGATATTGAGGATACGTCCGGTCCGCAACGGCTCGCGGCCGAGCGCCCGCAGGATCGAACAGGTGACCGCGGCGGCGGTGTCGTAGTGCGTGTGGCCGTTTAACGAGACCGCCAGCGCCGGGAACCCCAAGTGGCGCCCTTCCATTGCGGCAGCCACGGTGCCGGAGTAAATCACGTCATCGCCGAGGTTAGGCCCGGCGTTAATGCCGGAGACGACGATGTCCGGGCGCGGCCGCATCAGCGCGTTCACGCCCAAAAAGACGCAGTCGGTCGGCGTGCCCATCTGCACGGCAATATCGCCATTTTCAAAGGTAAAGGTGCGAAGCGACGACTCCAGCGTCAAAGAGTTAGACGCTCCACTGCGGTTACGATCGGGCGCCACGACCTGCACATCCGCAAATTCGCGGAGGTGTTTCGCCAGGGTCTGAATGCCCGGCGCGTGGATCCCGTCATCGTTACTCAGCAATATTCGCATAATCACCCGACGTGTTGATAATTTCCCTGACAACGCTGGTGGCAAAGCTACCTGCCGGTAGCCAGAAGCGTAACTCGACGGTCACGTCATCCCACCAGTTCCAGCCTAGCTGCTGCGGATAGAGCAGCATCGCGCGGCGCGCCGCGTCAACTTTTTCCCGCACCAGCAAGGATTGCAGTTCTGGCGCATCCGCCACGGCTGACTGCTCGGCGGCCAGCGCATCGCCCTGCGTTCCCCAGTCGCCCGTACCGGGCAACGCGGCGGTAATCATCAGCGCTTTTGCGTCCACGCGCGACTGCACATCGGCCATCTCTTCGGCCGTTGCCACAAACCAGCTTCCGCGTCCCGCTAATTGTAGCGCATCGCCAACAACAACTTGATTCGCGTCCGGTTTTTTCAGCCTTTCGCTCACAATCTGATTAAACAACGCGCTGCGGGCCGCCGACAACCAAAAACTGCGTTTATTCCTGTCCCGCACCGGCGCGTCGCTTTGCGCCCAGCGCAGCGCGCCCTGAAGGTTGCTGCCGCCAATGCCAAAGCGCTGCGCGCCAAAGTAGTTCGGTACGCCGCGTTCATTGATAGCGTTCAGACGTTTTTCAACGTCTTCGCGATTTGTCACTTCGCGCAGCACGAGGGTAAACGCGTTACCTTTCAACGCCCCCAGACGCAGCTTGCGCTTGTGGCGGGCAAACTCCAGTACCTTACAGCCCTCAAGCTCAAATTTGCTTAAATCAGGCATCGTATTGCCGGGAACGCGCGCGCAGAGCCACTGTTCCGTGACGGCGTGTTTATCTTTCTGCCCGGCAAAGCTCACTTCTCGGGCATGAATTTTGAGGAATTTTGCCAGCGCGTCGGCCACAAAGCGGGTATTGCAGCCATTTTTCAGAATACGCACCAGGATATGTTCGCCTTCGCCATCCGGCTCAAACCCCAAATCCTCGACCACGAGGAAATCTTCAGGGCTGGCTTTCAGCACGCCGTTCCCCTGCGGTTTGCCGTGCAGGTAGGTCAGATTGTCGAAGTCCGTCATTTGCTCGCCTTCAGCAGCAGCGCTACGGCCTCACAGGCAATCCCTTCGCCGCGACCGGTAAAGCCCAGCTTTTCGGTCGTCGTCGCTTTGACGTTCACATCGTCCATATGGCAGCCCAGATCTTCTGCAATAAACACGCGCATCTGCGGAATGTGCGGCAGCATTTTGGGAGCCTGGGCAATAATCGTCACGTCGACGTTGCCGAGGGTATAGCCTTTCGCCTGGATGCGGCGCCACGCTTCGCGCAGCAGCTCGCGGCTGTCGGCGCCTTTAAATGCCGGATCGGTGTCCGGGAACAGCTTGCCGATATCACCCAGCGCGGCCGCGCCAAGCAGGGCGTCGGTCAGCGCATGCAGCGCCACGTCGCCATCAGAATGCGCCAGCAGACCTTTTTCGTAAGGAATACGCACGCCGCCAATGATAATTGGGCCTTCTCCGCCAAAGGCGTGTACATCAAAACCGTGTCCAATTCGCATTATGCCTTCTCCTGATGGGTCGAACGGGTAAGATAAAATTCCGCGAGCTGTAAGTCTTCCGGACGCGTCACTTTAATATTATCAGCACGTCCTTCAACAAGCGTTGGGTGGAAGCCGCAATACTCCAGCGCAGAGGCTTCGTCCGTAATGGTCGCACCTTCGTTAAGCGCACGCGTTAAGCAGTCGTGGAGTAATTCGCGGGGGAAAAACTGGGGCGTCAGCGCGTGCCATAAATCGACGCGATCGACGGTGTGGGCGATAGCCTGTTTGCCCGGCTCGGCGCGCTTCATGGTGTCGCGCACCGGCGCGGCCAGAATGCCGCCCACCTTGCTGGTTTCGCTCAGCGCCAGCAGGCGCGCAAGGTCGTCCTGATGCAGGCATGGACGCGCCGCGTCATGCACCAGCACCCACGGCGCGTTTCCGGCAGCCTGAATGCCCGCCAAAACGGAATCGGCGCGCTCGGTACCGCCGTCAACGACGGTAATCTGTGGGTGATTTGCCAGCGGCAGCTGCGCGAAGCGCGCATCGCCAGGGCTGATAGCGATGATCACACGCGTCACCCGCGGGTGCGCCAGCAGCGCCGCCACGGCGTGCTCGAGGATCGTTTTATCGCCAATAGAGAGGTACTGCTTGGGACATTCTGTCTGCATGCGCCGGCCAAAACCTGCGGCCGGCACCACGGCGCATACGTCCGAAAAAGTTACTGCCATGTCGTAATCCTGGGCCTGATTATCGATTGTTTTGTGCTGAGCCCTGATTGCGTTTAGACGCATCCGGTACCAGACGATAAAAGGTTTCGCCCGGCTTAGTCATACTGAGTTCATTGCGTGCGCGTTCCTCAATCGCCTCTTGCCCGCCATTGAGGTCATCAATTTCAGCGAAGAGTTGATCGTTTCGCGCCTTAAGTTTGGCGTTTGTTGCCTGCTGAGCCGCGACGTCATCGCTCACCCGGCTGTAGTCGTGCAGTCCGTTCTTACCGAACCACAGCGAATATTGCAGCCAGATTAGCAAAGCCAGCAACAGCAGCGTTAGTTTACCCATCCTGCCCCCTGAAAAACGGCATCATCATCCCAAGACTTCCCCAGAGCACTACGCCGGGGTAACAGAGATGCCGCAACATCGCGGGCAAATGTACCACATTTTTTCCGCAGAATCGTCCTGCACAATATCGTTACACAGTTGGTTACGGTTTGAATTATGGCTGAAGTTAGCCCATGAGCCACAAAAATAACAGACCAAACATCAGAACCACCGTCACAATCGTGACCACGGTGCTGTAGAGGAGCTTGCCGTTGAGCAGCGAGTGCAGCGCAATGCCGACGACAACCGCCACGGGCATCAGCGCCAGAAAGAAAGGCCAGGTGTAGAGAAAGAAGAACAGCGTGTTGCCGCCGTAGATGAGAAACGGAATGCCCAGCGCCAGCAGCCATGCGACGAAGCCAATGATGGCCCCAGGAAATGACCAGGTCGTTTCGTCGTCGGTCGCGAGCGGCTCCGACCTGGTGGTGATGTAATGTTCACTGTTGCGCATAGCTAGTCCTGTGACCGTGACTCATCGTTCGGGAAGACAGCTCCCGAACGATACCGCCTCAGGATCTGATAATATCGTCCCGTCTGAGCAGGTCTAATAATTGGCTTACTAAATTTGTTACCAATTGTTGACCCTCCAGGTGAATTTCAGGCGATTCAGGCGCTTCGTATACCGCGTCAATGCCGGTGAAGTTGCGCAGTTCTCCGGCCCGCGCTTTCTTGTACAGCCCTTTCGGGTCGCGCGCTTCACAAATTTCCAGCGGCGTATCGACAAACACCTCGATAAAGCGATCCTGGCCCACGCGTTCGCGCACCATCTGGCGCTCGGCGCGGTGCGGAGAGATAAACGCGGTCAGCACCACCAGCCCCGCGTCAGCCATCAGGCTGGCGACTTCGCCCACCCGACGAATGTTCTCTTTGCGGTCGTCGTCGCTAAACCCTAAATCGCTGCACAGGCCGTGGCGCACGTTGTCGCCATCCAGCAGGTAGGTACTGACGCCCTGCTGATAGAGCGCCTCTTCCAGCGCGCCCGCCACCGTTGATTTACCCGAGCCGGACAGCCCGGTAAACCACAGCACCACCCCACGGTGACCGTGGAGCTTTTCGCGCTGGGCGACGGTGACCGGATGAGGATGCCAGACGACGTTCTCATCATGGGCGGCCATTACTTGCCCTCCAGCAGATCGCGCGCGCCCCAGTGCGGGAAGTGTTTACGCACCAGCGCGTTCAGCTCCAGCTCAAAGGCGCTGAATTCAGAAGCAGCGGTCGCCTGCTCGTTTGGCTCACGAACCATCCCCGCGCCGACGGTAACGTTAGTCAGACGGTCGATAAAAATCAGCCCGCCCGTGACCGGGTTCTGCTGATACGGGTCCAGCACCAGCGGTTCGTCGAAGGTCAGATCGACCAGACCAATACCGTTCAGCGGCAGCTCGCTCACGTCACGGTGGGTCAGGTTGTTGATGTCCACCTGGAACTGAATGCCGTCCACGCGGGCGCGGGTTTTCTTGCCCGCAATTTTGATGTCGTAGCTTTGGCCAGCGGTCAGCGGCTGTTCCGCCATCCACACCACGTCCACGGAAGCGCCCTGAACCGCCGCCAGCGTTTCCTGCGCGTCGACCAGCAGGTCGCCCCGGCTGATATCAATTTCGTCTTTCAGCACCAGCGTAACCGCTTCACCGGCGCCCGCTTCCTGCAGGTCACCGTCGAAGGTGACGATGCGGGCAATGGTCGATTCCACGCCGGACGGCAGCACCTTAACGCGCTGGCCGACCTTCACGGAGCCTGACGCAAGGGTGCCCGAGAAGCCGCGGAAATCGAGGTTTGGACGATTCACGTACTGCACCGGGAAGCGCATCGGCTGGGTGTCGACCACGCGCTGGATCTCAACGGTTTCCAGCACCTCCAGCAGCGTCGGGCCGCTGTACCACGGCATGTTCGCGCTCTGGGAGGCGACGTTATCCCCTTCCAGCGCCGAGAGCGGCACAAAGCGAATATCCAGGTTGCCCGGCAGCTGTTCGGCAAAGGTCAGGTAGCTCTGGCGGATCTCCTCGAACGTCTCTTCGCTGAAGTTCACCAGATCCATCTTGTTGACCGCCACCACCAGGTGCTTGATCCCCAGCAGCGTCGAGATAAAGCTGTGACGACGGGTCTGATCCAGCACGCCTTTACGCGCGTCCATCAGCAGGATCGCCAGGTCGCAGGTGGACGCGCCGGTCGCCATGTTACGGGTGTACTGCTCGTGCCCCGGGGTGTCGGCGATAATAAATTTGCGCTTCTCGGTAGAGAAGTAGCGGTAGGCCACGTCGATGGTGATGCCCTGCTCGCGCTCCGCCTGCAGGCCGTCCACCAGCAGGGCCAGGTCGAGCTTTTCACCCTGGGTGCCGTGACGCTTGCTGTCGTTGTGCAGAGAAGAGAGCTGATCTTCGTAAATCTGGCGCGTATCGTGCAGCAGGCGGCCAATCAGGGTACTTTTCCCGTCATCCACGCTGCCGCAGGTCAGAAAACGCAGCAGGCTTTTGTGTTGTTGCGCGTGCAGGTACGCTTCCACGCCGCCTTCGTTGGCAATTTGTTCAGCAATAGTGGTGTTCATGGCGGCTCCTTAGAAATAACCCTGACGTTTCTTCAGCTCCATGGAGCCTGCCTGGTCGCGGTCAATCACGCGCCCCTGTCGCTCGCTGGTGGTGGACACCAGCATCTCTTCAATGATCTCCGGCAGCGTCTGCGCGCTGGATTCCACCGCGCCGGTCAACGGCCAGCAGCCGAGAGTACGGAAACGCACCATCTGTTTTTTAATCACTTCGCCCGGCTGCAGGTCGATGCGATCGTCGTCGATCATCATCAGCATGCCGTCGCGCTCCAGCACCGGACGCTCGGCGGCCAGGTACAGCGGAACGATCTCGATGTTTTCCAGATAGATGTACTGCCAGATATCCAGCTCGGTCCAGTTGGAGAGCGGGAAGACGCGGATACTTTCGCCCTTGTTAATCTGGCCGTTGTAGTTGTGCCACAGCTCCGGACGCTGGTTTTTCGGATCCCAGCGGTGGAAGCGGTCGCGGAAGGAGTAGATACGCTCTTTGGCACGGGACTTCTCTTCGTCACGACGCGCGCCGCCGAAGGCCGCGTCAAAACCGTATTTATTCAGGGCCTGCTTCAGCCCTTCGGTTTTCATGATATCGGTGTGCTTGGCGCTGCCGTGCACGAACGGGTTAATGCCCATCGCCACCCCTTCCGGGTTTTTATGCACCAGCAGCTCGCAGCCGTAGGCTTTCGCGGTACGGTCGCGGAACTCGTACATTTCGCGGAATTTCCAGCCGGTGTCCACGTGCAGCAGCGGGAACGGCAGCGTACCCGGATAAAACGCTTTACGCGCCAGATGCAGCATGACGCTGGAATCTTTACCGATGGAGTACATCATCACCGGGTTAGAAAACTCGGCGGCCACTTCGCGGATAATATGGATACTTTCCGCTTCGAGCTGCCGCAGGTGTGTAAGACGTTTTTGGTCCATAACCGTTCCTTAAGCCAAATTTACAACAGAAGAACCAAAGCCTTCTGTATCGGTTGTGTGCTGAAACCAGGCGAGCGTGCTGTGCAGATGCACCACTTCCCCCACCACGATCAGGGCGGGCATCGGGGCGTCTTTCGCCAGGGCTGCAAGATGTTCCAGGGTGCCCGTCGCAACGTGCTGATCGACGCGGGTGCCGCGAGAAATGACGGCAACGGGCGTCGTCGCCTCGCGGCCGTGCTGAATAAGCTGTTCACTAATGTCTGCCGCCTTCATCGTGCCCATGTATATCGCCAGCGTCTGGCGGCTCTGGGCGAGATGCGACCAGTCAAACGGCGCGCTGTCGGCCTTGTAGTGGCCGGTCACAAAGGTGACGCTTTGAGCATAATCGCGATGGGTGAGCGGGATACCGGCATAGGCCGTTACCGCAGAAGCCGCCGTAATGCCGGGCACCACCTGGAACGGTACGCCCGCTTCGGCTGCCGCCTGCAGCTCTTCGCCGCCGCGACCGAAAATGAACGGATCGCCCCCCTTCAGGCGCACCACGGTTTTACCCGCTTTGGCGGCGTCAACCAGCATCTGGTTGGTGTCGTGCTGCGGCACAGAGTGCTCGCCAGCCCGTTTTCCGACGCAGATTTGCTCCGCGTCGCGACGGATCAGCTCGCGCACGCCGTCGGTGACCAGATGATCGTAAAACACCACGTCCGCGTCCTGCAGCACCTGCAGGCCGCGCAGCGTCAGGAGCCCGGCATCGCCCGGCCCCGCGCCCACCAGAATGATCTCCCCGCCCGTGCTGCCGGGGTTATCCAGTTCGTCCTCGAGGATTTTCTGCGCCGCGGTCTCATTGCCGGCCTGCATCAGGCTGGCAAAGCGGCCGCGAAACACGCGTTCCCAGAAGCGACGGCGTTCCGTCACGCTGGTCAGGCGGGTTTTCAGGTGGTTGCGCCAGTAGCTGGCCTTCTCCGCCATGCGTCCGAGGCTGGTCGGCAGCAGCGCTTCGATTTTTTCCCGCAGCACGCGCGCCAGCACCGGCGCGGTACCGCCGGAGGAGATGGCCACCAGCAGCGGCGAACGGTCAACGATCGACGGAAAGATAAACGAGCATAAAGGCTGGTCGTCCACCACGTTCACCAGGCGGTAACGGGCCTGAGCGGCGTCGGAGATCCGCCGGTTCAGTTCGCGGTCTTCGGTCGCCGCAATGACCAGCACGACGCTGTCGATGTGTGATTCGTCAAAATCCGCCTCTGCAACTACCCGCACCTGCGCCCCTGCGCGATGAAGAAACGCGATTTTGCGATCGGCGATTTCACCCGTGCCAACAACCAGCACCGGCTTCTCTTTTATCGCGGCAAATAAGGGCAGATAGTCCACAAGCAACAACTCACTAACAACGAGGAATAAAGGGACTATAGGGGGCGGCTTAGATCGAATGAAATTACGAATTGGAATGAGTAGTTACTCAATGGAATAACGCCCTGAAAATGCTAATACCAAAAAGTGCTTAACGCGCGACATTTCGGGCATTTAAGAACAATTCAAATTGTGTATGGACGATCACAGTTTCATACTAGACGGGTTATTATTTTGCTCTGTTTTTAAGGACTCACTATGTTTTCCGCAATGCGCCACCGTATTGCTGCCCTGGCGCTCGGCGTTTGCTTTATTCTTCCCGCTCAGGCAAAAAACCCACCTTATGGTGACATCGCCAATATGCAGGCTCGGCATATTGCCACCGTCTTCCCTGGCCGCATGACCGGCTCGCCTGCGGAAATGCTCTCCGCCGACTATCTTCGCCAGCAGTTTGCCGACATGGGTTACCAGAGCGACATCCGGTCGTTTCACAGCCGCTACGTGTATACCTCACGAAATAAAACGAAAAACTGGCATAACGTGACCGGCAGTACGGTGATTGCGGCGCACGAAGGTAGCGCAAAAGAGCAAATTATTATTATGGCGCACCTTGATACCTACGCCCCGCTGAGCGATGCCGATACGGACAACAATCTTGGCGGGCTGACGCTGCAGGGCATGGACGATAACGCGGCAGGCCTGGGCGTGATGCTCGAACTGGCAGAGCGGATGAAAAATGTCCCCACCCAATATGGCATTCGTTTTGTAGCCACCAGCGGTGAAGAAGAGGGCAAGCTCGGCGCTGAGAATCTCCTTAAGCGCATGAGCGCAGAGGAGAAGAAAAATACGCTGCTGGTGATCAACCTCGATAACCTGATCGTCGGCGACAAGCTCTATTTCAACAGCGGGCAGAGTACGCCGGGTACCGTGCGAAAACTGACGCGCGACCGGGCGCTGGCCATTGCCCGCAGCCATGGCGTTTATGCCACCAGTAATCCCGGCGGGAACCCGGATTATCCGCGAGGCACCGGCTGCTGCAACGACGGCGAAGTGTTCGATAAGGCGGGCATTCCGGTGCTGTACGTGGAAGCGACAAACTGGGCGCTGGGCAATAAAGATGGCTACCAGCAGCGGGCGAAAACGAAGGCCTTCCCGGACGGGACAAGCTGGCACAACGTGATGCTGGATAATCAGCAGCACATCGACAGCGCACTGCCGCAGCGAATTGAGCACCGCAGCCGTGATGTGGTGAAGGTGATGCTGCCGCTGGTGAAGGAGCTGGCAAAAGCGGGGAAATAGCGGGCTTTCCCCGCTGATGTGGGGAACATACTTAAATTCGAACACAATCTGAACTCCTCACCGGTTTATCCCCGCTCGCGCGGGGAACACTTGTTGTAAAAAACAGGAAAACGAGGAGGGAACGGTTTATCCCCGCTCGCGCGGGGAACACGCGCAGAAGCGCTGCAACGAACGATTTGCTGACGGTTTATCCCCGCTCGTGCGGGGAACACTTGACCAGCTGGCGCCAGCTGGACGGCACACCCGGTTTATCCCCGCTCGCGCGGGGAACACCTTGATGAAATTCAGCACTTCAGGGGTAATCCCGGTTTATCCCCGCTCGCGCGGGGAACACTCCAGCGGCCGCGGCTGCGATATACGGTTTCTCGGTTTATCCCCGCTCACGCGGGGAACACCCTACCATTTCAATAATTGAAATGAGTAAATCCGGTTTATCCCCGCTCACGCGGGGAACACAATGATAGGGTCTTTATATGCCAAACAACTCACGGTTTATCCCCGCTCACGCGGGGAACACCCGCGCGACAAGCTGACAATGAACCGCTGGCACGGTTTATCCCCGCTCACGCGGGGAACACAGATGCGCTGTAAGCGCATGGAGGCGCGGAGACGGTTTATCCCCGCTCACGCGGGGAACACCCAGTTATCGGGATTCGCCTCCATTAAAACAACGGTTTATCCCCGCTCACGCGGGGAACACCCACCAGGGCTGGATTGCGGCACAGGTAATCCCGGTTTATCCCCGCTCGCGCGGGGAACACATCCCGGTCATGACCAGCGGCTTAGACGACCCCGGTTTATCCCCGCTCGCGCGGGGAACACAATAGGGAAACTATATAAATGTTAAAGCCTGACGGTTTATCCCCGCTCACGCGGGGAACACGTGACGCGTGTCGCCACCGGCAGCGCGCAGATCGGTTTATCCCCGCTCACGCGGGGAACACATATCTTCGTCGCTTGCAGTCTCCCAGCCACCCGGTTTATCCCCGCTCACGCGGGGAACACCCACCTACGCTATGAGCAAAACGAGATATCTTCGGTTTATCCCCGCTCACGCGGGGAACACCCTAAATATACAATCTTATAAATCAACAACTTACACAGAAAAAACATCCTACCAACATATCGATCACAAATATACAATGTTAAAGAGCAGGTAACCTATTGAATAGTAACAGGAAAGAAAGACACTAATCGAAGACCATCCAAATCTACCGGAATACGACGGTTTTCCCCCCAGGTCTGGAACTCAAAACCAGATTCGGTATTCGTGGCCCAGGCCATTGCGACATTGCCTTCACCACCCAGTAGCGTCACTTGCTGCCAGATCATTTCACGTATCCGTTTCGAAACATCACCGACATATACCCCTGCGCGGATCTCCAGTAGCCAAATGGCCAGCCTGCCACGCAAACGAGGCGGTACATTCTCGGTAACCACCACGACCATGCTCATCCTCCACCTCCCCGATGCCCCTCATCTCCGAGCGCCTGCGGCTCCGGAATGGCAGGCGGAAGCATGTCCGCTGCGGGCTGCGGCGGCGCAATCTCTCCGGCAGCAAGAACCTCCTCTATGAGTGGAATCAGTTTGCCGGTCATTTTAGTGGTGCGAAAAATATCCCGGCAGGCCAGCCGAACGTCTCTGTCCGGCGCGGAGGGGTTGCGGGCAGCAATGTCGAATGCTTTTGGCACCACCGTATCAAATTTGATGATGTCGGCGATGTCATAAACAAACGAGAGAGGCTTACCGCTGTGAATAAAGCCAATCGCGGGCGCATAGCCCGCGGCTAACACCGCCGCCTCCGTTATGCCATACAGACACGAGGTTGCCGCACTGATGCATTGATTCACCACGTCGCCCTTTTCCCAGTCTTTAGGATCGTACTTTCGTCCATGCCATTTCACGCCATAGCGTTGTGCGAGCAGAGCGTAAGTCTGGCGAACTCGTGCGCCTTCAATTCCCCGTAATTGTTCGACCGAGCGGCGCGCTGGAGGTGGCTCACAAAAACGTAGCTCATAAATTTTGGGCACCACCTTTAGCCGCAGATCGTCATCCAGCGCCAGTTTTGCCTGATACAACAGCTTGTCCGCGCGCGCGCCGCCGGGCTGACCCGACGCATAAAGACGCACTCCAGCTTCTCCTACCCACACCAGAAGCGTCCCTACCGTCGAGGCAAGCCTGACTGCTGCATGGGAAATTCGTGTTCCTGGCTCCAGCATAATGCAGGCTACGCTGCCAACCGGGATATGTGTGCGTACCCCGGTCTTATCGATCAGCACAAATGCACCGTCCAGAACATCCAATTGACCGTACTGGAGAAAAATCATCGAGGTACGATCTTTTAACGGAATCGGTCCTAACGGCACAAAGCTCATGCAGCGATCTCCGGCTTTATGAGCATCAATCCACAACCAAAAGCGCGGCTTTTACCGAAGCCCAGAGTTAGCTGCTCGTGAAAGCGTGCAGGATCGCGAACGTCAATGACGCCGGAATAATCGACGGTGCTAAACTGGATACGTTGCCGATTTTTCGCTCTGACAATCAGCTGTTGCCGATAGCCCTCAACCTGCGCAGTGACCAGCGAAAAACCGCTACGCTCCCCCTGCCGTTGTAACCATTCCAGCGCCGCCTGTTGTTGAACAGGCCAGATTTCCGCTTTCTCTACCTTATTTTTCACCCTGAGTTTCGCCTCCATGAGAAGATCGTGGCGTTTCCCTTCCTTACACAGAGTCGGATTAGCCCGCAGGGTAAAGCGCAAGCGTAATCCTGGGCTGAAAACAGGTTCAAACGGACGAGACTCCACCGTAAAAATGTCCTGGCTGGCCGGTATATGAGGCGAAAGCACAAAAAAACGAAACGCCCCCTGAAGCTCCTCACGACGGTAAAGAAACGACCGTTGTTCTGTACCGGGGAATAACCGCCACAACCACTGATGCATGGCATATTCACCTTGCTCCACGAGCTGGAGTAGCTGCTCTGGAGCAAGCCTGGTGGTATCTAACGTTATTTTTGAGAGATACATGATTCCTCCTTGAGCAGGGGAAGCGGTCCCTGACTAACGATACGCTCGCCAAAAAGCCAGTGCTGGCGGCTTAAAGGTCTGTCGCGACGACGGTGTACCTTCGTTTCATGCAGCCCGTCGTGTTCCCCTTCCCAACAGCATTCAGGCTGGAGCGCTGCCAATTTTTCGTTTCCCTTGCCCAACGCCGCCAGCTTTTCACGGTAAAAACCATGCGCAGCATGCAGCACTTCCGGACAAGGGCCCTCCAGCAGCAACGGCAAAACCGGGAGCGCCAGTGGATGACTCTTACGGCCTAAACAGAGCGGGAAAACGGGACGGCATAAGGCATCACGTAACGTATCCAGCGCAACCGGCGCGCCCGGCGTAGCCTTCAGCGCCACCATCCACCAGCCATCGGTGTAATAGTCTCGGCGCGAAATTAAGGTACCCAAACGGTTGGGATTGCCCAGCTCCTCCCGACGGCTGAAATAGCGTATTTTTCGCGCTTCTTTGGGCATCTGGACGGTATGGAAATCTCTTGCCCAGTGCGAATGTTTGCTGGCGCAAACCACAAAAGCGTAATGCTCATTAAACTGATTCAGGCGCGCCTCTTCTTCACGACGGATACCCAGCGCCGCAGCCAACAGCCCTAGCAGGGCTGAGCGCGAGGGTAACGCATGGGTGTGACGCACTTCGCCAGGTGCATCTACGCCCCAGGAGGCCATCGGCCCGTGTAACTGAAACACCAGGTATTGGCTCATATCCGCCCCTTACGCGCAGATAAAATCAAGCACGTCATTGATGCTGCCCTGTCCGCTCAACACGTTAAACCCGGTGAACGCCGCGTTCTGATCGTAGACCTTGTTCATGTTCTCCCGCAGCGTTGTGATACGGCTGATAGCAACGCCGAGCTGATCGGTACCGTTGATCGGATTGTAAAACGCGGTTGCCAGGGAGCGCGGCTGCTCTTCGCCCTTTTCCACCAGCGCCCAGCTGGCGAAGGCGCGACTGGCAAAGCTGTTCTGTTTGCCGGTCGGGGAAACCTTCAGTGCCGATTCGGTAAACGCTCGCAGCGTGCGATTGACCAGCGCGTCATCACCGTTGAGATTTTTCAGCAGCAGATCGCGGTCAATGCAAATGTAGGTATAGAACAGGCCTGACCCAAATCCCGCCTCGCCCAGATGGCCCGCGCCAGCATCTTCTGCCGCCTGTCGCAAATCATCAACGGCGGTAAAAAAATCATCTTCGACGAGGGTTTCCCCTACGCCAAATGCGTGGGCGACCTGGCAGGCTGCTTCAACGTTATACTCAGGCTTATCGGCCAGCATGCGCCCAAACATGGCAATATCCACCGCCATGCGATCGCGGCGGAGCAACGCGACCTCGTCTTCCGTTGGCGGGCGTTTTTCTTCCGCTAACTTATGCGCCAGCGCTCTCACCGCCTCAAGCTCCGCCGGACTGACATGCACCAGTTGCTCTGTTTCGGTGTTGATCAGCACATCCCTGGGTTTCTTTTCACTTTTGACTTTGCCGAAACAGGCAGCGATATCCTTCGCCCATTCAATCGCTTTTTTCTCGTCAATGCCGCTGTCTTTCAGAATTTGCGCCGCCTCGCGTCCAATACGCCCGCTTCGCGTACCGATATGCCCCGCGAGCGCCGCTTCGAAAAGTTCCGACGTGCGCCACGCGCGCTTCAGGCTTTGTGATGAGATACGCAAACGCGTTGCACCGCCCAGCATCACCGTTTTCGGTGCGCCTGTATCGTCGCGGTTAAGGTTGGCTGCCGGGTATGCTGTCAGTAAGTGAAGCTGAATAAATGTTGTCATAGGATCATCCTTTTTCTTTTTCGGTAGAGTGCTGTTCATCCACGCTTCCCGCCTGGTAATAGTCCATCGCCCAGCGAACACGAATAAATTCGGTTGGCTGCTGCGGGCGGCGAATATGGTTTTTCAGTTCATCCTGTTCGCGACACCAGACGAAGATATCCTCAGCCAGCGACTGCAGATTGGCTTTGCCATCAAGCAGCCTGATGGCACGACGCAGTTGGCGCAGGAGGTCATCCGGCGTTCGGGTGGCAGAAAGACGTTTAAATCGCAGCACTGACATCGCCGGGTTGTTGCCCGATAACTGGCCAAGCTGTGCAGCAAAATTCAGCTTTTCATCATTAGGCCGAATATGGGCAGCCAGACCCGCTACGATCGCCAGCGCGGTAAAACGCCATTCCTGATGTTCTCTTTTCCAGAGCGTATGGGTTTGCATGAGCAACGATCGGAACCCGTCGCTGAGGCAAATTTCATTAACGGCTACGCAGCGCCGCAGGCTGGCGCGCAGGCCACGCTTTTCCTGCAGCATTTGATGCCACGCGCTAAGCGTTGCGTGATGGTCGTCCTTCACTATATTCATTCGCAGCCTCCTGCTTGATGTTCTGGCGGCATTCGTGGATTACCGGCCCGCCGATGAGGTAAAGTATTTTTTGCGCGCGGACATGCAGCGCTTCAGATCCGCGCTCTCCTGAGGGTGAGTGAATACGCGGCGATCGAATTCATCCCGCGCATACCGCCAGAGCATGGCGCGCCACTCGCGTTGCGTGCTGTCATGATCTGCACCGTTCTCGATTTCGCTGATAAATGTCAGGAATTTCCCCTGGGTCTGATTCCAGAAATCACTGTCGATAAAGCTGAAATCTCCCCTGGCGTCGGAAAACCAGGCTTCTTTCAATGCGCTTCGAAGCTGGCTAAGGATGCGGGAGGCGGTCTGGGCAGCCTGTCGTAAATGGGGCTTGATTTCTGCGTTTAATAACAGCGGCAGATGGTGTTCATACCAGCAGCGTGCTTTCATGTTGTCGAAATCAAAGCCAAAGCCCCACATTCCGGTAACGGTGTGTGCCGGACGATAAAGAGAGAACAGGCTCACCACCTGAGCAGGAAATTCGTTATTACTCTCGCCGGCAATATGCTGAGATAGCCCCAGCCAGTCTCGCCATATCAGCCCACCGGGCTGGGGTTTGACAGAGTACTTTTCCGCCTCACCTTTTAACGCGAGCCGATAAGGCGTAAGCGGGTGCACCCATCCGGCATAGTTAACGCCGTAGTTTTTTACCGTCATCGAATGCAGCAGTTCATCACTCGGCGCCAGACAAAGATCGCAATACCCAGACTGCACGGCGCTAAAATCCAGACGAATGCGGCGCGGCATCCCCCAGTACGCCTGAAGCTTGTTCGCCTGCTCCTCGGTCACCAGCGCGCTTGCCCGCTCGCTGGTTCGCGTAGGCGCGAGCCAGGGAAAAATAGCGTCATCGAACCGTGTTGGCAGTGGCAGACCAGACTCCAGTTGCGGCATCACGTTCAGCCACAGCTTTCGCCACAGCGGCGTTTGCCGCTCTCCCCTATATGACTGCAGTTCAATCAGCGTGGTCAGGGGGCCACCGCCGCGCAGCCCGGTGCGGTAACCTTTACCACCGGAAGGCGCATTCAGCTGTAACGAGAACAGTGCCAGCGCGGCGCAGTGTGGGCAGAAACGCTGAGTGACGTTGCGTTTGATGAACAGATCTTTGTTGAGCCGGAGCGTTTGCGCACCGGGGATCTCCGGCAGCAGTGAAGCAATAGCGATTTTTTCACCGTCGAGGGCGGCAAAATCCTGCATGAAAGAGGGCGACTCGCTGCCGAACTGGAACGCTGCATCCAGCGGAGCGAAAGCCTTTTGCACCGCCTCCGGCGTTAGCCCGTCTTCCCAGATGTCCTCCCAGCTCTCGCGATTGCTGGACGCGAGGCTGCTTTGCAGCAGCCCCAGCAGAAACTGCCAGGCCGCGCCCTGTAAATCGGGGCGCGTTGCAGCAATATCTATCACGTTTTCGTCAGCCAGATCGGCTGGCGCAAACTTCCCGGTAGAACCGTCCTTAAAACGGACGGGCAGCCAGGGTGTGGTTAAGAGTGAAAACAATTTTACAGCTCCTTTCTCAGGCAGTCATACATGGCATACGATCTGTCATGACATTTTCACACGAATATGGAATGAGAATTTCATTCTTCCTATGAAGCAGAACTGGAACCTCAGAAGACAATCCAATGTTCGATTTAACTTAAAAAAATTGCTTACACGTTGAAGCAAAGTCATCAAAACAGTGCCAACAATCATTCCAATTTATCCTTGTCATTAATGTGGAAATCAAAGGATACGCTTCGTTAACCGCTCCAACAAGCCTGATTATGAACAAAGGCATTAGCTCTTATGTTTTCATAAATTTTCATCAACTCTCGCTTTTGGTAAAATCTCAAAGTTCCCTTGATGGGATAAACCGAGCTAGTGCCTGCGTTCAATGGGTACAGCGTTCCCCGCGACAGCGGGGATAAGCCCCGGAGCCAATAGGCTCCGGGCATCCCGTCATATTTCAAACGTCAGCCCCTCATGCGACGAGTAGCCGCATGCGGGTGAATCTGACACCACAATCACGACGGCAAACTCAGGGTCTTTGCGCTGCCCTGCGCACCATGCCTGCAGCTCCTCACCCTCAAGCAGGCTGAACTGGCTGCGGTGCTTTCTCCACCAGCTTTCACGTACCTTTAATGCACTCATCTCCCAGCCGTTTTCTCCGGGTGCATAGGGAACAACCTCGTCATCAGCCTTTTTTGCCAGCCACAGAAGGACAGACTCTTCCGCCAGCCGGGTGGAGAGTTTTTCCGGGAGATAGTCATGAATACCGGGCAGATACCCGGCGGCAAGATTAAGCGTGCGTTGAGAAGCGATGGCGCGATCGCAGTAATATTTCCCCAGCGAACGGTCGCTGGTGTTCACCAGGCCATCGGGTATGTCTGTCTCGTCTCCATACACCGATTCAATAAGCTGCCGGGCAGCCTGAGGCATACGGATTTCACCCAGCGTGCGTAAAATGCGCTGGGTTAGCCACAGTTTGCCGTGATCGGGATAGACGTAAGCGCTGTTGCGCATCGCGCCCGAAAACCATGTTTCGGTGGGGTTGTCATTCCACTCAGGGGCCAAAATAAACAGTTCCGGTGCGGGGCGCTCGTCACGCCCCGTCTCTTTTATTCTTCCGTGACAATCACGGATATGCCTTTGCAATCGCCCCGCCCGCTGGATCAGTAAATCGACGGGAGCCAGATCCGAAATCATCAGATCAACATCAATATCAAGACTCTGCTCAATAACCTGGGTGGCAATAATGACTTTACCCGCCCGTTCCGGGCCGCTGTGTTTACCAAAGAAGTCCAGCGTCTGGTTTTCAATCCGCTGACGATCGTGGAAGGCGAAGCGGCTATGAAACAGCAGCGTATCGTCCTCTCGCGCGCCACTGGCAATAAGCTGACGCCGTGAGCGAATGGCATCATCCACCGAGTTGCGCACACAGGCCACGCATTTTCGATTGCGCACGGCCTGTTGAATCAGGGTGATGCAATCCTGCTCGCTATACAGCCACGCCACGGAGACGCTGCGTTCTACCTCCTTCCGCGCGCCCACGCGGGTGGAGATCACCTCTGCGGCGGTTGCCTGCGTCAGCCAGGGATAGTCATCATGCCCCAGCCGCGGTGCCTCACCTGCACCGCCCGTGCCGCGAAGAAACGCGGTCACCAGCCGTTCACGCTGCTGTTGCGAAAGCGTTGCCGAAAGCAAAATAGTGGGGTTGCCGTCGCGAGCTTGCTTTTCGATTAAACACTCCAGAATGAACGACATGTAGGCATCGCAAGCGTGGATCTCATCGGCCAACAACACTTTACGGTGAAGCCCCAGCAGGCGCAGGTTGTTATGTTTGAAGGGCATCACGGCCATCATCGCCTGATCCAGCGTGCCCACACCAATATCCGCCAGCAGCGCTTTTTTATTACTGTCTGCAAACCAGGCCGCGCAGCCCTGGCTTTGGCTACCGTCCCTGTCTTCTTCATTTGAAGCATCAACAGACCATAATGACGAATTGAATTCGGAGACCAGATTTCGGGCACTGTGCGCCAGCATCAGGCTCGGGCGCGAGCCGGGCTGATATAACGCAAGGCAGGATTCAGACATACGTCTGAACATCGCATTCGCTGTTGCCATCGTTGGCAAACCAAAATAGATACCCTGCGCCTTTCCGGCCGCCATTAGCCGATGGGTCAGAATCATCGCGGCTTCCGTTTTCCCCGCGCCGGTAATGTCTTCCAGAATAAACAGCTGTGGCCCCTCGGCGCTGATATCCAGTTCGAGCGCTTTTTGCTGTAAAGGGGTCGGATGTTGAATAAAGGGGAATAGACGATTTATACCGCCAAAGGGGGCAACCTTTGCCGATGTGGGTAAAGACTTTACTGCACGTTCGGCTTTAGCGAGCGCCTGCCGCCAATAACTATCGAGCGGCATTTCACTGGCGATGCGCGGAAAATAATGAGTGGAAGACCCCAGCCAGTCGGCGAGAACAATAACGCCAGAAAAGCTCCAGGATAATGAAGGAAACCGCGCGCTTTCGGCTTCGCGATCCCAACGTTTCGGAATATTGAGCAGTGGAAAGAGTGTCTTGATGCTCTGCAAAAAATCACAGGCGGCATTTTTATCCTCCTGACGGAAATGAATCAGTTCGTCAGCCATACCGGGCGGCAGGCCATGGTGCCCAAGCGTTAGCGGCATCCATCGCTCAAGTACTCTGCGCAACTTTCGTGGCGTTAATGCAGACGCGGGAAATAATTCATACTTTTCCCGCAGTGTATTTTGCCATAACCAGTAGCCTAGCGTCGTATGATGAATATCTTCGTAATAGTGGGGCTTCTCACTGTGATTATTGAGTGCCGGATGAACGTAGCGTTGCTGAAAAGAATGCGCGAATTTACCGGTATCATGCCAGCATAATAACCACGCAAAAAATTGTGCTGCCTGCTCGCGATTCGGCAAGCCTGACTGGCAAAAGAGATTAGCGACACCATAAACATTTTGCTGCACTATCCAGTAACCACATGCGGCAACATCTAATGCGTGCCAGCAAAGTAAATGGTAGTCATCGCCACCTTCTTTATCAGAGAGACGACTCTTTCCCCAGTATTTAAACATGCCCAGAAACTCCATCAATAAAGTGACAGCAGAACACTTCATGTTTCAGGAGAAATCATCACACGCATTTATATGCTATTCGGTGATAGCTATCACAAAGCTAATATCGCCTGAGGAATATAAAATAAATGCCATCAATAATTTATTATTGATCATTTCCTTTATTTATATTTCAGAGCAAAACTCAAACAAGGATAGAAAATATCTTTCATTAAAGGCGATGATTTACGGTAATAAAAAAACACTCGCCCGGTTGAACCGGGCGAGTGGAAAGACACAATAATAAAAACGAGCGTATTACCCTTCGTGCAATCCGCACTCGCGCTTCAGCCCAAAGAATCGCGTCTCTTCTTCCGCCATTCCCGGTTCCCATTTGCGCGTGGTGTGGGTGTCGCCCACCGACAGGTAGCCCTGCTCCCACAGCGGATGGTACTTCAGCCCGTGTTTTTGCAGGTACTGATACACCGTCCGGTTATCCCAATCGATAATCGGCAGCACTTTGAAGACCCCGCGCTGAACTGCCAGCACCGGCAGCGTGGCGCGGCTGCCGGACTGCTCGCGGCGTAGCCCCGCAAACCACGTCTGCGCGTTAAGCTCCTTCAGCGCTCGGTTCATCGGCTCAACTTTGTTGATCTCATTGTATTTCTCAATGCCCTCAACGCCCTGCTCCCACAGCTTGCCGTAGCGCGCCTCCTGCCAGGCCGCGCTTTCCGTCGCGCGGAAGACCTTGAGGTTCAGCTTAAGCTTGTCCGTCAGCTCGTCAATAAACTGGTAGGTTTCCGGGAACAGGTAGCCGGTGTCGGTGAGGATCACCGGAATGTCCGGACGGATCTGATTCACCAGATGCAGGCTGACCGCCGCCTGAATACCAAAGCTCGACGAGAGCACATAGTCTCCCGGCAGGTTTTCCAGCGCCCACGCCACGCGCCCTTCCGCGTCCAGCTTTTCAAGGCGTGCATTGGTTTCTGCGAGTGCGAGAATGCGTTCGACTTTTGGCAATGCGTTAAGCGCGTTTAGATCGAGTACGGACATAAGAACCTCGTTTGCCAGTTTTGCCGGGCGGCACTGCGTTTGCCCGGCCTACAACACCTGTAAAACCGTCGGGATGTTACTCCCAGAAATCCCTGGCGGGATCGAGCACCGGGCGAATGATGCCCGCACGCACCGTAAAGTCGCCGAAGCCTTCACCCGCTTCGCGCTCTTTCGCCCAGCGCCCGACAAGCTCGTCGATGGAATCGAGAATTTCCGGTTCCGTGATATTTTCGCGATACATCCGCGGAATGCGCGTCCCCATACGGTTACCGCCGAGGTGTACGTTGTAGCGACCCGGGGCTTTCCCTACCAGCCCCAGCTCGGCCAGCATCGCGCGACCGCAGCCGTTCGGGCAGCCGGTAACGCGCATCACTATATGCTCGTCCGGAATACCGTGTTTTTCCAGAATCGCTTCCACTTTGTCAGTGAATGACGGCAGGAAACGTTCCGCTTCGGCCATCGCCAGCGGGCAGGTCGGGAACGACACGCAGGCCATCGAGTTTTCACGCTGCGGCTTCACCGCGTTCATCAACCCATGATCGCGCGCCAGCTTCTCGATTTTCGCCTTCTGGCTCTCGGGCACGCCGGCAATAATCAGGTTCTGGTTGGCGGTAATGCGAAACTCGCCTTTGTGGATCTTCGCGATTTCCAGCAGGCCGGTTTTCAGCGGACGGCCCGGATAGTCCAGAATACGGCCGTTTTCGATAAACAGCGTCAGGTGCCACTTATTGTCGATGCCTTTCACCCAGCCAATGCGATCGCCGCGGCCGGTGAATTCGTAAGGACGGATCGGCTCAAACTTGATGCCCGCACGACGCTCCACTTCTTCTTTGAACGTCTCGACGCCCACGCGCTCCAGGGTGTATTTGGTCTTCGCGTTTTTACGGTCGGTGCGGTTGCCCCAGTCGCGCTGCGTGGTCACGACCGCTTCGGCCACGGCCAGCGTGTGCTCCAGCGGCAGGAAGCCGAACTCGCTCGCGGTGCGGGCGTAGGTTTTCTTGTTACCGTGCTCGATGGACAGGCCGCCGCCTACCAGCAGGTTAAAGCCGACCAGTTTGCCGTTTTCGGCAATCGCCACGAAGTTCATGTCGTTGGCGTGCAGGTCGATATCGTTTTGCGGCGGGATCACGACCGTGGTTTTAAACTTACGCGGCAGATAGGTCTGGCCGAGAATCGGCTCTTCGTCGGTGGTCGCGACTTTCTCCTGATCGAGCCAAATCTCTGCGTAGGCGCGAGTGCGCGGCAGCAGGTGCTCGGAGATCTTCTTCGCCCACTCGTACGCTTCGGCGTGCAGCTCGGACTCGTACGGGTTCGAGGTGCAGAGCACGTTACGGTTCATGTCGTTGGCGGTCGCCAGCGCGTCCAGCCCGACGGAGTGCAGCATCTGGTGCACCGGCTTCACGTTCTTCTTCAGAATGCCGTGGAACTGGAAGGTCTGACGGTTGGTCAGGCGGATGCTGCCGTAAATCGTGTTTTCACCCGCGAACTTGTCGATGGCCTGCCACTGCTTCGTGGTGATCACCCCGCCCGGCAGGCGGCAGCGCAGCAGCATCGCATGACGCGGCTCCAGCTTCTGTTCCGCACGCTCGGCGCGGATGTCGCGATCGTCCTGCTGGTACATGCCGTGGAAGCGGATCAGCAGGAAGTTGTCGCCTTTGAAGCCGCCGGTGAGACCGTCATTCAGATCTTCAGCAATGGTGCCGCGCAGGTAGTTGCTTTCCAGCTTCATGCGCTCGGCGTCTGTCAGTTTACCTTCGACCACCAGTGGCCCTGGATGTTTTTCGCTCATTAGTAGACATCTCGCTGATAACGGCGCTCAACGCGCAGCTCACTTAAAAATTCGTCCGCCGCTTCGGCATCCATACCGCCGAATTCGGCAATCACTTCCAGCAGTGCCTGCTCAACGTCTTTCGCCATGCGATTAGCGTCGCCGCAGACATAAATGTGGGCACCGTCATTGATCCAGCGCCACAGCTCTGCGCCCTGTTCGCGCAGTTTGTCTTGTACGTAGACTTTTTCTTTCTGGTCGCGGGACCAGGCCAGATCGATGCGGGTCAGCACGCCTTCTTTCACATAGCGCTGCCACTCAACCTGGTAGAGGAAATCTTCGGTGAAGTGCGGGTTGCCGAAGAACAGCCAGTTTTTACCCGGCGCCTCGTCTGCCGCACGCTGCTGCATAAAGGCGCGGAACGGCGCAATGCCGGTGCCCGGGCCAATCATAATGACCGGGGTTTCCGGGTTTGTCGGCAGGCGGAAGTTATCGTTGTGCTCGATAAAGACGCGCACTTCGCCCTCTTCCTCCACGCGGTCCGCCAGGAAACCTGACGCCCCACCCGTACGGGCGCGGCCTTCGATGTCGTAGCGCACCACGCCCACGGTGATATGCACTTCGCTTTCCGCCTCGGCCTGAGAAGAAGCAATGGAGTACAGGCGCGGGGTCAGCGGACGCAGCAGGCCGACCAGCGCGTCGGCATCCAGCTGCGCCGGAGAGAAGCGCACCATATCGACAATCGGCGTCGTCGCGGCGTAATGCTGCAGCTTCGCTTTGTCGCCCACCAGCGGCAGCAGGGATTCGCTGCGCGTGAGGGTGGCATAATTTTCAACGATATTCGGGGTGTTCACCGTCAGCTCGAAGTGCCACTGCAGCGCGTCGGAAAGCGGCTGGGTTTTGCCGTCGACGGTGACGGGCTCGTCGCCCTTCAGCCACAGCAGCTCAACCAGCTCTTTCACCAGCGCCGGATCGTTCTGATACCAGACGCCGAGCGCATCGCCGGGCTGATAGCGCAGGCCGGAGTCGCCGAGATCGATTTCGATATGGCGGACGTCTTTTTCGGAGTCGCGGCCGGTAATTTTCTGGTTCACCGACAGGCTCGCCGTCAGCGGCGCCTCTTTGGTGTACGGGCTGGTGTGGATATCGTTGACGGCTCCCGTTGCGGTGAACGCGGCCTGCGCCGACGTCTCTTTCGGCACGCGCGCTTTCAGTACCTCAACGATGCGCGCACGCCATTCATCGGCGGCGGCCTGGTATTCGACATCCGCGTCAACGCGATCCAGCAGGCGCTCTGCGCCCAGCTCCGCCAGCCTGCTGTCGAAGTCTTTGCCGGACTGGCAGAAGAATTCATAGGAGGTATCGCCCAGGCCAAACACGGCAAACGCCGTACCGTCCAGCTTCGGCGCTTTTTTCGAGAACAGAAACTTGTGCAGCGCCACCGCTTCTTCAGCAGGTTCACCTTCACCCTGCGTGGAGGCCACCACCACCAGCAGTTTTTCCGACGCGATTTGCTTGAATTTATAATCCCCGGCGTTGACGAGGTTCACGTTCAGTTTGGCGGCCAGCAGGTCATCGCGAAGCCGCTCGGCCACGCGGCGGGCATTGCCCGTCTGCGAGGCGGAAATCAGGGTAATGGCCGGAATTTCCACAGCCGTTGCCGGTGCGCCCGCCACAGCGCCAGGCTGCTGATTGAGCATTCCCCAGAAATAACCGGAGACCCAGGCAAGCTGAGTGGGCGAAAAATCAGAGGTGGCAGCCTGAAGGCGCGCCAGTTGCTCCGGGTTCAGGGGAAGCAAATTTGAAGGTGGGGCCTGTGTTGTCATGCGTCGTTATGTTCCAGTAGCCAAGCGGACTTTAAGCGAATAAATCCAAACTGAAGATAAGGTTAACGGCGAGGATAATAACAATTAAAGAAGGGATGGAAATAATAAATAACCAAATGGACTAACCTGTTTTGGTTGTCACGCTTAGCGATAAAACCGATTAATTAACCCACTGAAAAATATCACTAAAAGCACCAAAAAACGCCCATTAACGAGACGCCAGGCTTCAGAGCCGTTTTAGTTAATGCTAAAAATTGTGCTTTCCGGTACTATGCGGCGGTTTTTTCCGCATTACTGAGAGCGATCATGTCCACCACACTGTTTAAAGATTTCACCTTCGAAGCCGCCCACCACCTTCCGCATGTACCAGAAGGGCACAAATGCGGCCGTCTGCACGGGCATTCGTTCATGGTGCGTCTTGAGATCACCGGTGAAGTTGATCCGCATACCGGTTGGATCATGGATTTTGCCGAGCTGAAGGCGGCGTTTAAGCCGACCTACGATCGTCTGGATCACTATTACCTGAATGAGATCCCGGGTCTTGAAAACCCGACCAGCGAAGTGCTGGCAAAATGGATTTGGGATCAGATGAAGCCGCTGGTACCGCTGCTGAGCGCGGTGATGATCAAAGAGACCTGCACCGCGGGCTGCGTGTATCGCGGAGAGTGATGCTTGCCGGGTGGCGCTGACGCTTACCCGGCCTACAAGTGCCCAGAACCGTACGCCCGGTAAGCGCTCGCGCCACCGGGCTTTTTTTTATGCAATATTCAGATACTTGTGCGTCTGCATCGACAGGCGCCAGTTGCGCGCTATGCAGGTTTCAATGCACAGACGCGTTGCATCCTCTTTCTGGCTGATCGGCTGCAGGGCAATCACCCGCTGCTTTTCATCCGTCAGCGTGGCCAGCAGTTCATCCAGCGCTTCGATATCGCGCACGCGCCCTACCGGGTGCTTGATCTCATCCGCGCGCTCCAGCGCCTGAGACAGCACGTCATACCCGCCGCGCATATTCACTTTTGGTGATACCGTCACCCAGGTCGCGTGCGAACAGCGCACTTCATGGGTCCCGCTGGTTTCAATCTGGCAGCTGTAGCCGTTCTTTTCAAGCAGCTCGGTCAGCGGCGTCAGGTCGTGAATGCAGGGTTCACCGCCGGTGATCACGACGTGGCGAGCCGTCCAGCCCTGACGGCCAATAATGGCCAGCAGATCTTCTGAACTGCCCGCGCCCCACTTATCGCTCTCTTTGGTTTTCGCCAGAATGCTAAACAGCGACACTTCCCGATCTGCGAGCTTATCCCACGTATGTTTGGTATCACACCAGGCACAGCCAACCGGGCATCCCTGTAAGCGAATGAAAATAGCGGGAACGCCGGTAAAGTAACCCTCGCCTTGCAGGGTCTGGAACATCTCGTTAATCGGGTACTGCATAGTCATCTCAGTTAAGGGGATAAACGATAAGTATCGCAGATCCCCGCCGGATGGTCATGCTCCATCGGTGCTTTGCGCGCCAATCGCCGCCATAAACCGTTCAGTGATTTGCTGCGGACGGGTGATCGCCCCGCCGACAACGACCGTATGCGCGCCCAGCGCCAGACATCTGGCCGCGCGTTCAGGCGTATCGACGTTGCCTTCGGCCACCACTGGCACCGTCACGGCAGCGAGCACTGCCTTCAGGAACGCGCAGTCATTCTCCGGAAGCGAATGGCCCGCCGTTCCCGCCGTATAGCCGTAGAGCGTGGTGCCGACGCAGTCAAAGCCCAGCGCCTGCGCCGTCACGGCCTCTTCGACCGTGGCAATATCCGCCATCAGCAATACCGCGGGATAGCGTGAGCGGATCCGCCTGACCAGTGCTTCAAGGTATTCCCCACCGGGACGTTCCCGCGCCGTGGCATCAAGGGCAATGATTTCCGGCGCAACCGTCATGAGCTCATCCACCTCTTTCATCGTCGCGGTGATGAACACGTCGCTACCGGGATAGTCACGCTTGATGATGCCGATAACCGGCAAAGACACCCGCTCCTTAATGGCCACAATATCCACCACGCTGTTAGCGCGGATAGCCGCGGCCCCGCCCTGCGCGGCAGCGAGCGCCATTCGCGACATAATAAACGGGCTGTGCAGCGGTTCATTTTCCAGCGCCTGACAGGAGACGACCAGCTTTCCCTTCAGGTTATCCAGTACAGTTTTCATTACGATAAGCTCTCTTCCACTTCATTTTTGATAATGGTGACGTGCGGGCCATAAATGACCTGAACACCGTTGCCGCGCACGATAACGCCGCGCGCGCCGGTCGCTTTCAGTGCCACCTCATTCACCTTGCTGCCGTCTTTGACCGTAACGCGAAGGCGCGTGGCGCAGCAGTCCACCTCGTCCAGATTGTCCTTTCCGCCTAATCCGGCGATCACCGCCGCAGCGCGCTCGCTTTGCGGCAGGCTCACTTCATCAACCATCGCCGTCTTTTCACGGCCCGGCGTGGCGAAATCAAAGCGGTTAATCAGGTAGCGGAAGGTGAAGTAGTAAAGGAAGAACCACGGTACGCCGACCAGCGGAACGAACATCCAGTGGGTTTTGGCTTCGCCCTGCAAAATGCCGAACAGCACGAAGTCGATGAAGCCGCCGGAGAAGGTTTGTCCGATGGTGATATGCAGCATGTGCGCAAGCATGAAGGCCAGCCCGTCAAACAGCGCATGAATGACGTAGAGCACCGGCGCAATAAACAGGAACGAGAACTCGATAGGCTCGGTAATCCCGGTCAGGAACGAGGTTAACGCCGCAGAGAGCAGCAGCCCGGCAACGCGCTTTTTGTTCTCGGGCCTGGCGGTGTGGTACATCGCCAGGCACGCGCCGAGCAGGCCAAACATCATCGTAATAAAGCGCCCTGACATGAAGCGCGACGTGCCTTCATAAAACTGACGCGTTGTCGGGTCGGCTAGCTGGGCGAAGAAAATCCGCTGCGTACCTTCCACGAGGTGTCCGTTGACGATTTCACTCCCGCCAAGCGCGGTGGTCCAGAACGGCAGGTAGAAGATGTGGTGCAAACCAAACGGGCCCAGCATGCGGAGAATAAAGCCGTACAGCAGGGTACCCAGATAGCCGGTGGCGTCCACCAGCCCGCCCAGACCAAAAATCAGCTTCTGAAAATGCGGCCAGACCACGGTCATGAGCGCGCCGACGAGGATCGCCGCCAGCGAGCTGATAATCGGGACAAAGCGCGAGCCGCCAAAGAACCCGAGGAACTGCGGAAGCGCAATTTTATTAAACCGATGATGGAGCGCGCAGGTCACCAGCCCAATCACCACGCCGCCAAACACGCCGGTTTCCAGCGTCTGAATGCCCAGCGTCATGCCCTGCCCCACGGCGCCAGGGTTCTCATGCGCCAGCGTGCCGGTAAGGATCAGCAGCGCGTTAATGGTGGCATTCATCACCAGAAATGCGAGCAGCGCCGCCAGCCCAGCCGTCCCCTTATCGCTTTTTGCCAGCCCGACGGCAACACCCACCGCAAACAGCACCGAGAGGTTCGCAAACACGATCGAACCCGCACTGCTCATGATGGTGAAAATGGCCTGCAGCCAGCCTACGTCTAAAAACGGATAAGCCGCCAGCGTATTGGGATTGGATAACGCGCCGCCTATCCCCAGCAGCAGACCCGCCGCCGGCAGCACGGCGATGGGCAACATAAAGGATTTGCCAAAGCGCTGCGCTTTTTCAAACCATCCCCCTGAAGAAGCGCCACTGAACATTTGCATCATTTTTTCATCTCCCCATAATTAGATGAAAATTTTTACCACATAAATACTTAATAGTGAAAATTATCATCAAAAACCAGGACGACGATCATACTTTTTCAAAATGACTGGCATCTCTCCCCCGCTTTCCGCCACACTAGTCGCAGAGAAACGCATTAAGGATCGAGCATGTCAGACCATGAAAACCTGCTGCTGAAGCTACGCCAGGAGGCTTCCGGGTACAGCCCAACGCAACAAAAACTTGGTGAGTTTGTCCTCAGCGATCCAGCCCGGGTGCTCTACCTGACGATCACCGAGCTGGCGCGCGAGAGCCACACCAGCGAGGCCAGCGTCACGCGTCTTTGCCGCACGCTGGGCTGCAAAGGCTATAACGAATTTAAAATGGCGCTTGCGCTGGATATTCAGCAGGGTCAGCCCGTCCGCCAGGCGGGGGATGAAATTGATAGCGTGGTGGATGAGTCGGTGCAGGCTTTGCAGGATACCGCCCGGCTCCTCGACCGCACGCTGCTTGAAAAGGCCGCACTGGCGCTTCATCAGGCGCAGTCCGTGCAGATTTATGGCGTTGCGGCCAGCGCGATCCTCGGGGAGTATTTGCACTACAAGCTGTTGCGTCTGGGTAAGCCTGCCCAGCTGTTTAGCGATATGCACCGCGCGGCCATGAACGCGACAACGCTTTCAAAAGAGACGCTGGTTGTGGCCATCTCCAGTTCGGGTTCAACGCGGGATTTACTCCACGTGGTAAAGCTTGCCCGCAAGCGCGGCGTCAAGGTTCTGGCGCTCAGCAATACGCCCCGCAGCCCGCTGGCGTCCCTGAGCGACATGCAGCTGGTTGCCGCCAAACCAGAGGGGCCCCTCAGCGCGGGTGCGCTCAATGCTAAGGTTGGAGTCATGCTGCTGGTCGAGCTGCTGACCACCTCTATGATTGCGCTGGACGGGCATTACGGCGACGTTAGCCAACAAACAGCCAGCGCCACGCTTCCCCTGTTACTTTAAGAAAACCCTTCGCAGGCTAAATAAAATAGCCTGCGACGTCTGTCGTCTGATTTTTGTTAAGTGAGGTTTAACGCATTTATTTGGTAAATGTTTGGTGTAACAAATTATTATATTTATTACATTTTGTATTACGTGAGCTATTTGGATAGCCTTCCATAAAAACCATTACATTCAAAAAGTTAGAATTTAATTTTTAATAAAGTGAATTTTTGTCTTTCCGATATTGTCCAAAATATCCAGCCGATTTCCTTTCCTTAAAATAAGCTTAAGATGCCATTGATTCCGGCGATTTATTATTTAAACGCCGTTTACTTTTGCGCGCCTACAATCCGCCTCATCAATCATAATGAGACGGTATTAATGAAGATGCTATTGATTACAGGCGTGACCGGATTTCTGGGCGGTGCAGTACTTGAAAAAATCCTGACCAGCGATCAATCCGTTAAACTCCTTTTGCTCGCGCGTGCCGGCGACCCGCAGAGCGGGCTGGAGCGCGTGCTGGAGAACATGCGTAAGTTCAACGTTCCCGAGGAGAAACTGGCCTCTCTGAACGTGGATAATATTCTGATTGGCGACCTCAGCCAGCCTGAAGCCTTCCTGAACGATCCCCGTCTGGATCGGGTCACGCACGTCGTGAACAGTGCGGCGGTTGCCTCATTTGGCAATAACCCGCTCATCTGGAAGGTCAACGTTGAGGGTACGCTCGCGCTCGCGCGCCGTATGGAGCAGGTCGCAGGACTGCAGCGTTTCCTCCACGTTGGCACCGCGATGTCATGCACGCCGGAGCAGGATTCACTGGTCGCTGAAAGCGCGGAATTCAGAGAGAATGCTGAACACCTGGTGGAATACACGTTTTCGAAGTCAACCATCGAACAGCTGATGCGCCAGGAGTGTCCGAACCTGCCGCTGCTCATCGCCCGCCCGTCCATCGTTGTCGGCCATACCCGCCACGGCTGCACGCCGTCGAGCAGCATTTTCTGGGTCTTTAGCATGGGCCTGATGCTGCAGAAATTTATGTGCTCTATGGAAGACCGGATCGACGTTGTTCCGGTGGATTATTGCGCCGATGCGCTGTTGATGCTGCTTAACAGCAACGCGCGTCCGGGGGAAGTGGTGCACATTTCTGCCGGTGAGGAGAACAGCGTTCGCTTTGCGGATATCGACCAGGCAATGGCGCATGCGCTGGAGAAAGCCCCCGTCGGTGATAAATATGCGCAGGTCAGCTATGAAACGCTGGTCAGAATGCGCCGCGAGCTGAAAGATATTTTTGGCCCGTGCAACGAACGTCTGATGCTGAAAGCCATGCGGTTATACGGTGCGTTTGCCACGCTGAACGTGCGCTTCAGCAACGATAAGCTGCTGAGCATGGGAATGCCGAAGCCACCCCGGTTTACGGATTATATCGCCCGCTGCGTGCAAACCACCCAGGGGCTGACCATTCCGGAGCAAATGGCGGTCGATTTTAAATAGCCAAAAAAAATGCCAGTCTTTCGACTGGCATTTTCATTTTAAGGCTTAGGCGATTATGCCTGGCCTTTGATCTCTTTACGACCGTTGTATGGTGCTTTTTCGCCCAGCGCTTCTTCGATACGAATCAGCTGGTTGTATTTAGCAACACGGTCAGAACGGCTCATAGAACCGGTTTTGATCTGGCCTGCAGCGGTACCCACAGCCAGGTCGGCAATGGTAGCGTCTTCAGTTTCGCCAGAACGGTGAGAGATAACCGCAGTGTAGCCAGCGTCTTTCGCCATTTTGATCGCAGCCAGAGTTTCGGTCAGAGAACCGATCTGGTTGAATTTGATCAGGATGGAGTTAACGATGCCTTTCTCGATACCTTCTTTCAGGATCTTGGTGTTGGTTACGAACAGGTCGTCACCCACCAGCTGGATTTTGTCGCCCAGTACTTTAGTCTGGTATGCGAAGCCATCCCAGTCAGACTCGTCCAGACCGTCTTCGATAGAGACGATTGGGTACTGTTTGGTCAGGTCTTCCAGGAAGTGAGTGAACTCTTCGGAGGTGAACGCTTTGTTGCCTTCGCCAGCCAGAACGTATTTACCGTCTTTGTAGAATTCAGATGCTGCACAGTCCATCGCCAGGGTGATGTCTTTGCCCAGCTCGTAGCCCGCTGCTTTTACCGCTTCAGCGATAACAGCCAGCGCTTCTGCGTTAGAACCCAGGTTTGGCGCGTAGCCACCTTCGTCACCCACAGCTGTGTTCATACCTTTAGCTTTCAGAACTTTAGCCAGGTTGTGGAACACTTCAGAACCCATACGTACCGCTTCTTTCAGGGATTTCGCGCCAACTGGCTGAATCATGAATTCCTGAATATCAACGTTGTTGTCCGCGTGCTCACCACCGTTGATGATATTCATCATTGGTACAGGCATGGAGTATTTGCCTGGGGTGCCGTTCAGTTCAGCGATGTGCTCGAACAGTGGCATACCTTTCGCAGCAGCCGCCGCTTTGGCGTTCGCCAGGGAAACGGCCAGGATTGCGTTCGCACCGAAGTTAGATTTGTTTTCAGTACCGTCCAGATCGATCATGATCTTGTCGATGCCAGCCTGGTCTTTGGCGTCTTTGCCAATGATTGCCTGAGCAATAGGACCGTTTACAGCGCCAACCGCTTTCAGTACGCCTTTGCCCAGGAAGCGGGATTTGTCGCCATCACGCAGTTCCAGCGCTTCGCGGGAACCGGTAGAAGCACCTGATGGAGCAGCTGCCATACCGACGAAACCACCTTCCAGATGAACTTCGGCTTCAACGGTCGGGTTACCACGGGAGTCGATGATTTCACGACCGATGACTTTAACGATTTTGGACATTAGATTTTCCTCAGTACAAGTTAAACTAAAACTCCAGACAAACAACGCGTACCCAGGGTACGCGTTGCCGTTCTAACTTTTTTTACTTCGCCTGACGCTTCTGGTAGTCGCTGGCGGCCTTCACGAAGCCTGCAAACAGCGGATGCCCGTCACGTGGCGTTGAAGTAAATTCCGGGTGGAACTGGCAGGCGACAAACCAAGGATGGTTTGGCACTTCAATGATCTCGACTAACTGATCGTCCCCGGAGCGTCCCGCAACACGCAGGCCCGCGGCTTCAATAGGTTTCAACAACATGTTGTTGACTTCATAGCGGTGACGATGACGCTCGGTGATGACCGGCTCGCCATACAGCTTGCGAACCACGCTATCGTCGGACAGCTGGCAGGCCTGTGCGCCAAGACGCATGGTGCCACCCAGATCGCTCTTCTCGGTACGGACTTCGACGTTGCCTTCTTCGTCACGCCATTCAGTGATAAGCGCCACAACAGGGTACTTACAGTCTGGCACAAATTCCGTAGAGTTCGCGTTTTCCATTCCCGCTACGTTGCGCGCAAATTCGATCAGCGCAACCTGCATACCCAGACAGATGCCGAGGTATGGAATATTGTTTTCACGCGCATAGCGCGCGGTGGCGATCTTGCCTTCTACACCACGGTAGCCGAAGCCGCCAGGGATGAGGATAGCATCCAGATCTTTCAGGATTTCCACGCCGCGCGTTTCGACATCCTGCGAATCAATCAGCTTGATGTTCACGGAGACACGGTTCTTCAGACCACCGTGTTTCAGCGCTTCGATCACTGACTTATAGGCATCCGGCAGTTCAATGTACTTGCCGACCATACCGATAGTCACTTCGCCTGCCGGATTGGCTTCTTCATAAATAACCTGTTCCCATTCAGACAGGTTAGCTTCCGGACAGTTCAAGCTGAATCGTTTACAAATATAATCGTCCAGGCCCTGAGATTTCAACAGGCCCGGGATTTTATAAATGGAATCGACATCTTTCATTGAAATAACGGCTTTTTCAGGCACGTTACAGAACAATGCAATTTTCGCACGTTCGTTCGCCGGAACCGCGCGATCGGAGCGACAAACCAGGATATCTGGCTGAATACCAATAGAGAGCAGCTCTTTTACAGAGTGCTGGGTCGGCTTGGTTTTCACTTCACCTGCGGCAGCCATGTACGGCACCAGCGTCAGGTGCATGAACAGCGCGTGTTCACGGCCAATATCTACCGCCAGCTGACGAATCGCTTCCAGGAACGGCAGAGATTCGATATCACCTACGGTACCGCCGATTTCAACCAGCACCACGTCGTGGCCTTCGCCACCCGCCACAATGCGTTCTTTGATAGCGTTAGTGATGTGCGGAATAACCTGAACGGTTGCACCCAGGTAGTCACCACGGCGCTCTTTACGCAGAACGTCGGAGTAGATGCGGCCAGTCGTGAAGTTGTTACGACGGGTCATTTTGGTGCGGATGAAACGCTCGTAGTGGCCAAGATCCAGATCGGTTTCAGCGCCGTCTTCAGTAACGAACACTTCCCCGTGTTGGATTGGGCTCATGGTGCCCGGATCGACGTTGATGTACGGATCCAGTTTCATCATGGTCACATTGAGGCCACGGGCTTCAAGAATGGCTGCGAGGGAGGCTGCGGCAATGCCTTTACCCAGAGAGGATACGACCCCGCCGGTCACAAAAATATAGTTCGTTGTCATGCTGAACCTGAGAAGTTAGGGTGAAACGATGGAATAACCAGGACGGGAAAGTAGTATACCCGAACACGGCGAGCGCCACAAACTTTCATTCTCCGTCTCCATTCCAGGCCATGACAAACATAAGGAGTGAGAAAATAGCCCCTTTTGGGTAAATGTTTTTGACGCAAATCAAGCGCTTGTCATTTAAAAAATCACACAAATTGCGCTTGATCGCAAAATCTCGTTAGAGATCAGATTCCTGGCGCTTTACTTCCTGCCAGACTTCTTCCATTGCCTCGAGGTCAATTCCGGTCATATCCAGGCCTCGCGAGGCGACAATCCGCTCCACTTCGCGAAAGCGGCGTTCGAATTTCAGGTTGGCTTTTTGCAGGGCTGTTTCCGCTTTTACACCCAGGTGGCGAGAAAGGTTGACGGTCGCAAACAGCAGGTCACCCATCTCTTCCTCAAGCTTCGCTTCATCCACCACCGCCTGCTGCGCTTCGTGCATGACCTCGTCAATCTCTTCGTGCACTTTATCCAGCACCGGGCCGAGGGAGGTCCAGTCAAAGCCCACGGCGGAGCAGCGTTTCTGGATTTTGTGCGCGCGCATCAGCGCGGGCAGGCTCATCGGAATGTCGTCCAGCGCGGAGTGCTGAGATTTCTCTGCCCGCTCGGCGCTTTTGATCTGCTCCCAGCGGGTCAGCACCTCCGCGCTGTTTCCGGCAGCGGCATCACCGAAGATATGGGGATGACGGCGCTCAAGCTTGTCGCTGATGGCAGCGCAGATATCGTCAAAGTTAAAGCGCCCTTCTTCCTGCGCCATCTGCGCATAGAAAACCACCTGGAACAGCAGGTCGCCCAGCTCGCCGCGCAGGTCGTCAAAATCCTCGCGGGAAATAGCGTCCAGCACCTCGTAGGTCTCTTCAAGGGTGTACGGGGCGATGGTGGCGAAAGTCTGCTCTTTATCCCACGGGCAGCCGTTTTCCGGGTCGCGAAGGCGCTTCATGATGCCGAGCAGGCGGTCAATTTGAGTCATAGTTCTGTCCTGATAAAAAATGCCGGGTGGCGGCGTTGCCTTACCCGGCCTACGGAAGAGGATGTTTAGCCGCCGTGCAGACGACGCGCGTCAATCACATCCGGCACCTGGTTCAGCTTACCGAGCACGCGGCCCAGCACCTGCAGGTTATAGATTTCGATAGTCATATCGATGGTGGCAAGCTGCTCGCGGGTATCGCTGCGGCTGGCGACGCCCAGCACGTTGACCTTCTCGTTGGCGAGAATGGTCGTGATGTCGCGCAGCAGGCCGCTGCGGTCGTTGGCGGTGACGCGAACCACCAGCGAGTAGCCAGCGGAATAGCTCTCCCCCCAGACCGCTTCCACGATGCGCTCCGGCGCATGGGACTGAAGCTCGGCAAGCTGGTCGCAGTCGGAACGGTGAATCGAAATCCCGCGCCCCTGGGTAATAAAGCCGACGATATCGTCGCCTGGAATAGGCTGGCAGCAGCGGGCAATGTGGTGCATCAGATTGCCCACGCCCTCGACCACCACGCGACCGTTGTCTTTGCTGCGCTGCTGCGGCGCGTAGGTTTTCTGCTGCAGCTGCTTCAGCGCCGCCGCATCCTGCTCTTCCGCGCTTGGCTTATTGAACTGCGCCTGCAGGAAGTTCACCATCTGATTCAGGCGGATATCGCCGCCGCCGATGGCCGCCAGCAGCTCGTCAAGCTCGTTGAAGTTGTAGCGCGGCAGCAGGAATTTCTCCGCCTCTTTCAGGCTGATTCCGATATGCTCCAGCTCGTCGTCGAGGATTTGACGACCGGCAAGGATATTCTTGTCCCGATCCTGCTTGCGGAACCAGGCGTGAATTTTCGAGCGCCCGCGGCTGGTAGTGACGTAGCCCAGGTTCGGGTTAAGCCAGTCGCGGCTCGGGTTGGGCTGTTTCTGGGTAATGATTTCAATCTGGTCACCCATCTGCAGCTGATAGGTGAACGGTACGATACGCCCGCCAATTTTTGCCCCAATGCAGCGGTGCCCCACATCGCTGTGGATGTGGTAGGCAAAATCGAGCGGCGTGGAGCCCGCAGGCAGGTCGACAACGTCGCCTTTCGGGGTAAAGACGTACACCCGATCGTCAAAGACCTGGCTGCGCACTTCGTCGAGCATCTCGCCGGAGTCGGCCATCTCTTCCTGCCACGCAATCAGCTTGCGCAGCCAGGCAATGCGGTCTTCGTGACCAGAACGCGCCCCGCCGGAGGTGCCTTCTTTGTATTTCCAGTGCGCGGCAACGCCCAGCTCGGCGTCTTCGTGCATCTGTTTGGTGCGGATCTGAATCTCAACCGTTTTGCCGCCGGGGCCCAGCACCACGGTATGGATAGACTGGTAGCCGTTCGGTTTGGGGTTGGCGACATAGTCATCGAATTCATCCGGCAGATGGCGGAAGTGCGTGTGCACTATACCCAGCGCGGCGTAGCAGTCCTGCAGACGCTCCGCCACAATGCGCACGGCGCGCACGTCAAACAGCTCGTCGAAGGCGAGATGTTTCTTCTGCATTTTGCGCCAGATGCTGTAGATGTGCTTGGGTCGACCGTAGACTTCGGCCCGCACGTTCTCTTCTTTCATCGCCTGGCGCAGGCCGCCGACGAACTCCTCGATATAGTGCTCGCGGTCGATACGGCGCTCGTGCAGGAGTTTGGCAATGCGCTTATATTCCGCCGGGTGCAGATAACGGAAGCAGTAGTCTTCCAGCTCCCATTTCAGCTGGCCAATCCCCAAGCGGTTCGCCAGCGGCGCATAGATGTTTGTACACTCTTTTGCCGCCAGCACGCGCTCGTCTTCCGGCGCATCCTTCACCTCACGCAGGTGGGCAATACGCTCGGCCAGCTTGATGACCACGCAGCGGAAGTCGTCCACCATAGCCAGCAGCATCCGGCGAACGTTATCGACCTGCTCAGAGGAGACGGAATCGGTGTGCGCGGCTTTAAGCTGACGAATGGCCGCCATATCGCGCACGCCGTGGATCAGGGCGACAACGGATTTACCGACGCTGTCGCGCAGCACGTCTTCGCTGACCACATCTGCATCCGCCAGAGGGAAAAGAAGCGCGGCCTGCAGCGTTTCGATATCCATGTTCAGCATGGAGAGGATTTCCACCATCTCCACGCCGCGCCACAGGAGAAGATCGGCATCGGGATGCCCCTGCGTGGTGCGCAGACAATAGGCCCAGGTTTCGGTTAAGCGTTCACACGACTGCTGGCTGGAAATTCCCAGACTTGCGATCCATTTTTGTGGGTCAAACTCCCCAGCTTTATTGAGATGTGCACTTCTTACCGCAACCATTGTCCTCTCCTTTAGGGACCAGGGCCTGTCGAAGTCGACAAGCCAAACAAATTAGATGTGCTCGAACAACACCATCGATTCCAGATGCCCAGTGTGCGGGAACATGTCCAGCATTGCCAGACGCTGAATCTGGTAACCCGCGCTGAGTAATGCCTCGCTGTCACGGGCAAGCGTCGCCGGGTTACAGGAAACATAGACCACGCGCTTCGGCGCGAGTTTAATAATATGTGCCATCACGCCAGGGGCGCCGGCACGCGCCGGGTCGAGCAGGATTTTGTCAAAACCCTGCTGCGCCCACGGCTGTTGCGTGACATCTTCCTCAAGATTTTGATGAAAGAATGTCACATTTTGCAAGCCGTTCTGCCGCGCGTTCTCCTGCCCTTTCGCCACCAGCGCCTCAACGCCTTCCACGCCAACGACGCTGGCCGCTTCTCGCGCCAGCGGCAGCGTGAAGTTACCCATGCCGCAGAACAGATCGAGTACGCGATCGCTTTGCTGAACGTCCAGCCATGCCATCGCTTTCGCGACCATCTGCTGGTTAACGCCATCATTCACCTGAATGAAATCCCGCGGGCTGAACGTTAAGCGTAGCCCGTTTGACGCATACCAGGGCGTCTCACCGGTAACCTGTTCAAGTATCTCGCTTTGCGGCGCGAGGAAAAGCGCCAAGTCGTGGGAATGCGAAAAGCGTTCCAGTTTTTCGCGATCTTTTTTCGACAGCGGCGCGGTATGGCGCAGGACCATCAGCGGACCATTGTTGGCCATGACCAGTTCGACGTGTCCAAGGTGGCGAACGCCCTCCAGCCCGGAGAGGCAGGTGCGCACGTGCGGAAGCAACGCCTCAAGATGGGGCACCAAAATGGGGCACTGCCTCACATCGACGATATCGCTTGAACCGGCCTTGCGAAAACCCATCTCCAGCCGCGCCGTTTTTGGCTGATAGCTGAGGCTCAGGCGCGCGCGGCGGCGATAGCCCCAGGGCTCATCGGCAACGATTTCGTTAACGTCATGCTTAAGCAACCGCGCCAGGGCACTGCTTTTACTTTTTTGCTGTAATTCTGTGCTCGCATGCTGTTGCTGGCAGCCCCCGCACACGCCAAAATGCGGGCAGCGAGGCGCCACGCGCTCCGGGCTATCGTTGAGGCGACGCTTAACCTGCCCGCGCGCGAACTGGCGTTTATCTTCCGTCAGCGTAATTTCTGCTCGTTCTGCTGGCAGCAAACCTGTTATAAACAGAGCCTTACCGTTGTGACGCGCCACCCCCTGACCAAACGGATCCAGGTCCGTGGCTTCAACGGTTATGATTTGACGCGTCGTCACGCGTCGCTTTGCAGAGTAGAATTGCGCCATCGCCGAGATTTTTCTCATATAAACATAATTAGCTTAATTGTCCCATAACGGAACGCCATGACCAACTACAGCCTGCGCGCGCGCATGATGATTTTGATCCTCGCCCCCACCGTTCTCATCGGTTTGCTGCTGAGTATCTTCTTTGTGGTGCACCGCTATAACGATTTGCAGCGACAGCTGGAAGATGCAGGCGCCAGCATAATCGAACCGCTCGCCGTCTCCAGCGAGTACGGCATGAACCTGCAAAACCGTGAATCCATTGGTCAGTTAATCAGCGTGCTCCACCGGCGGCATTCGGACATCGTGCGCGCCATCTCCGTTTACGACGAACATAACCGCCTGTTTGTTACCTCGAATTTTCATCTCGACCCGGCGGCCCTGAAGATCCCCGACGGTACGCCCTTCCCGCGCCACCTCACCGTACTGCGGCGCGGCGATATCATGATCCTGCGCACGCCGATCGTGTCGGAAAGCTATTCTCCCGACGAGTCTGCCCAATCTGACGCCAAATCCAGCAATAATATGCTGGGATACGTGGCGCTGGAGCTGGATCTCAAGTCGGTCAGGCTTCAGCAGTACAAAGAAATTTTTATCTCCGGCGTGATGATGCTGTTCTGCATTGGCATTGCGCTGATCTTCGGCTGGCGCCTGATGCGTGACGTGACGGGCCCCATCCGCAACATGGTCAACACGGTAGACCGCATCCGCCGGGGACAGCTCGACAGCCGGGTCGAAGGGTTTATGCTGGGCGAGCTGGATATGCTGAAGAACGGCATCAACTCGATGGCGATGTCGCTGGCGGCGTATCACGAAGAGATGCAGCACAACGTTGACCAGGCGACGTCCGACCTGCGCGAAACGCTGGAGCAGATGGAAATCCAGAACGTTGAGCTGGATCTGGCGAAAAAGCGCGCCCAGGAAGCGGCGCGTATTAAGTCAGAATTCCTGGCCAATATGTCGCACGAGCTGCGCACGCCGCTCAATGGCGTGATCGGCTTTACCCGCCTGACCCTGAAAAGCGAGCTTAACCCGACTCAGCGCGATCATCTGCACACCATTGAACGTTCGGCTAACAACCTGCTGGCGATCATCAACGACGTGCTGGACTTCTCCAAGCTGGAGGCGGGCAAGCTGATCCTGGAAAGCATTCCCTTCCCGCTGCGCAGCACGCTGGATGAGGTCGTAACCCTGCTCGCGCACTCGTCGCACGACAAGGGCCTTGAGCTGACGCTCAACATTAAGAACGACGTGCCGGATAACGTGATTGGCGATCCGTTGCGCCTGCAGCAGGTCATCACCAACCTTGTCGGGAACGCCATTAAATTCACCGAAAGCGGTAATATCGACGTTCTGGTAGAGAAACGCTCGATCAGCAGCAATAAGGTCCAGATTGAAGTCCAGATCCGCGATACCGGCATCGGCATTCCGGAGCGGGATCAGTCGCGTCTGTTCCAGGCGTTCCGCCAGGCGGACGCCAGCATTTCCCGCCGTCACGGCGGTACCGGCCTGGGACTGGTGATCACCCAGCGCCTGGTGAACGAGATGGGCGGGGATATCTCTTTCCACAGCCAGCCGAACCGCGGTTCCACCTTCTGGTTCCACATTAACCTGGACCTCAATCCGAACGTTCTGACCGATGGCCCGGTGACGGACTGCCTGAAGGGCAAGCGTCTGGCCTACGTCGAACCGAACGCGGCGGCGGCGCAGTGTACGCTCGATATTCTGAGCACCACGCCGCTGGAGGTGGTCTACAGCCCGACCTTCTCAGCCCTTGCCGTTGAGCATTACGACATTCTGCTGATGGGCATTCCGGTCACCTTTACCGGCGAACTGACCATGCAGCAGGAGCGGCTGGCGAAAGCCGCGTCGATGACGGACTATCTGCTGCTGGCGCTGCCCTGCCATGCCCAGCTCAATGCTGAAGAGTTGAAAAACGACGGGGCCGCCGCGTGTCTGCTGAAACCGCTCACCGCGACCCGCCTGCTGCCCGCCCTCACGGAATATTGCCGTCTTAGCCAGCATGCCCTCCCGCTGATTAACGATGAGCAAAAGCTGCCGATGAGCGTGATGGCGGTGGATGATAACCCGGCCAACCTGAAGCTGATTGGCGTATTGCTGGAAGACCAGGTTCAGCATGTGGAGCTGTGCACCAGCGGCGCGCAGGCGGTTGAACAGGCTAAGCAGATGCAGTTCGATTTAATCCTGATGGATATTCAGATGCCGGGCATGGATGGCATTCGGGCCTGCGAGCTGATCCACCAGCTGCCGCATCAGCAGCAAACCCCGGTCATTGCGGTGACCGCCCATGCGATGGCCGGTCAGAAAGAGAAGCTGCTGAGCGCCGGAATGAATGACTATCTGGCGAAGCCCATCGATGAAGAGAAACTGCATAACCTGCTGTTGCGCTATAAGCCGGGCCATATTGGCGGAACGTACACGGTATCCAGCGAGCCGGTTGAAATCAGCGTTAACCAGAACGCGACCCTGGACTGGCAGCTCGCCCTGCGCCAGGCGGCCGGTAAACCCGATCTCGCCCGCGACATGCTGCAAATGCTGGTCGCGTTCCTGCCTGAGATTCGCAATAAGGTGGAAGAGCAGCTGGTGGGTGAAAACCCGGAAGCGCTGCTGGAAGCCATTCATAAGCTGCACGGCAGCTGCGGATACAGCGGCGTACCGCGGCTGAAAAACCTCTGCCAGCTGCTGGAGCAGCAGCTGCGCGCAGGTACGCCGGAATCGGAGCTTGAGCCGGAGTTCCTGGAGCTGCTGGATGAGATGGATAACGTGACGCGGGAAGCGATGAAGGTGTTGGGGAACTGAGATAAAAAGCCCGGTGGCGGCTTCGCCTTACCGGGCCTACAGGTGCACGAACGTAGGCCGGGTAAGGCGAAGCCGCCACCCGGCAATTATCGCTAAAATGCCTGCCCCACTTTCAGCACCGCCGCGATATTTCTGGCGGCCATCCTGACGTTCTCGCTGGCATTTTCCAGCGCATCTTCCAGCGAGCAGATGGTATAGATCACGCTAAACACCGCATCAATGCCGTGATCGTGTACCACGCCGACGTCCGCCGTCAGGCTCCCTGCAATGCCGATAACGGGTTTGTTAAAGCGCTTCGCTATTTTCGCCACGCCCACAGGCACTTTGCCGTGGATCGTCTGGCTGTCGATGCGACCTTCTCCCGTGATCACCAGATCCGCATCTGCCACCTGGTCGGCCAGGTGTAGCGCATCGGTCACGATCTCAATGCCCTGGCGCAACTGTGCGCCGCAGAACGCGTACAGGGCCGCCCCCATGCCGCCCGCCGCGCCGCCTCCCTCAAGGTTTAGCACGTCGATATCCAGATCCCGGGCAATGATGTTCGCATACTGCGCAAGCGCGTTGTCCAGGGTGACGATCATCTCGAGTGTGGCCCCCTTCTGCGGGCCAAATACGGCTGACGCGCCGTCCTTCCCGGTAAGCGGATTGGTTACATCGCAGGCCACCTCAATCCGACATTCCGCCAGGCGCTTGTCCAGCCCGCTCAGTTCGATACGCGCGAGTTTTCCCAGCTCGCCCCCGCCCAGCCCAAGAGGCTGTTCATTGTCGTCCAGCAGCTTCGCCCCCAGCGCCTGCACCATGCCTGCGCCGCCGTCATTGGTTGCGCTGCCGCCAATGCCAATGATGATATGCTTAACGCCTGCGTCCAGCGCGTGACGGATCAGTTCGCCGGTTCCCCAGGAGGTGGTTTTCAGGGGATTACGCTGCGACGGGACGACCAGCTCCAGGCCGCTTGCCGCCGCCATTTCAATAAAGGCGCTCTGCTCGTCGCCGGATATGCCATAAAAGCCTTCCACGCGCTCGCCCAGCGGGCCGGTCACCGGAACCTGCACAATGCGTCCCTGCGTGGCCGCGATCATCGCCTCAACCGTCCCTTCGCCACCGTCCGCGACAGGCAGCTTGACGTAAACCGCCTCGGGAAAGATCTCGCGAAAACCCCGTTCTATCGCTGTCGCAACCTCAAGCGCACTCAAACTTTCCTTATACGAGTCCGGTGCGATAACAATTTTCATAAGCCATCCTTACGCATAGTCGTTACGTTAAGCATACACCACGTAAAAGACCGCTCATGGGAGCGGTCCCAATGCGTTTATCGTACCATGCACGGGCGTTTATTGTCGAATGTCCAGTCGGGGATCAGATACTGCATTGCCATTGCGTCGTCCCGCGCGCCCAGACCGTGTTTCTGATACAGCTCATGGGCCTTCATCACCTGGTCCATGTCCAGCTCAACGCCCAGCCCCGGCGTGGAAGGCACCTGCACCATGCCTCCTTTGATCTCAAACGGCTGCTTAGTCAAACGCTGATTACCTTCCTGCCAGATCCAGTGCGTATCGATAGCGGTAATGGTGCCCGGCGCGGCGGCGGCAACGTGCGTGAACATTGCCAGCGAGATATCGAAATGGTTGTTAGAGTGCGAGCCCCAGGTCAGGCCAAACTCATGGCACATCTGCGCCACGCGCACCGACCCCTGCATCGTCCAGAAGTGCGGGTCCGCCAGCGGAATGTCGACAGACTGTAATGACAGGGTGTGTCCCATCTGACGCCAGTCGGTGGCTATCATATTGGTCGCGGTCGGCAGCCCCGTCGCGCGACGGAATTCCGCCATCACTTCGCGTCCCGAGAAGCCTTGTTCAGCCCCGCAGGGATCTTCCGCATATGCCAGCACGCCTTTCAGCTGTTTACCTATTTTGATCGCTTCATCAAGCGACCATGCGCCGTTCGGATCCAGCGTCACGCGCGCCTGCGGGAAACGTTTTGCCAGCGCGGTGACGGCCTGTGCCTCTTTCTCACCGGCCAGCACGCCGCCCTTCAGTTTGAAATCGTTGAAGCCATATTTTTCATACGCGGCTTCGGCCAGGCGCACCAACGCATCCGGGGTCATCGCCGCGTCGTGGCGCAGCCGATACCAGTCGCATTGTTCATCCGGCTGGCTCTGATACGGCAGTGGCGTCAGCTTGCGGTCGCCGACAAAGAACAGATAGCCCAGCATTTCCACTTCGCTGCGCTGCTGACCTTCTCCCAGCAGCGAGGCAACGTTAACGCCCAGATGCTGGCCCAGCAGATCCAGCATGGCGGATTCAATCCCGGTCACCACGTGGATGGTGGTGCGCAGATCGAAGGTCTGCAGGCCGCGGCCGCCGGCATCGCGATCGGCAAAGGTATTGCGCACGGTGTTGAGGACATTTTTGTACTCACCCAGCGTGTTGCCCACCACCAGCGGAATGGCCTCTTCCAGCGTCTGGCGGATCTTCTCCCCGCCTGGAATTTCGCCCACGCCCGTATGGCCAGAGTTGTCTTTGATAATGACGATGTTGCGGGTAAAGAACGGCGCATGCGCGCCGCTCAGGTTCATCAGCATGCTGTCATGGCCCGCGACCGGAATGATTTGCATGGAAGTGACGACAGGGGCAGTAAAAGTACTCATCGTGTAATCCTTTTATCAGTGACGTCCAAAAACAGGGCGCTTACGGTCAAATGTCCAGCCGGGAATCAGGTACTGCATCGGGCCCGCGTCGTTACGCGCGCCGCCCGGTAGTTTTTTATACGCCTCATGGGCTTTATGGATCTGATCCCAGTCAATCTCCACGCCCAGGCCCGGCGCATCCGGTACGGCAATCTTGCCGTTGATGATTTCCAGCGGATTTTTCGTCAGGCGGGCTTCCCCCTCCTGCCAAATCCAGTGGGTGTCGATAGCGGTCGGGTTACCCGGCGCCGCCGCGCCAACGTGGGTAAACATCGCCAGCGAAATGTCGAAGTGATTGTTCGAGTGGCAGCCCCAGGTCAGCCCCCAGTCATCGCAAAGCTGCGCCACGCGCACCGCGCCCGAGAGCGTCCAGAAGTGCGGGTCCGCCAGCGGAATATCGACGGCGTTTAGCATGACCGCGTGACCCATTTCACGCCAGTTGGTGGCGATCATATTGGTCGCGACCGGCAGCCCGGTGGCGCGCCGGAACTCGGCCATGACTTCACGGCCCGAGAAGCCCTGCTCCGCGCCACAGGGGTCTTCCGCGTAGGTCAGCACGTCTCCCAGACCTTTGCACAGGCTTATGGCTTCATCCAGCAGCCAGGCGCCGTTAGGGTCAACGGTGATGCGCGCATCCGGAAAGCGCTTTTTCAGCGCCCGGGCGGTGTCAATCTCCTGCTCGCCGGGCAGCACGCCGCCTTTCAGCTTGAAATCCTTAAAGCCGTAGCGATCCTGCGCCGCCTCGGCCAGACGCACCACCGCGTCGCGGGAGAGCGCTTCCTGGTGGCGCAGGTGATACCACTCGTGGCTCCCCGGGGTAGATTCCAGATAGGGCAGATCGGTTTTCGTGCGATCGCCCACGTAGAACAGATAGCCCAGCACGGTAACCGCATCGCGCTGTTTGCCGGGCCCCAGCAGCTCGCAGACCGGAACATTGAGCGCCTTACCCAGTAAATCAAGCAGGGCGGCCTCCAGCGCGGCCACCGCGTTGACGCGCAGTTCGAACGTCCAGGCGCCTTTACCGAACGTATCAAAGTCGGCCGACTGATTGCCCTTGTGCACCCGCTGAACCACCTTGTTCAGACGGGCAACCTCCTGGCCCACCAGCTGCGGAATGGCGTCAACCAGCGTCTGGTAAATCACCTCTCCGCCGGGGGCCTCGCCCACGCCGGTATGCCCTGCGCTGTCTTTCAGCACGACGATATTACGAGTAAACCAGGCGCTATGCGCGCCGCCAATATTGAGCAGCATGCTGTCCTGCCCGGCCACCGGGATGACCTGCATCTCGGTGACGGTTGGGCTTGATTGCGTTGTCATCATCCACGCTCCGCAAAGGGTTTAAGCTCGACGCGCTTGATATCTCCCACCAGCACCAGGTAACTCAATACCGCCACCAGCGCATGTATTCCCACGTAGATCAGCGCACCGTTGAAAGATCCGGTCGTGCCGACGATGTAGCCAATAGCGATGGGCGTCACAATCCCGGAGATGTTGCCGAACATGTTGAACAGACCGCCGCTCAGGCCGCTGATCTCTTTCGGCGCCGTATCCGCCATCACCGCCCAGCCCAGCGCGCCAATGCCTTTGCCGAAGAAGGCCATCGCCATAAAGCCGACGATCATCCATTCGGCATTGACGTAGTTACAGAACACCATGGTCATGGAGAGCAGCATGCCGAGCACAATCGGCGTTTTTCGCGCGATGTTCAGCGAGCCCGTGCGGCGCATCAGCCAGTCGGAAATCACCCCGCCGAGCACGCCGCCCACGAAGCCGCAGATTGCCGGGACCGAGGCGACAAATCCTGCTTTCAGAATCGACATGCCGCGAGCCTGCACCAGATAGACCGGGAACCAGGTGATGAAAAAGTAGGTCAAGGCGTTGATGCAGTACTGGCCCAGATAGATCCCGATCATCATGCGCGAGCCGACGAGCTGCCCGATCTGCGCCCATTTCTGGCTGAACGGAACTTTTGCTTTTGCGGACTTCTGATCCATGTTGATCAGCGCGCCGCCTTCCGCGATGTACTCCAGCTCTTTTTTGTTCACGCCGGGGTGCTGATGGGGTTCGTGGATCACTTTCAGCCAGACGAAGCTGATGACGATCCCAAGCCCCCCATGAAGAAGAAGACGTGCGACCAGCCCACCTCATGCGTCAGCCAGCCCATGATGGGCGCGAAGATCACCGTTGCGAAGTACTGTGCGGAGTTGAAAATCGCCACCGCCGTTCCCCTCTCCTGCGCCGGGAACCATGCCGCCACAATGCGGCTGTTGCCCGGGAAGGACGGCGCTTCCGCTAGCCCCACCAGGAAGCGCAGCGTGAAGAGCGCCACGATAATGCCGAAGCCGCTGAAGATATCGACGAAACCCTGTAGCAGGGTAAACATCGACCAGATAAAGATGGACCAGAAATAGACGCGTTTAGATCCAAAACGGTCCAGCAGCCAGCCGCCAGGAATTTGACCGATGACGTAGGCCCATGAGAATGCGGAGAAAACGTAACCCATGCCCACGGGATCAAGGCCGATATCTTTTGCCATTTCCGAACCAGCAATCGACAGCGTGGCGCGGTCACCATAGTTAAAGGACGTGACGATAAACAGCATCACCACTATCCAGTAGCGGGCGTTGGTGCGCTTTTCGGCGCTGCTCGCTGCGTGGCTTAATGTACTCATTGTTGCACTCCTGAAACATAGCTTTCGCCTGTTCATTCTGTACAGCACCGGTAGGGTAATCAGAATGAGATTCGTTTTTGTCGTTTTGGTACGGCGTGAGGCCGTTTTATCGTGACCGGAAAAGTATATGAAGGAGTGACACCGTCTCTCACCGTGCAAAAACACAGTATTAAAGGGTGTGAGGGAGGTTGTTTAGGGCATAAGCCCAGAGGAGTGGAAGGTGGTTCACGGAAATGGCGTTTGGTGCGGGGTGTAATGCCGGGTGGCGGCTACGCCTGACCCGGCCTGGATAACTATTTAAGCAGCGTTGCCCAGTGTTCGACCCACGGGTTTGATTCGCTTTCCGGCTCCGGATGCTCGCCGGCATCAATCAGCAGCATCTCGCCGACGCGCTGGGCGCTCTGCTCCTGCAGGAGCGCATCGAACTGCTTGCCGCCGCCGCAGAAGTTGGCGTAAGAACTGTCGCCCAGGGCAATGATGCCGTAGTGCACGTCAGGCTGGTAGCCAAGCTGGTCTTTAATACCCTGGAACAGCGGCACGATGCTGTCCGGCAGATCGCCCTGCCCCGTGGTGGAGGTCACCACCAGAATGTATTTATCTTTAAACTTTTCCCAGTCTGCCAGCTCCGGGTCTTCGTAGACCGTGGCCTTATGGCCCTGGCGGGCGAGTATTGCCTCCGCCTCTTCCGCTACCAGCAGCGCGTTGCCGTACATAGTGCCGACAAAAATGCCTACTTCAGCCATGCTATTTTCCCATAATGAATGCGTTTACCGTTCATCCTGAACGTTGCCCGAGACAAACTCAACCCTTTCATTTTCGGGGAGTTGTCCCAGCCAGCCAAACTGTGACAGCGCCTGCATCCAGACGTCGTCCAGCCCCGCACGGATAGTCAGCGGCTCGCCGGTAAACGGGTGCGTCAGGCTCAGCTCGCTGGCGTGCAGCATCAGACGATGGCAGCCAAAGTGTTCGGCCGCGCTGCGGTTCTGGCGCAGATCGCCGTGCTTGCTGTCGCCAATAATCGGATGGCGCAGGTGCGCGAGATGGCGTCGCAGCTGGTGCTTACGCCCGGTTTTAGGCAATAGCTCAACCAGACTGTAGCGCGTGGTGGGAAATTTGCTGGTTGCCACCGGCATTTCCGTGGTGGCCATGCCGCGATAATCCGTCACCGCAGGCTGCGGGCCTTTATCATCGCGGGCAAATTTATCGGCGATTTTATCCAACTCCTCTACCAGCGGATAGTCGAGCGTGGCGGCTTCCGTCAGCCAGCCGCGCACGATCGCATGGTAGCGCTTTTGCATCTGATGCTGTTCAAACTGCTGCGACAGCAGACGGCCCGCCTCGCTGGAAAGCCCCATCAGCAGCACGCCGGAGGTCGGCCTGTCGAGGCGATGGGCGGTAAAAACGTGCTGACCAATCTGATCGCGCACGGTCTGCATCACCACCACTTTCTCGTCGCGATCCAGCCAGCTGCGGTGTACCAGCCAGCCGGACGGCTTGTTTACCGCCACCAGCCACTCGTCCTGATAGAGGATCTCAAGCGTCATGCATCTTCACCGGCAAACAGGGCATCCAGTTTTTCCAGTTCGACCAGCATCACGGCGCGCGCGGGGTGCGTCGCCTCTAGCGCCATTTCATAGTAGGGAGAGACAGCAAAGGCCTGCGGCAGCGGGTGACCGCCCTCAAGCAGGGCGTGCATGCGCGGAATTAACACCCACTGCAGCCACTCAAACGGGGCCAGCGTATCCAGGCAGAAGGGCTGGGTGCTCGCGAACGCCTCTGGCTGCGGCGCGGTCTCCTGCCACAGCTGATGTTGGCGCAAAAGGGCTTCGATGGCGTGCAACTGCGCACGAACGCTATCGTGTTGCGTCATAGTAACCTCAACTGAAAAAGTGAACGGCGCGCAGCATAGCATTGCGGAAGGCAGAAATAAAAAAAGGGAGCACTGTAAAAACAGTGCTCCCGGTTCGTTTCGCAGCATTCCAGCTACAATTCGTGCTCCCTGCTCATCCGTGACAACTTTTCCTGAAGCCCGAAGGCCTGGTCATCCGTAAACCGATTCATCCTGCACACATCGTCCTGACGTGTTTGTTTCATCCTGAAACGTCCTGGCCTTCCTGACCCACCGACCATCCCGACCGGCTCTCGTTCTCCTTCCTGGAGGTGTCCCTTACGCATCCTGCGTTATCCACTTTGCTTCATCCTGAAGCCTTCCTGCAGCGCCATCCTGACGTGTCCTGAGTAAGAAACGCCATCATCCTGATGTTCGTTTCTCGTGTCGGCGTCCTGTCGACGGGGATAGAATCCGCTATTCCGCTTCGTCTTACAACCCACCCTTTACGTGTTGTAAGCCGTAAGACATCCCTGAAAACAGTGCGATCAGCTAGTAATCCATTGAAAAATAGAGTGATATTAATCTGAAATAATTGAGGTAATACTGAATGTTCCAGCGATCTCTCACAAACCTTGTAAGAGATCTCTCACACGCGCTATAGCATCATGGATTACAGAAGCGGCTCAAGCCGGGTAAGGAAATCCGCAAGAGAGGGGGCGAGAGTCTCGCGATTGCGGGTACCGATAGTCTCTTTAACCACTTCACCTGACAGGTTACAGACGGAGATAACGTCCAGTTCACTGTCCAGCGTGGCAATAAAGAGCGTCGGAGAAAGCTTAAGGCGTTTTTGCGTGACCAGATGACCAATCAGGTTTTCCTGAACACGCTGCAGATCGTCTTCGCTCCAGGTCTGCAACAGCGTCAGCGTGATAGCAGCAAAGCGCGCGGGCATATCCCCTGCGAACTGCGTGGTGTAAAACGCGTGAACCGCTGGTTGTACCACAATGTCCATTGCCCGTTCAACCGCATTTACATTTTGCTCGCCGGTATTGGGCTGCGGCTGCCAGATAACGTAATCCTCGAGCGAAGAGATAATGCACGGTGAAGGTACGCCATATAAATCAGCACTTTGCGGCCACGAACCCTGCTTTTCATGCCATGCATCGCAGTAGCGGGTCGTGAAGGTAGTAAGGGCATTTGCCGTTTCGATGTTCACCGATTTCTCTCTTCTTGTCAGACAGGATAAACTCAGGGCATAAGTGTACCTGTAAAGTGGCGATGAAACATGTCTTACGAAAATCATCAGGCGTTAACCGGCTTAACGCTCGGTAAATCCACCGATTACCGCGATACCTACGATGCAAGCCTGCTGCAGGGCGTGCCGCGCAGTCTGAATCGCGATCCTTTGGGCCTGCACGCGGACGCGCTGCCGTTTGTTGGTGGCGATATCTGGACGCTGTACGAACTCTCGTGGCTCAACGCGCGCGGCCTGCCGCAGGTGGCGGTGGGCCACGTTGAGCTGGACTACGCCAGCGTGAATCTCGTCGAGTCCAAAAGCTTTAAGCTCTATCTCAACAGTTTTAACCAGACAAAATTCAACAGCTGGGACGACGTTCAGCACACCCTGGAACGTGATTTAAGCGCCTGCGCGCAGGGAAAGGTGAGCGTTTCACTGTATCGCCTGAACGAGCTGGAAGGGCAGCCAGTCGCCCACTTCAACGGGACCTGCATCGACGATCAGGATATCGAGGTGGAGAATTATGAATTCAGCGCGGACTACCTCGAAAACGCGGCGGGCGGAAAGGTGGTCGAAGAGACGCTGGTCAGCCATCTGCTGAAGTCCAACTGCCTGATCACCCACCAGCCGGACTGGGGCTCGGTGCAGATCCAGTACCGCGGCCCGAAAATTGATCGGGAAAAATTGCTGCGCTACCTGGTGTCGTTCCGCCATCACAACGAATTCCACGAGCAGTGCGTGGAGCGCATTTTTAGCGATATTCAGCGTTTCTGCCAGCCAGAGAAGCTAAGCGTTTACGCGCGCTATACCCGTCGCGGCGGGCTGGACATTAACCCGTGGCGCACCAATACCGATTTTGTGCCCGCAACGGGCCGGCTGGTGCGTCAGTAATATAAATATTTTCACAATATGCGCGGTATCTTCCGCGCTTTAGGTTGTGAAACGTCACGCGGCAGGGCTATTGTAATCAACAGGGAAAGACGATAATCGTCCCGTAAGGAGCTCACTTGATTACACATATTAGCCCGCTTGGCTCAATGGATATGTTGTCGCAGCTGGAAGTGGACATGCTTAAGCGCACGGCCAGCAGCGATCTTTATCAACTGTTTCGTAACTGTTCACTTGCCGTACTGAACTCCGGAAGCCTGACAGATAACAGTAAAGAACTGCTGTCCCGCTTCGAAAGCTTTGATATCAACGTGCTGCGCCGCGAGCGCGGCGTGAAGCTTGAAGTCATCAACCCGCCGGAAGAGGCCTTTGTTGATGGTCGAATCATCCGTTCACTTCAGGCTAACCTGTTTGCCGTGCTGCGTGACATCCTGTTTGTTAACGGACAGATCCACAACGCAGGCCGTTTCCAGCATCTCGACCTGGAAAGCTCGGTCCATATCACCAACCTGGTGTTCTCTATTCTGCGTAACGCCCGTGCCCTGCACGTTGGCGAAGCGCCGAACATGGTCGTCTGCTGGGGCGGTCACTCCATCAACGAAACTGAATATCTCTATGCCCGCCGGGTGGGGACGCAGCTTGGCCTGCGCGAGCTGAACATCTGTACCGGCTGCGGTCCAGGGGCGATGGAAGCGCCGATGAAGGGTGCGGCGGTGGGACACGCGCAGCAGCGTTACAAAGAGGGGCGTTTTATCGGCATGACCGAGCCGTCCATCATCGCCGCTGAGCCGCCTAACCCGCTGGTTAACGAGCTGATCATCATGCCGGATATCGAAAAACGCCTTGAGGCGTTTGTCCGTATCGCGCACGGCATTATCATCTTCCCGGGCGGCGTGGGCACGGCGGAAGAGCTGCTTTACCTGCTGGGTATTCTGATGAATCCGGCCAACAAAGATCAGGTTCTGCCGCTGATCCTGACCGGGCCAAAAGAGAGCGCCGACTACTTCCGCGTGCTGGACGAGTTTATCGTGCACACCCTGGGTGAAGCCGCGCGTCGTCACTATCGCATCATCATTGACGATGCCGCAGAAGTGGCGCGCCAGATGAAAAAAGCGATGCCGCTGGTGAAAGAGAACCGCCGTGATACCGGTGATGCCTACAGCTTTAACTGGTCAATCCGTATCGCGCCGGACCTGCAGATCCCGTTCGAGCCCACGCATGAGAATATGGCGAACCTGAAACTCTACCCGGACCAGCCGGTAGAAGTCCTGGCGGCCGATCTGCGTCGCGCCTTCTCGGGCATTGTGGCGGGCAACGTGAAAGAGATGGGCATCCGCGCCATTGAACAGCATGGCCCGTACAAGATCCACGGCGATCCGGAGATGATGCGCCGCATGGACGACATGCTGCAGGGCTTCGTCGCGCAGCACCGCATGAAGCTGCCAGGCTCCGCCTACATTCCTTGCTATGAAATCTGCACCTAAGGCTTAGCTGCCTCTCCTCAAAACCGGGTCGCCCCGTCAGGCGTCCCGGTTTTTTTTATCGAAGCAATTCATAGGCATCACTTATATCTTTTGCAAACTCCTTACAAACGCAAACGATTACCTCTTTTATTCAACCGCAAGTTATCAGCCTTAATCTAAATTACCCGCCAGAAAATCCTAAAAACCCATTTCTTTACAGCGAAAGACACCTATCTCACGGGTCAGTCTTTCAGCGCACGTGTCGTTGGTGGTAGCCTTCGCGCCCGTAAATTCTCTTTGATGTTTTTTTAACAGATAAATGGTCTAAAGATGCCCACATCATAAGTGGATTATTGCATTTGAGATCGCGATCACTGATAGATTCATAACTAGAATGTATCTTTCCGCCCGCCAATAGTTACGGGCAAAAATTATTAAAAAACCGTCACTGAACGAATTTCATATTACCGTCAGGCACTTTTTCATCGGATTTGACTAAAAACCTGACAATTCGCTTCCTCCAGGAGATATAGATGGAAACCACTCAAACCAGCACCGTTGCTTCGATTGAATCCCGAAGTGGCTGGCGCAAAACGGATACCATGTGGATGCTTGGCCTTTACGGCACGGCAATCGGCGCTGGTGTACTGTTCCTTCCTATCAACGCAGGCGTCGGCGGTCTGATCCCGCTGATCATCATGGCTATCATTGCTTTCCCGATGACTTTCTTCGCACACCGCGGCCTGACCCGCTTCGTGCTGTCCGGTAAAAACCCGGGCGAAGACATCACGGAAGTGGTTGAAGAGCATTTCGGCGTGGGCGCAGGTAAACTGATTACCCTGCTCTACTTCTTCGCGATTTACCCTATTCTGCTGGTCTACAGCGTGGCGATCACCAACACCGTTGAAAGCTTCATGATGCACCAGCTGCACGTGACGCCGCCGCCGCGCGCGATTCTGTCTCTGATCCTGATTGTGGGCATGATGACCATCGTGCGCTTCGGTGAGCAGATGATTGTGAAAGCGATGAGCGTGCTGGTCTTCCCGTTCGTGATTGCTCTGATGGTGCTGGCCTGCTACCTGATCCCACAGTGGAACGGTGCAGCGCTGGAAACCCTGTCCCTGAGCAGCGCATCGGCAACCGGTAACGGCCTGCTGATGACCCTCTGGCTGGCAATTCCGGTGATGGTGTTCTCTTTCAACCACTCCCCAATCATCTCCTCTTTCGCCGTGGCGAAACGTGAAGAGTACGGTAATGGCGCCGAGAAGAAGTGCTCCAGCATCCTGGCGCGCGCGCACATCATGATGGTGCTGACCGTAATGTTCTTCGTCTTCAGCTGCGTGCTGAGCCTCTCCCCGGCGGACCTGGCGGCAGCGAAAGAGCAGAACATCTCTATTCTGTCTTACCTGGCGAACCACTTTAACGCACCGGTTATTGCGTGGATGGCACCTATCATCGCGATTATCGCCATCACCAAATCCTTCCTGGGCCACTACCTCGGCGCACGTGAAGGCTTCAACGGTATGGTGATTAAATCTCTGCGCGGTAAAGGCAAGAGCATTGAAATCAACAAGCTGAACAAAATCACTGCACTGTTCATGCTGCTCACTACCTGGGCTGTAGCCACGCTGAACCCAAGCATCCTGGGCATGATTGAAACCCTGGGCGGCCCGGTCATCGCGATGATTCTGTTCCTGATGCCGATGTACGCGATTCAGAAAGTGCCTGCGATGCGTAAATACAGCGGCCATATCAGCAACGCGTTTGTTGTGATTATGGGCCTGATTGCCATCTCCGCTATTTTCTACTCGCTGTTCAGCTAATACCTCCTGCTCCGTCCCCGGACGGCGCACTCCTCCCCTCTGACTGAAAGCAATGGACGCATCATGATTAGCGTATTCGATATCTTCAAAATCGGTATTGGTCCTTCCAGCTCTCACACCGTCGGACCAATGAAAGCCGGTAAGCAGTTCACGGACGACTTGATTGCACGCGGCATCCTGCACGACGTTACCCGCGTGGTTGTCGATGTTTACGGTTCCCTTTCTCTGACCGGGAAAGGCCACCATACCGATATCGCCATTATCATGGGCCTGGCGGGAAACCTGCCGGATACCGTTGATATTGATGCGATCCCTGGCTTCATCCAGGATGTGAACACCCACGGTCGCCTGCTGCTGGCAAACGGCGAACACGAAGTGGAATTCCCGGTTGACCATTGCATGAATTTCCATGCGGACAACCTGTCGCTGCACGAAAACGGCATGCGCATTACCGCGCTGGCCGGCGACAAAGCGGTATACAGCCAGACGTATTACTCTATCGGCGGCGGTTTTATCGTCGACGAAGACCACTTTGGTCAAACCAGTACCTCATCTGTCGAGGTGCCGTATCCGTACAAAACGGCGGCGGATCTTCAGCGCCACTGCCAGGAGACGGGCCTTTCCCTCTCCGGCCTGATGATGAAAAACGAGCTGGCCCTCCACAGCAAAGAGGAGCTCGAGCAGCACTTCACTAACGTCTGGGAAGTGATGCGCGGCGGCATTGAGCGCGGGATCACCACCGAAGGCGTTCTGCCAGGCAAGCTTCGCGTACCGCGTCGTGCGGCGGCGCTGCGCCGTATGCTGGTGAGCACCGATAAAACGACCACCGATCCGATGGCCGTTGTAGACTGGATCAACATGTTCGCTCTGGCGGTGAACGAAGAGAACGCCGCCGGGGGCCGTGTGGTTACCGCGCCGACTAACGGTGCCTGCGGTATCGTTCCGGCGGTGCTGGCCTACTACGACAAGTTTATCCGTGAAGTGAACGCTAACTCTCTGGCGCGCTACCTGCTGGTCGCCAGCGCGATTGGTTCGCTGTATAAGATGAACGCGTCCATATCCGGTGCGGAAGTGGGCTGTCAGGGTGAGGTCGGCGTGGCCTGCTCCATGGCGGCGGCGGGTCTGGCCGAACTGTTGGGTGCCAGCCCGGCGCAGGTGTGCATTGCGGCGGAAATCGGCATGGAGCATAACCTGGGGCTGACCTGCGATCCCGTTGCCGGACAGGTACAGGTACCGTGCATCGAGCGTAACGCGATTGCCTCCGTGAAGGCGGTGAACGCGGCACGCATGGCGCTGCGCCGCACCAGCGAGCCGCGCGTCTGTCTCGATAAGGTTATCGAAACCATGTACGAAACCGGTAAAGATATGAACGCCAAATACCGCGAAACCTCTCGCGGCGGCCTGGCGATGAAGATCGTGACCTGCGATTAAGCCACTCGGGAAGCCTCGTTTTGCGAGGCTTCTTCCTGTTTTCCCCACCATTCATAGTTTCACGCTGCTGACAGTGTTACCCTTCACGCATGAGATAGAAGGGAGATTATCTGTGGCCGTTCATTTACTTATCGTCGATGCACTTAACCTGATTCGCCGTATCCATGCGGTACAGGGAACGCCTTGTAAAGACACCTGCCTGCATGCACTGGAACAGCTTATCCGCCACAGTGAGCCTACCCACGCGGTCGCGGTATTTGATGACGAAGCCCGCAACACGGGCTGGCGACACCAGCGCCTGCCGGACTATAAAGCCGGACGCGCGCCGATGCCGGACGATCTTCACGCTGAATTACCCATGCTGCGCGCCGCATTTGAACAGCGGGGCGTCCCCTGCTGGGGGGCGCAGAGAAATGAAGCTGACGATCTTGCAGCCACCCTGGCCGTAAAGGTGGCGGGTGCCGGGCATCAGGCCACTATCGTTTCAACGGACAAAGGCTACTGCCAGCTGCTCTCCCCGACTATCCGCATCCGCGACTATTTTCAAAAACGCTGGCTGGACGCGCCGTTCATCGCCAGCGAGTTTGGCGTATCGCCTGAGCAGCTGCCGGATTACTGGGGGCTGGCGGGCATCAGCAGTTCAAAGGTTCCGGGCGTCGCCGGTATTGGGCCAAAGAGCGCCGCGCAGCTGCTGACCGATTTTCAGAATCTGGAAGGAATTTACGCCCGCCTCGATGAGGTGCCGGAAAAGTGGCGCAAGAAGCTGGAAGCGCATAAAGAGATGGCGTTTATCTGCCGGGAAATCGCAACGCTACAAACGGATTTACGGCTGGACGGGAATTTACAGCAGCTGCGTCTAGAACGCTAAAACGACAACATGGTTTTGTAGGCCCGGCAAGCGTAGCGCCACCGGGCAAAACAAAGCGCGCGCTATCGCTCGTCGCGACGCCCGCCCACCGCCGCCCACCAGCGACGAATATGCACCGTCACCTCTTCGCGGTCGTGATACAGCTGACGCGCCTGGATCTCCACGTTAATCCCGTGTTCATCCATCTGCTCCTGAATGTACGCCAGGTTCTGCGACACCTCCTCATAGCGCTTTTTCATCGGCAGCTTGAGGTTGAAAATGGTCTCACGGCACCAGCCGTTCACCAGCCAGGAGGCCATCAGCGCGGCCACTTTTGCCGGCTTCTCAACCATGTCGCACACCATCCAGGAGATGTTGTTACGGTTCGGACGATAGCGGAAGCCGTCCTCGCGCAGCCAGGTAACCTGCCCGGTGTCCATCAGGCTTTGCGCCATTGGACCGTTATCAACGGACGATACCCACATGTTGCGTTTCACCAGCTGATAGGTCCAGCCGCCCGGGCACGCGCCAAGGTCGACGGCGTACATGCCGTTTGCCAGACGCTCGTCCCACTCGTCCGCCGGGATAAAGACGTGGAACGCCTCTTCCAGCTTCAGCGTGGAACGGCTTGGCGCATCGGCCGGGAAGCGCAAACGCGGGATGCCCATAAAGAACGGAGAGTTGTTGGTGGTGTACGAATAGCCCGTATAGCAGCAGCCCGGTGCGATAAAGAAGATATGCACCACCGGACGCTTCGGCGTTTCGTAATTCGTCAGCACGCCCGCATCACGCAGCGCCGCGCGCAGCGGCACGGTGAACTTGCGGCAGAACTTCATCAGCTCTTTACTTTCGTTGGTATCCGCGACTTCAACGCGCAGATCGCCGCCCTTCTCCACCACGCCCTGCAACATGCCGACGATAGGCGTGATGCGGTCTTCCGGTGGAAGATCCTTCAGCAGCTCACCCGCGACAAACATCTGGCGAGCAAAGATCAGCGAGCTGAACGGCAGCTCGCGCGCCAGCTTATCCGCGTCTTCAGGCTGATAGCACTCGAAGACCACATAGCCCGCGTTCTCTTTTACGCGGGCAAAGCCGAAGACTTCGCGCTTCGCCGCTTTATCAGTAATTTCCGCGGCGCACTCTTTCTCAAACCCCGGGCGACAATATAAAACAACCTTATTCATGAACAACGCCCTTGCGTTTCAGACGGATAGCTCCGATAAACATTAATACCCAACCCGCCAGGAAACTGAATCCGCCGACAGGGGTAACGAACGCCCACAGGCGCAGATGCGAGAGCGCAAGGCAGTACAGGCTACCGCTAAACAACACGGTACCCAGCGCCATAAACACGCTGCTCCAGTAAAACCAGATACTGATACGACGCTGCATCGCCACCGCCAGCCCAAAAATGGCCAGCGTATGGAATGCCTGATATTCAAGGCCGGTCTGGATCCAGCCCATCTCTACAGCGCCCAAAGACTTACTTAATACATGTGCGCCAAAAGCGCCCAGTGCGACAAAAATAAAGCCACTTACCGCGGCAAAAATCAGCATGAATCGGCTGGTCATGTTTACGTCCTGAATTGATGCGTGCCCGGCACACAAACGTTATTGTTCATACCTGAAGCGGAATTTTTCTTGCTCGGTTGCCGCTTTCGCCAGTATCCACTGCCGGAAGGCGGCTATTTTACCCAGTTCTGCCTGACTGTCATGACAAACCAGATAAAATGCATTCTTGCTGACCAGAACATCATTAAAAGGGCAAACCAGGCGGCCTGCCTCAATTTCGGACTGCGCCATGACGTTGTTCGCCAACGCCACCCCCTGCCCGTGAATGGCAGCCTGTAACACCATTGCACTGTGGCTAAAAATGGGTCCCTGCTGCACGTTTATATGTGTAAGACCTAATTGACGGGTATAAGTTTGCCAGTCGCGGCGAGAGGCATCATGCAAAAGCGTATGCTGAGCCAGGTCAGCGGGCGACTTCAGCGCCTTGTCGCCCGTTAACAGCAGAGGAGAACAGACCGGCAGGAGATATTCTGCGTATAATTTTTCAACGCGCAAGCCCGGCCAGTTACCGCGACCATAAAAAATGGCGACGTCGACATCATCGGCCAGCTTGTCCTCCTGACGGTCAACCGCCTGGATTCGAACGTCGATCCCCGGATAAGCTGAGTTAAAGCTTGAGAGTCTGGGAACCAGCCATTGAATGGCAAAACTGGGCAATAAACTGACGGTCAGAGCACCTTTTGCACTACGAGCCTGTAGCTTACGCGTGGCTTCCGTAAGCTGGGAAAAAATCTCTTTAATATCCTGAAAATAGCTCTGCCCCTCTTCGGTCAACAGCAACGAACGGTTGCGTCGACGAAACAGCTTAAGGCCCAGAAAATCCTCCAGTGACTTGATTTGGTGACTTACTGCGGCCTGTGTCACAAAAAGCTCATCTGCTGCGCGGGTAAAGCTCAGGTGACGTGCTGCTGCATCAAAAACACGTAATGCATTGAGGGGTGGCAATCGCTTTGACATGGTTATCTGGCTTAGATGTTAACGGATTTTAACAAACAGGAAACAACGTTTAACCTATTAGTTTTTTTTATCTGAGCCATTATAATTTGTCCGTTGAGGAACTACCAGCAAATACCTATAGTGGCGGCACTTCCTGAGCCGGAACGAAGAGCTTTTTTTCGGAATGCGTGTTCTGAAGGGCTTTTGGCTTACGGTTGTGATGTTGTGTTGTTGTGTTTGCAATTGGTCTGCGATTCAGACCACGGTAGCAACGCTACCAATTTTTCACTTCCTGTACATTTACCCTGTCTGTCCATAGTGATTAATGTAGCACCGCCAATTTGCGGTGCTTTTTTTTCGCTTACGATCTGTTAACGCGCGATCTCTTTCATCTCTTTCACGTCCGTGCGGTTGATCTGCTGCTTGTTCCCGTTAGCATCTTTGTACGAAATCATCCCGGTATCATTATCGGTAGTCGGTTTCCCTTCCGAAACGATAGAACGACCATCGTTAGTGTGCATCACGTAGTTGTTACCAGAACAGGCGCTCAGGGCAAAGGTAAACGCACAGGCAGAAATGATTGCAGCTGTCTTATTCATGATTATTCTCCTTTAGCAATTAATGCTATTCAAACCTCGATTTATAACAGGCTAAAACATCCGCCTAACACTATTTAGCATAACCTGCTTTTTAGAGGTCGCCAGGATAAGCAGACAATTCTGATAGATATCAACCTCCTTGCCCTGCCGCGGAAATTGCGCGACGATCGCTATATTGACATGAGGAATCCCATGAACGCTTTCAGTCCTGCGCAGTTCCGCGCACAGTTTCCGGCGCTGGCCGATGCCGGTATTTACCTGGATAGCGCCGCCACCGCCCTTAAGCCACAGGCGGTGATTGAGGCCACGCAGCAGTTCTACGGCCTGAGCGCCGGGAACGTGCATCGCAGCCAGTTCGCCGAAGCGCAGCGATTAACCGCGCGCTATGAAGCCGCACGCGATCGGGTGGCGCGCCTGATCAACGCCGAAAGCGGAAAAAATATCGTCTGGACGCGCGGCACGACCGAGGCCATCAATATGGTGGCCCAGTGCTATGCGCGCCCGCTGCTGCAGCCGGGCGATGAGATCGTCGTCAGCGAAGCGGAACATCACGCCAACCTGGTGCCGTGGCTGATGGTGGCCGAACAAACGGGTGCGCGCGTGGTGAAGCTCCCGCTGGGTGCAGACCTGCTCCCCGACGTGGCGCGTTTACCCGAGCTGATTACCCCCCGCAGCCGCATTCTGGCGCTCGGACAGATGTCGAACGTCACGGGAGGTTGCCCGGATCTGGTTCAGGCTATTCGTATAGCCCATGCCAGCGGGATGGTGGTGATGGTTGACGGCGCGCAGGGCGTGGTGCACTTCCCCGCCGACGTGCAGGCGCTGGATATCGACTTCTATGCCTTCTCAGGACATAAGCTCTACGGGCCAACCGGCATAGGGGCGCTATACGGTAAGCCGGAACTGCTGGCAAAAATGACGCCATGGCTCGGTGGCGGCAAGATGATTACCGAAGTCTCGTTCGATGGCTTCAAAACGCAGGATGTCCCCTATCGCCTGGAAGCCGGTACGCCGAACGTAGCGGGGGTGATTGGCCTGAGCGCGGCGCTTGAGTGGCTGGCTGAGACAGACATTGTGCAGGCTGAAAGCTGGAGCCGGGGGCTCGCGACGCTGGCAGAGGAAGAACTCAAAAAGCGCCCGGGCTTTCGCTCGTTCCGCGTTCAGGACTCCAGCCTGCTCGCCTTTGATTTTGCGGGCGTGCACCATAGCGACATGGTGACGCTGCTGTCCGGGTACGGCATTGCCCTGCGTGCCGGACAGCACTGCGCCCAGCCGCTGCTGGCGGCGCTCGGCGTGAGCGGCACGCTGCGCGCCTCGTTTGCGCCGTATAATACCCAAAGCGACGTTGACGCGCTGGTGAGCGCCGTTGACCGCGCCCTTGAAATACTGGTGGATTAATGACTCACGCTGCTTTAGCCGGACATCCGTTTGGCACGGTCATCACGGAAGAGACCTTAAAACAGACCTTCGCCCCGCTCTCACAGTGGGAAGATAAATATCGCCAGCTGATCCTGCTGGGTAAACAGCTCCCTGCCCTTTCAGACGATCTTAAAGCGCAGGCGAGAGAAATCGCTGGCTGTGAAAACCGCGTCTGGCTCGGGTTTAGCGTATCCGGGGAGAAGCTGCACTTCTTCGGCGACAGCGAAGGCCGCATCGTCCGGGGCCTGCTGGCCGTATTGTTGACCGCGGCTGAAGGGAAAAGCGCGGCGGAGCTGCTGGCGCATTCGCCGCTGGCGTTATTTGACGAGCTTGGGCTGCGCGCGCAGCTCAGCGCCTCGCGCGGTCAGGGTTTAATCGCGCTCAGCGACGCGGTCCTGGATGCCGCACGTCAGGCTCAGGCCTGACGTTCCGCCTTCGCCATCATTTTCTTGAGGGCGTGAGACACCGCCACAAAGCCGAAGGAGGCGGTCACCATGGTGGCCGCACCAAACCCGGAGGCGCAATCCATTCGTTTTGGCCCTTCCGCCGTGCTTTTCATTGCACACACAGAGCCATCCGCCTGCGGGTAGACCAGCGCTTCGGTCGAGAACACGCAGTCGACGCCCAGCTTGCCTTTGCTGTTCTTCACCACGTTGAAGTCGCTCTTCAGGCGTTCGCGCAGCTTGGCCGCCAGCGGATCCTGAATGGTTTTTGCCAGATCGGCCACCTGGATCTGCGTCGGATCGATTTGCCCGCCCGCGCCGCCCGTCGTGACCAGCGGCACCTTGTAGCGACGGCAGTATGCGATCAGCGCCGCTTTTGGCCGCACGCTGTCGATGGCGTCAATCACGTAGCTGTAGCCTTTGCTCATGTACTCCGCGACGTTATCTGCCGTCACAAAGTCGTCGATCACCGTAACCTGACATTCCGGGTTGATCAGGCGGATACGCTCCGCCATGACCTCAGACTTCGCCAGGCCAACGCTATCGCGCAGGGCATGGATCTGACGGTTGGTGTTGGTGACGCAAACGTCATCCATGTCAATCAGCGTGATTGCACCAATACCGGTTCTCGCCAGCGCCTCTGCCGCCCATGACCCGACACCACCAATGCCCACGACGCAGACATGCGCATCCGCAAACAGCTGCAGGGCTTTTTCACCATATAAACGTGCCGTTCCGCCAAAACGCTGGCGCCAGGCGTCGCTGATTACCACAGACATAAAACCTCAGATGTAAAAAGGGTGAGGTATTCCTCACCCTGAACAGTAATCCGTATTGCGCTCAGAATACCACAATCAGCCGCTGAATACGTTTCCGGCACCCGGTGCCGCTTTCAGTACCCACACGCGTCCGTAGTGGTTATACCAGCCCGCGCGATGGCCTGCGTCAGGGCCAATACCCTGATAGATATCGAAGTGCTGGCCTTTAATCGCCCCACCGACGTCCAGCGCTACCATCAGACGCAGCTCGTACTGGCCGTTGAACTTGCCGTTGTTGTCCAGCAGCGGGACCTCTGCCAGCAGCGTAGTGCCCGCAGGAATAATCGACCGATCCGATGCCACCGACGCGCGGCCAATCAGCGGTACCGCACTCGCCCCTTTCACCGGCGCAAAGTTTTGCGGTTTAAAGAAGACAAACGACGGGTTCTGCTCCAGCAGCTCACGCACCTCGGCTTCGCTGTGCTTCTCGCCCCACTCGCGGATCGCCTGCATCGACATATCTTCTTTCTTCACTTCACCGCGGTCGATCAGCACCTTGCCGATACTGCGGTAGGCGTGGCCGTTTTTACCGGAATAGCTGAAGAAGTTAAGCGGTGAACCGTCGCCAAAATCAATGTAGCCGCTGCCCTGAACGTCCATGATGAAGTTATCCATCAGGGAGTTGCTGTAGGCCAGAACGTAATTTTCGCTCAGCGCGCCGGCGTAGATCTCAGCGCGCGACGGCAGACGACCGCGTTTCGGCGGCATACGGTAGATAGGATACTGGAACTCGCCCTGACGCGAGTGTCGCGCCTGGATAACCGGGGTGTAATAGCCGGTAAACTGGACGTTGCCGTAGTTATCCGCCCCTTCCATCTGCCAGGCGTCAATACCAAACTGGCGCATATTGCGCGTATCGCCGCCCGCTTTCAGCCAGTCCTGGACCGCGTTATACACGCTACTCTGGGAGCCATACAGACGCGGCGACGCGTTGCGGATCTGGTAGACCTGCTCGGAGAAATCACCGGCATTAATCGGTGCGCCGACGGCATCAGGCTGATTAACTAAAGAGAAAGGCTGGGATAACTTCCCGTCTTTATACTGTTGACCGCGATCGGTCGGTTTGGAAGAACAGGCCGCAAGAATCGCTACCATTGCGCCCGCCATCAGATACTTCGCCCAACGTCCTTTCATTATATCTCGTCTTTAAGTTGCCCATTTCCGCGTGATGAAGATAACAAACCGCCAGGGCTAATGAAATGCGTTCACATGCCCTTTGGCAAATTTTGCGCAAAAAATAGTCCAAACAGGGCCATCTCGTTCAATTTACATACAAAATCATGATTTATGTGAAAAAGGGGTTGCATCACAAACCTATCCGAGTATAGTGCGCATCCACGGACGCGGGGTGGAGCAGCCTGGTAGCTCGTCGGGCTCATAACCCGAAGGTCGTCGGTTCAAATCCGGCCCCCGCAACCAACACTTCTAAAAACAATAAACACCCTTAAGGGTGTTTTTTTGTATCTGCAGTTTGTGAAACTGCCGGGCGTTTACCCGGCTGAAAGATTTACCCGCGTCGCGCCAGCGTCGCCCCGTCAGAGAAATACGCCCGTATCCCCGCCAGAATCGACTCCGCCACTTCCTGCTGGAATTTAGCGGTCTTCAGCTTGCGCTCCTCTTCCACGTTACTGATAAACGCGGTTTCAACCAGGATGGACGGGATATCCGGTGCCTTCAGCACCGCAAACCCGGCCTGTTCAACGCTGTTTTTATGCAGCTTATTGATGTTGCCCAGCTTGCCCAGCACCGCTTTACCAAACTTCAGGCTGTCGTTGATGGTCAGCGACTGCACCATATCAAACATGGTGTGATCGACGTAGCGGTCGCCGCTTTTGCTTACGCCACCAATCAGGTCCGAAGCGTTCTGGGTGTCCGCAAGGTATCGCGCGGCGGTACTGGTCGCGCCTTTGGTTGAGAGCGCAAATACCGACGAGCCGCTTGGCTGGCGGCTGGTAAACGCATCCGCGTGGATCGAGACGAAGAGATCGGCACGCTGCTTCTGCGCTTTCGCCACCCGGACCTTCAGCGGGATGAAGACATCTTCATTGCGCGTCATATAGGCGCGCATATTGCCCTCTTTATCAATCAACGCCTTCAGGCGACGGGCAATTTGCAGGACTACGTCTTTTTCACGCGTGCGGTATTTCCCCACCGCGCCGGAGTCTTCGCCGCCGTGGCCGGGATCGAGCATGATCACAATCGGGCGATCGCGCCCTGCTTTCCCCGGCTGCGGGCCGCTTTGCGCAGGCGGCACCTGACGCTGGAGATCGCCCTTGTTGTAGTCCTCCAGCAGCGCGAGCAGCGGATCCTGAATATCCGTTGCATTGGCCGGATAGAGATCCATCACCAGACGCTCTTTAAACGTCGCAACGGGTGCGAGGGCAAACAGCTGCGGCTTCACGTTCTGCTTAAGCTCAAACACCATGCGCACGGTTTGCGGATCGAACTGCCCGACGCGCGCCGATTTAATAAACGGATCGTCACCGCGGATCTGCGCCGCCATTCCCTTCAGCACGGAGTTGAGGTTAACGCCTTCGAGATCCACCACCACGCGTTCCGGGTTGCTGAGGGCAAATTGCTTATATTTCAGCACGCGATTGGATTCTACCGTCACGCGCGTATAGGTCGACGACGGCCAGACGCGCACCGCCACGACCTGGCTGGTGGCGGCAAGACCGACCTGACTGACGCTAAGCAACCACATTGCCCCGGCCCCTTTTAACAAACGGCGGCGGCTTATTGCTGAATTGGATCCCGACATGCTTCTCCCGAGCAAGAACACTGACTGATATACGAATTGTCCAGATTGACCGAAAACTTTAACGAATGACGCATAAACTGTCATCTATAAAAGGGTAAACAATCATACGCTAACGTACGGATTACTTACCAATTTCTGTGGGTCGCGGAAAATTTGCGCTTGCACACGCGGCCACAATCGAATAAAAATACAGAAATTACGAATAAACATTCATTAAGGGTTGTGCCATGGTGAAGGAACGTAGAACCGAACTGGTCCAGGGATTCCGCCATTCTGTTCCCTATATCAACGCCCATCGGGGAAAAACGTTTGTCATCATGCTTGGTGGCGAAGCCATTGAGCATGAGAATTTTTCCAGCATCGTCAATGACATTGGCCTGCTGCACAGCCTCGGAATCCGCCTGGTGGTGGTTTATGGCGCGCGTCCGCAGATCGACGCCAACCTGGCCGCACACCACCACGAGCCGATTTACCACAAGCATACCCGCGTGACCGATGCGAAAACCCTGGAGCTGGTAAAACAGGCGGCGGGTCTGCTGCAGCTGGATATTACCGCTCGTCTCTCCATGAGCCTGAACAATACGCCGCTACAGGGCGCGCATATCAACGTTGTGAGCGGCAACTTTATCATTGCCCAGCCGCTGGGCGTGGACGACGGCGTGGATTACTGCCACAGCGGCCGCATTCGTCGTATTGATGAAGAAGCTATTCACCGCCAGCTGGACAGCGGCGCCATCGTGCTGATGGGCCCGGTTGCCGTTTCCGTCACCGGCGAAAGCTTTAACCTGACGTCCGAAGAGATTGCCACGCAGCTGGCGATCAAGCTGAAGGCGGAAAAAATGATTGGCTTCTGCTCCTCTCAGGGCGTCGTGGACGGTGAGGGAACCATCGTACCGGAACTGTTCCCGAATGAAGCCCAGTCCCGCGTGGAGGCGCTGGAAGCCGAAGGCGATTACCACTCCGGTACCGTGCGTTTTCTGCGTGGCGCGGTGAAGGCCTGCCGCAGCGGCGTGCGTCGTAGCCACCTGATCAGCTATCAGGAAGATGGCGCCCTGCTGCAGGAGCTGTTCTCCCGCGACGGTATCGGTACGCAGATTGTGATGGAGAGCGCGGAGCAGATCCGCCGCGCCACCATCAACGACATCGGCGGCATTCTGGAGCTGATCCGCCCGCTGGAGCAGCAGGGCATCCTGGTACGTCGCTCGCGCGAACAGCTGGAGATGGAGATCGACAAATTCACCATTATTCAGCGCGATAACCTGACCATCGCCTGCGCCGCGCTCTATCCGTTCCCGGAAGAGAAGATCGGTGAAATGGCCTGCGTGGCGGTGCATCCTGATTACCGCAGCTCTTCCCGCGGCGAAATGCTGCTGGAGCGCGTAGCGGCACAGGCGCGCCAGATGGGGCTGAGCAAGCTGTTCGTCCTCACGACGCGCAGCATTCACTGGTTCCAGGAGCGCGGTTTCACGCCGGTGGATATCGATTCTCTGCCGGAAACGAAGAAAGAGATGTACAACTATCAGCGTCGTTCAAAAGTGCTGATGGCGGACCTGGGATGATACGAGGCCCTCACCGTCCGACGAGGGCTTTCATTCAGAGGGACTCAAATATTGCGCCCAGCCCGCTTCGGCGTTCCGTTCGGGTGGCAATCGCCTGCACCAGCACCCGTTCATCGGCATACAGCGACAGGCGCTGACGCGCGCGCGTAATGGCGGTATAAATCAGCTCGCGGGTAATGACGGGTGAAAGCTGCGTGGGCAGGACCAGCGCCGCGTGGTTAAACTCGGAGCCCTGGGATTTATGGACCGTCATCGCCCAGGCGGTTTCATGCTCGGGCAAACGGCTTGGCTGGAAAGACTTCACGCTCCCGTCCGGCATCTGGAACCAGACGCGCAGCCCCTGGCCGCAGTCGAGCGCAATCCCGATATCCCCGTTAAACAGCCCCAGCGCGCTGTCGTTGCGGGAAATCATTACCGGTCGCCCCTCATACCAGCGCGAGTGTGGGTTACGGGTTATCTTACGTTTTTGCGCCAGCAGCTGTTCCAGCCTGTCGTTCAGCCCCCGGACGCCAAAAGGCCCTTCCCTCAGCGCACAGAGCAGCTGATATTCGCCAAATGCGGCAATGACCTGCTCCGGCATAGCGTGCTGCTGTACGCCCGTCAGAAAGTGCTGGTACCCCTGCAGGGCATCATCCAGCATCGCCTGATACGCATCCCCGCTTTGCAGCGATTTTTTTTCAATATCGGTGTAGGTGCCGTCAAATACCGCCGCGGTTGTGCGCCGATCACCCCGATTCACGGCCGCCGCAAGCTGGCCAATGCCGGAGTCGCTGCCGAAACGGTAGCTTTTTTGCAGCAGACACAGGCTGTCGCGCAGCGCCCCGGCAAGCGAATGGTTTTCAGACGAGAGCGAACATCCGGTGAGTCGGGCAAGCTCCTGCGCGCGTTCAGCGGTATATCCCAGGCTGGCATACGTGCAGATGTCACCCAGCACGGCCCCCGCCTCTACGGAGGCAAGCTGGTCGCGATCGCCGAGGAAAATGACGCGCGCGTGCGGCGGGAGCGCATCGATCAACCGCGACATCATCGTCAGGTCAATCATCGACGCTTCATCCACCACCAGCACGTCAAGGTGTAAGGGATTACCGGCATGATAGCGCAAACGCTGGCTACCCGGCTGCGCGCCCAGTAATCGGTGTAGCGTGCTGGCTTCATTGGGGAAGAGCGCGAGCTGCTCTCCGGTGAGCGGCAGCTTTTGCAGCGCGCCGCCGAGTGATTCCGTCAGACGTGCCGCTGCTTTACCGGTGGGAGCCGCCAGGCGAATACGGCACTTTTGCTCCCCCGTTAGCTGAATCAGCGCCGCAAGCAGCTTTGCCACGGTGGTCGTTTTTCCGGTGCCCGGGCCGCCCGATATCACCGATATCCGCCGCGTTAACGCTACGGCAGCCGCCACTTTCTGCCAGTCCGTCGCCTCGTCAGAGGTAAACAGCGCATCCAGCGTTTGCCGAAGCTGCGCTTCATCGCAGGGAAGCGGGGCGTTGTTCTCGCTGAAGAAGCGCGCTACCGTCAGTTCGTTACGCCACAGCCGGTTAAGATACAAACGCTCGCCGACCAGGATCATCGGCGTCCCGGTATCGGCTCCGCTCACGGCAGGCGAGCTGAGTAATGTCGCGTGCCAGTCCACCACGTCACCCAGCAGCGCGAAACATTCCTGTAAAGCCGGAGGCGTTTTCTCATCCACCGCCAGACGCGACAGCGGCAGACACACGTGCCCCTCCCCCGCGTCTTTGCTCAGAATAGCGGCGGCAAGCATAACGGCAGGCTCCTCGCCTGCCACCATCATGGCAAACTGCACGTCCAGGTGGCGCAGTAATCGTTGTTCAACCGCCTCCAGCAGTAGCGCCTGCATCGTCATGCCACTTCCTCCGTGCCTGCAGCAAACAGGTTATCCATTTTTTCAATCAATTCCGCAGCCGGACGGGTGCTAAAGACGCCAGAACGCGGGTCGTTGGCGTCCACGCCGCGCAGGAACAGGTAAATAACGCCGCCAAAGTGGTCTTCGTAGCGGTAATTGGCCATGCGGTGACGCAGGTAACGGTGCAGCGCCAGGGTATAGAGCTGATACTGCAAATCGTAGCGATGCATTTGCATCGCCGAGGCCATCGCCTGCTGGGTATAGGCTGTGCTGTCTTCACCCAGCCAGTTCGATTTGTAATCGAGCAGGTAGTAGCGCCCTTCGTGGCGGAACACCAGGTCGATAAAACCCTTGAGCATCCCCTGCACCTGGCGGAAGTTCAGCGGCGGGCACCCGGCGGATAACGGATCGTACTCGCGGACCAGCGCGTCAAGCGCCTCGGCCCTGAGCGGGCTGGCGATGGGAAGATAAAATTCCATCTCCACCTGCTTATCTTTGGCGGTCAACTGGCTAAGCGAGATCCCCTGCGTCGTGAGCGGCGCGTGCAGTACCGCGCGGATCCAGCCGGTGAGGACCGGCTGCCATTGCGCATCGTAGCCACCGCTCTGTAACATCTTCAGCACCCACTCTTCGGAAACCGGCTGGGTAAAATCCAGCTCTTCAAACAGGCTGTGCAAAAACGTGCCCGGCGAGGCGCCGCGCGGAAACTGGTGCGGCGTCAGCACCGGCTCAGCGGGCGCGCTACCGGCACCTGCGGCATCCACGTCCAGCTTTGGCATCAGATCCTGCGCAATACTCTGCCCGTGCTGCTGCAAACCGGAATAGCTGGTGACGCGCCAGTCGTCGGCAATGGAACGCACAACCTGGCGGGCATGGAGCGCTGAATCGCGCAGCTCCGGCATCTGCCAGCGGCTGTTGTCGGGCTGCGACGGAATATGCAGGGCAATATGCTCCGTGCAAAGCGATTCGATACACTGGCGCAGGCCCGCCGCATCTTTGGGTTCACCCTGCTGAATAAGCCGTCCCAGCGCGCTCAGATGAAAATCGCTCTCACCGCTCTTTTCGCCACGGCGACGGAACAGCGGCGCAACGCCCAGGCTACAGTGCCAGACCGAGCGGGTCAGCGCCACGTAGAGCAGGCGTAAATCTTCCGCCAGACGTTCGGCCTCAGCCAGCTCAACGCTGGACTCCGCGTTGCTGAGATCGAGCACCGCCTCGAACGACTCGCGATCGTGGTAAAAAGCCTGATCCTGCACGCGGTAATTGGCGATAAACGGCAGCCAGACCAGCGGGTATTCCAGGCCTTTCGACTTGTGGATGGTGACGATCTGCACCAGATGCTTATCGCTTTCAAGGCGCATCTGCTGGCTGGACGAATTGCTGTTCGGATCGGCAATCTGCTGCGCCAGCCAGCGCACCAGGGCGTGTTCGCTCTCCAGTTGAGTTCCCGCTTCCTGCAAGAGTTCGCTGATGTGCAAAATATCGGTTAGCCGCCGCTCGCCGCCTGACGTTGCCAGCATATTCTCCGCTATATGCCGCTGTGCCATGAGCTCGCGCACCATCGCCATCACGCCGCGCTTCTGCCATTTTTCGCGGTAGCGAACAAATTCGTCTACCACGGCATCCCACGCGGCTTCGTCATGGTTGAGCGCATCAATATCCCGCGCGTTCAGCCCAAGCATCGCGCTCGCCAGGGCGCTGCGCAGCGTGCTTTCCCGCTCGGGAGCCAGCACGGCCTGCAGCAGCCATAGCATCTCCTGCGCTTCCAGCGTTTCAAATACGCTGTCGCGGTTTGAGAGGTAGACGGAAGGGATATTCAGTAACGTCAGGGCGTCGCGAATGAGCGCGGCCTCCTGACGGCTGCGCACCAGCACCGTAATATCCGATGCCTTTACCGGGGCAGGTTTATCCCCCTTCCACAGCAGCGCATCGCCACGCGCGCCCGCGCTGAGCCAGTCACGGATTTGCGCGGCACAGTGCTGGGCCATGGCATTTTGATAGTCAGCAACGCCGCAGCCTTCACCGTCCAGCAGCCAGACGTTCATGGCAGGCTGCGTCACGCCGTTAAACTCGAAGCGCAACGAGGCATTTTTCGGGGCAAATTTCACCGGCTGGAACGGGATCTCGCGAAACATAAACGCCGTATCCATGCGGCTAAACAGCGCGTTGACGCTTTCAACCATGCCGGGAGACGAGCGCCAGTTGGTGTCGAGCGTGTAGTGCGCGTCAACCTCGCTGCGGGCTTTCATATAAGTAAAAATATCGGCGCCGCGGAAGGCGTAAATGGCCTGTTTCGGGTCGCCGATGAGCAGCAGCGCGGTGTCGGGCTGCTGGCGCCAGATGCGGCGGAAAATGCGGTACTGCTGAGGATCGGTATCCTGAAATTCGTCAATCATCGCCACCGGGAAACGGGTGCGAATCGCAGCGGCAAGCGCTTCACCGTTTTCACTGCACAGCGCGGCGTCGAGGCGGCTCAGCATATCGTCAAAGCCCAGCTCACCCCGGCGGCGTTTCTCACGCGCGACGGCTTCGCGAATTTCCGTCATGGCGCGGGTAATCACCAGATCGTTGAGCGTGAGGGGTTCCGCCAGCAGGGCTTCAATCGCCACAAACAGCGGATGCTCAGGCACAATGCCGTCGGCTTTGGTTCGCTCAACCAGGAAACGCCGGGAGAATTTCTCCAGCGCGTCCGGGAGCTGATAGCCTCGCGTCTCTTCCTGCGCCCAGGCGCTGATCTTGTCGATCCATTTCCCCTGATTGCCACGGTTGAACTTGCGTCGGTCAATCCCGGAATTTTCGATGATGGCGTCAATCTCGCCGACTGATGCCAACCATTTTTGCTTGATCTCGGCAATCTGCGCGATGATTTTTTCATGCCGTGAGGCCAGCGTTTCATCTGCCGGCGGCGGGGATTTGATGACCGGCGCTTCCCCCTGCAGATAGCGATCGATAGCGCGCAGCAGCGCCTCCGGGCCCTTCCACAACGCATGCACCGCTTCGGCGATATCGCGCGGTAACGGGTAGCAGTGGCGACGCCAGAAATCCGCGCAGGCCTGATAGCGAAGCACGGATTCATCTTCTATAAGCTGCTGTTCAAACAGCATGCCGGATTCAAACGCATTCAGGCTCAGCATGCGCTGGCAAAAACCGTGGATGGTAAAAACGGACGCTTCGTCCATCTGCCTTTCAGCGAGCAGCAGCCACTGGGCTGCCTGTTGCTTATCGGCAATTTCTTCAAGAAGGCTGGCGTAAAGGGGGTTATCCGTGCTCTGACGCAGGCAGGCGATGCGCAGTTCGTGGATATTGCTACGAATACGGCCCCGCAGCTCAGCGGTAGCAGCCTCGGTGAAGGTCACCACCAGCAGCTCTTCCACGCTCAAAGGACGTGGAAAAGCGGCGCTGCCGCCAAGCCCTAACAGCAGGCGCAGATAGAGGGCGGCAATGGTGAAGGTTTTTCCCGTTCCCGCTGAGGCTTCAATCAATCGTTCACCCTGCAGAGGTAAACGTAAGGGATCAAGTGACTCAGCGGTATCGGTCATTCTTTCTTACTCCAGGGCATAGATTGCTGCAGCGCGCTGACGCTCTTCCAGACTTTCCAGCCTTTCGGGTTCACGTACTCCGTTTTCCCGTTCTGGCTACCGGAAACCTGAGACAGAACGGTAATACCCTGCGGCTTAATAACCGCCTGATGGAAGAAGTCGGCAACCTTCTGCGGCGTCAGCTGTTTTATCTCGGCCACTACTTTATCACGCGAATCAAATTTCAGATTACCGCGATCGAAATCTTTGCTCAGCTGCGAGGCCTCTTCACCCAGCGTCTGCGGCGGCTGCATCACCTGCGCAATGACGGCCTGCTGGATCTGAGCGAACTCTTCCGGCTTCATGGCGCGCAGTTTAGCTTCCACCTGCGGGAAGAAGGCCTGGTAACGCTGCCAGAGATACGCCGGTTGTTTATCGCTGCTTTGCAGCAGGAAGCCCAGCCCCCACTGACGACCGACGTTCATAGAAAAGGCAAACACCGCGTAGCCGAGCTGCTCCTCCGTGCGTAACTGGTTATAGAACCACGGCTGAATAATCTGTCCCAGCACGGCACTCTGCGCTGAGCTGGCAAATTCATCGTAGCCCGTTGGCACAAATACCGCGGCCAGCGCGGAATCCGTGCTGTTACCTGCCTTTTCAAAAATCACATTCTGTTTTTTCTCAACCAGCACGTCCTGGTTGCGGCACCACTCGTCGCCTTTTGACCCGAGCTGAGTGCGCACGTTCTCCGCCAGAGTTTTGGCCTGCTGCTCGCTCATGTTGCCGACAATCAGGAACTCCGGACGCGTGTTGGTTTTCAGCGCGTCGCGGTACGCCAGCACGTCTTTTAAGGAGATGGAAGGCAGAAGCGCGCGGCGATCTTCTCGCTGGAAATAAGGCACCTGCGACAGCATTTGCGCGGGCATCAGCGCCAGATCGTAAGCTTTACCTTTCTCCGCAGAATCCATCATCTGCGCATACCACGATTTGGCCTGCTCAAGCTGCTCCTGGGTTGGCGTGTAGCTAAAATAGCCCTCCAGCAGGGCCTGGAACAGCTGAGGCAAACGCTGGGTATAGCCGTTTGCATTGAGCATCAAGCCGTTGTTGGCGTTGGTGGAGAAGCTGATCCCACCCACGGCCGCCTGGTTGCTGAGCTGATCGAGCGCGATACCGGCGAGATAGTCATTGAGCGCGAACATCACCTGATTTTTGGCGCTGTTCATCGCTTTCGGGTTACGCAGCACCACGCTGACATCGGCCTTTGGCTCACTGGCGAAATAGCGGCTTGGGGTATACACCACGCGCAGCGTCGGCTCATCAATGATGAGTTCGGGGTGCGGGTAATCTTTCGTCGTTTTGATCAGCGAGAAGTCATCCGGAATATAGGGGTTCAGCTCCGGCAGCTTTAATGCAATCTCCCCGGCCTTCTTCTGCCAGTCCGCGAAGGTCTGCGCGCTGATTTTATCCACCTGATAAGGGGCATCGACAAAATAGGCCGTCTTGTTGTGCGGTTCGTCCGGGCTGATGTACCAGATGCGGGCATTCTCAGGCGTCATCATCGCAAGGCGGGCCTTGACCGCCCCGGCATCATACTGGTCGGCAATATTGACCGCGTCGAGGGTGTGCTCCACCGGCACGCGGATCATGGTATCCGCCAGCCACTCCACGTAATCCATGTCGCGGGTGATGGACGGGTAGCGGAAATCGAGATCCAGCACGTGGGCGAGTTCGTCAAAATAATGCTTGTCGACGCCTTTCTCGCGCAGTAAGGAGAGGTAGCTAAAGATAGCCGCCACCACTTCATCACGGTTTGCCAGCCCTTTATCGGTCAGCGTGGCGGAGATCGCCAGCACGCCGCTATTGCCGTTCACAACCGGATCGGAGTCGGCGCGAATACCTTCCACCAGCCCCTGCTTTTGCAGCCAGTCAGACAGCGTACCCGGGCTACGGTTACCTATCAGGTAGGTCACCAGCTCATCGGTTTTACTGCGGAACTGTGCCGTATTGTTATCGATGCGGAATTCCACGCGCAGCACTTTGCGCGGCATGGCAGGGACGTAGTGGATGACGATGCCTTTTTGCGCATCCGTGACCACTGGAACGGTGATTTCCGGCAGGTCGATATTTTTATTCGGCACCCGGCCAAACGTTTTGGCCGCCATATCTGCCAGCTCTGGCAAGGGTTTATTGCTGTAGATGACCGCTTTCATCAGGTTGGCGGAGTAGTATTTATCGCGAAACGCGTGCAGGGCATCGAGCACCGGGCTGTCCGGCTTGTCGCTCAGGGTTTCCAGGTTACCGCCGGAGAAGCGCGAACCGGGGTGCGCGGGGTTGATGGTTTCGGCGCTGACCTGCGCCATACGCATACCGTCTCGCGTGCGGGCCATGGTCAGCTCGGCATTCACCGCATTGCGTTCACGATCGGCGTATTTTTTATCAAGCAGCGGCGCGGCGATAGCATCGGCAAGGCGATCGACAGCCCCTTCAAGCGCATCATTTTCGACTTCGAGATAAAAGGCCGTGCGGTACGGTGCCGTGCTGGCATTGTGGCTGCCGCCATGCATCTTCAGAAATTCGGACAGGCTATCTGGCTGTGGGTATTTTTTGGACCCCATCAGCGTCATATGTTCCAGATAGTGTGCAAGCCCAGGATGCGCGTCAGGATCTTCCAGCGATCCAACCGGCACCACTAATGCCGACAGGGATTTCACCGCCTGTGGATCGGAAACCAGCAGCACGGTCATGCCGTTATCAAGACGAATAGCCTGATATTGGCGGGTATCTTTTTCGCTTTTACGAATCGTTTCCTGGACGGGTTGCCAACCGGAGTCTGCCTGAGTGACAGGTACCCAGAGGGCGAAAAACAACACAAACGCTTTAAACAAGGTGCTACCTCTTTATCACGGCTACATCATTAACACACTGCGTGCTGGACACGCCAACATCTCTTTATTGGGTACATCAGTCCGTGATAAGAGGTGCATCATAAATGAACACCTCTGACTGCGCAATTTTTATACAGCGCTCAGGACTGATTAAATCTAAACAACGGCAGCAGGTAGCGCTGCGCCTCTTCCGTGATAGCCTCGACGTACTCTGGCTCAAGCGTTCGCCATAAGCGCTGATACCAGACATCTTCACCTTCGCCACGCACCATCATGTTTCCTTCATAAGCCTGCATAAATTTACTGCGCGCTTTCTGCAGTGAAGACTCATCCGTTAACATCGCATCATTCTGCGCGTCATAACAGGCTTTTATCCAGGCACCGCCACTTTCCGGCAGTAACAGAAGCGGTTTGTTCATTCCCTGGCGGTAGCCCTCAATATACAAAGATAGATACCGTAACGCCTGTTCAGACTCCATCGGCGGGAAGCGCCACTCGCCCTCTTTGCGTACGAAGATCCGGCTTTCACCTTGATGACCCAACGCACTGTAGACAAGATGTTCCAGCCAGAGTTGCAATCCCTGGGAAACGCTAAGCATAGCGGGCCGCCAGCGCAGCAGCCCGTCCGGCTGAACCTGGGTTAACCAGCCTGTGAGCTCTACCCCGTTGCAGTTGAGATCGATTTCAATACTTTTGCCTGGCTGTCGGCACGCTCGTACGCGCTCTGCCAGCTCGGTCATCTCCTGACACTGCGCCTCCCAGACGATCTCCCCAAACGCGCCATAGGGCAGTTGACCTGCGGCACGGTAGCGGCGGTAAAGCTTGTCGGCATCTTCCTCTTCAACCAGCGCGTTCAGCAGCTGCAGGTTTAACTGGTAGCGCTCCAGCCCTTCCAGCGTAAAGGGCTCTGCATCAGGAATTTCACTCTCTTCAGAACGGAAGTTGACCTGCAGTCGCTGCTGGAAGAAGGCGCGCACCGGATGCGCCCAAAACCGCTGAAGCTGTTCAAAGGTCAGGGTGCCGACAGGAAGCGGGTCAAGTTCCTGAATGAAATCGGTATGTGCACTCCCCTCATTTTTCGCCGCGGGTAGCCACTCCTGAGCATAGCTCTGGCGCTCGCTGGCAACGTAATTCACAGGGTCAAACGGCATGCGGCTGTGGAAACAGGTGATATGGGCTTTCACCCTCTGCTCGCTTTCATCACAGTTGCGATCTTCATCCCCCGGCAGATAGTGACTCTGGCCGATATAGTCCACCAGCTCCTGCACCAGAACGGAGGGGAAACGCTCGCTGTTGTCCTGAATGGAACGACCGATATAGCTGATATAGAGCTTGCTCTGGGCGGAAATCAGCGCCTCAAGGAAGAGGTAGCGGTCATCATCACGGCGGCTACGGTCGCCCCGTTTTGGATTCGCGCTCATCAAATCGAACCCCAGCGGTGCCAGCGCGCGGGGATACACGCCGTCGTTCATGCCGAGCAGGCAGACCACTTTAAACGGGATAGAACGCATGGGCATCAGAGTGCAGATATTGATGGGACCCGCCAGGAAACGCTGGCTGATTCGCTCCTGGTCAAGCCGCTGCGTCAACTCATCCCTCAACAGCGACAACGGGATGGCTTCCTGATAGTGGGAATTCACGCCTTCGTCGATGATAGCCTGCCACTGTGTTTCAATGAGCGCCATTGCCGCTTCGGTGTCGCTGTCCGGCAGGAAGAAATCATTGAGCAACGCCCTGCATACCGGAAGCCACGCTTCAAGCGGACGCGGCTGGAGCAGCTCGTGTCGCCAGCGGTTAAGCTGCATCAGCAGCGACGCTAAATGCCCCACCAGTTCAGCAATCAACCCGCTGGACTCATCGTAAGGCAGCACCTCGTTCCACTCGCCCTGGCTGCTCTCCATGGCGTAGCCCAGCAGCATACGCGTCAGGCCAAATCGCCACGTGTGCTGCCCGGTTGGAGGAAGTTCAAACTCCTGCACGTTATCGTCATCGATCCCCCAGCGGACCCCGGACTCATTCACCCACTGGCGAAGGTAGCGCAGCCCCTCTTCATTGATGTTGAAGCGTGCGGCCAGCACGGGAACATCCAGTAAAGCCAGCACATCTTCGGAGATGAACCGGCTATCCGACAGTGACAGCAGAGTGATAAACGCCTGCAATACCGGATGCGACTGGCGGGCACGACGGTCAGAGATAGCGTAAGGCAGGTATCGCTCCCCCGTCGCGCTGCCAAAGACGGCCTGAATAAAGGGGCTGTAGCTGTCGATATCCGCCACCATCACCACGATATCGCGCGGCGTCAGGTCGGGGTCCTCCTGCAGCATCGCCAGCAGCTGGTCGTGAAGCACTTCGACCTCGCGCTGCGGGCTGTGGCAGACGTGGAACGTGACGCTGCGATCGTCGGGATCCAGTTTTCGCTTATTGTCGCTGCGCTCGAACTCGTTCGCCGTCACGCCCATCACGACGCGGTTTTCCAGGTCCAGAATGTCTAACTGAATATTATGCAACAGGCTGTCCGGGGCGATCTCCACAAAGGCATCCACGTCACCTTCACCTGAGGAAGTGATGTCTGAAAGCATGTGAATGTAGTCACGTCCGAGCTTACCCCATGAGGCAAGCAGCGGATTGGGCAGGTTCTGGATACCCTCTTCATCGAAAAGCTGACCGGCAGTCGAAACGTCTTTAAACAGAGGAACAGATCGCTCTTCAAAAAGGCGCTTTCTCTGGCGGCTTACCAGCCGGGCGAGCCAGCGTTCGTCGAGGATATCTCCCCAATACTGTCGGCAGGGGTTGGTAAACAAAATATGGATATCAATATGCTTACCGAGCGCATGCAACGCCTTCAGATAGACAGGGGGTAATGCGGATATGCCGCAGATAAAGACGCGTGACGGCAGCCGTGCCGGGCGCTCCGACGCATTTTCAAGTATCGAGATAAACCGGTCGTAAAGATTGGCGCGGTGCCACTTAGGCTGGCCCAGTTTCTCCGTATGATCCACCAGCGCTTTCCACAGCGGTGCCTGCCATATTTGCGCCTCCGGCAGCCCGTCAACCAGCTCACCCGCTTCCCAACGGATTAACCAGTCAGAACGGTATACCAGGTATTGGTCATAAAGATCGGCGGTGCGCGACGCCAGCTGAAACAGCTTGCGCTTATCGGTGTCATCATTGAGGTAGTGGCGCAGCATGGCAAATTCATCGCGCTGCAGCATTTCGGGCAGTAGGGCCATCAGCTTCCAGCTCATGGCCTGCTTGTTGAATGCGCTCTGCTCCGGAATATCCGGCAACACGCGCACGAACATGTCCCAGATAAAGCTCGCGGGCAGCGGGAAGTCGATGTTCGCGGCTATGCCAAACTTGCGGGAAAGCGACATTTGCAGCCACTGTGCCATACCGGTGCTCTGCACCAGCACCATTTCGGGCTCAAAAGGATCGTCAAGCCGCTCGCGCTCAACGATAAATTTCATCAGCGCTTCCAGCACATCCAGACGATTTGAGTGGTAGACCCTTAACATAGACGCTCCCGACTACTGGCTAACCGGGCAATGCAGGCGCGTTATCTCACCGCGCCGCCCCAGAGGAGAAATAAGTGTAACCGTGATGCTGACACATCCTGCGTGCGTTGTCTGCCCCCGACTGGCCTGCCAGCCTGCGGGGAGAACATTTGTTGAGAGCTGAGACTGGTTCCAGGCATGGTGCCAAAGCTGTCGATACTGATTGAGCTCGGTAAACCGCGCCGCCAGCGCCCGGTGATAGCCCGACAGCGCCATCACGACGATCGTCAGCAGCATCATCGCCAGCAGGACCTCAACCATGCTAAACCCCTTTTCTCTGCTCACGGCATCTGACATAGCCTGCTCTCCTTAAGGGGGCAAAAATCGCTCCAGCCGTGAGGCGAAAAGCGAACTTTCCCATCGACAATCTCTCCTGCGCGCCAGAGCAGCAGGTCGCGGTCTCCGGCAATCAGCAACACGCGCGCCTCACTCAGGTGGCGCAAACACGCCCGCCACGCCGATGTCTTTTTGCACTGAACCTGTGGCTCTGACGACCAGCTCTGCATCCGTCCCCACTCAAGCGCGGCTTGTACCGTCGCCTGCTGCTGAAGCGAGCGGCTCTCGTCGCCAACGAGCGCGCTAAACGTGGTGAGCTGCTGATTGAGCCCTGTGAGGATCAGCGTACCGAGCACCAGTAAAAGCAGAACCAGCGCCAGCGAAGACATGCCGCGTTGACGATTCACAGGTTGTACCCCTTGACCGTATACAATGCCTGCCAGGGTTTCCCCCGCGCGCCTTTGCGCACCGCGGCCAGCTCGATATTCAGCTCTGGCGCAAAACCGGCATGTTCCACTTTCCGCACGACAAAATGCGCGATCGCAAGCCTGTCCGGGTCGGTAAGCTTTTCCCACCCTTTCCCTTCACACGACGTTGCCCCTCGCTGGGTTTCCAGCGCGCCCGATTCCAGACGAAAACCGGTGCTGTCATTTTCTGATGCCGTGTTGTCCCAGTTGCCGTTACTGTTGGCATCCCACCGCACAATGACGCAACTTCCTTTCCTGCCGATCGACAGCGCCTGTCCCTGACAGTTTCCCGCACAGTACCCCGCACGCTGAAGCTGTTTGCCAACGGCAAACAGCTGTTGCCAGACCTCTGCCTCCAGCTCTCTCTGGCCGGACTGCAGTAAGACCGCCCGCTGCAATCCGGGTAAAAAACGCGATGCGCTCATCAGCAAAAGACTGCTCATCGCCATGGCAATCAGAACTTCAGTCAGTGAGAAACCGCGCTGCCTCATTAACATGCTCCTCCCTCATAGACCTGACACATCCTGATGCGTCCCCCATTTGAGACAATAATCAGCCACTCTCCCGCACGGCTTTGAACGCGTATCCGCCCCGCCCATGCCGTATCCCGTAATCCATAAAACCCGAGTGACGGCGTGACCTCGCCGATCGCGACCTCGGGCCAGAGTGGGATCAGTACAAAGGGGCTGCCCTTCTCACAGCTTTGTACGGCAGAGCTCGCCAGACAGTCCCTGTCACCCATCCGCTGACGGGTAATTTGATGGTCGCGATTGTGGCGGTTGGCATGGTTGCGCAGAAACAGCAGGTAATCTCGCACCTGGCTGGCGGTTTGCCACAGCCGCTGCTGTCGTTGCCAGCTGTCCCAGCCGTACAGGCCTGAGGCGCTCAGGATAACGACAAGCGAAATCGCGACCAGCGTTTCGATAAGCGTAAAACCGTTCTCTTTTTTCATATCTGGAGTGTGGCGAAGCGGCGTGTACATGACGAGCGTCGAATCTTCGTTTTACGAGGCGTTATCCGGAGAATTAGAAGAGTTGCAGCGCGTTGCACGCTTTGTGGATAGCGCTTCGGAAAACGAAATAAAGGCGAAAAAAAACCGGCGCTAAACAGCACCGGTTGTGTCACGCTTTATCGCATCAGATAGCGACGGGCGCTTTGATGCCGGGGTGCGGGTCGTAGCCCTCAATCTCGAAATCATCAAAGCGGTAGTCGAAGATTGATGCCGGTTTACGTTTGATAATCAGCTTCGGCAGCGCGCGCGGTTCGCGGGTCAGCTGGAGATGCGTCTGTTCCATATGGTTGCTGTAAAGGTGAGTATCGCCACCGGTCCAGACAAAATCGCCTACTTCCAGGTCGCACTGCTGCGCCATCATGTGGACTAACAGCGCATAGCTGGCAATGTTAAACGGCAGGCCGAGGAACACGTCACAGGAGCGCTGATAGAGCTGGCAGGAGAGCTTTCCATCCGCCACATAGAACTGGAAGAACGCGTGACACGGTGCCAGCGCCATTTTATCCAGCTCGCCGACGTTCCAGGCGGAAACGATGATGCGGCGCGAGTCCGGGTCATTTTTCAGCTGGTTCATCACGGTGGTGATCTGGTCGATATGGCGGCCATCGGGCGTTGGCCATGCGCGCCACTGCTTGCCGTAAACCGGGCCCAGGTTGCCGTTCTCGTCTGCCCATTCGTCCCAGATTGAGACGTTATTTTCGTGCAGATACGCAACGTTGGTATCGCCTTGCAGGAACCAGAGCAGTTCATGAATGATCGAGCGCAGGTGGCAGCGCTTTGTCGTCACCAGCGGGAAGCCTTCCTGGAGATTGAAGCGCATCTGGTGGCCAAAAATGGAGAGCGTACCGGTGCCGGTGCGGTCGTTTTTCGGCGTGCCCTCATCGAGCACTTTTTTCATCAATTCAAGATACTGTTTCATGGTTCCTCAGGAAAGTTGTTGCTGTGGACGACGACGATACGCCCAAATCATCATAATGGCACCCGCGACGATCATCGGAATGGAGAGGATCTGCCCCATGCTGATGTACTGCACCCACTCGCCGGTAAACTGTGCGTCCGGCTGGCGGAAGAACTCGACGATAATACGGAATGCGCCGTAGCCAATCAGGAACAGGCCAGAAACAGCCCCCATCGGGCGCGGTTTGCGGATAAACAGGTTGAGGATGATAAACAGCACTACGCCTTCCAGCGCCAGCTCGTACAGCTGAGACATATGGCGCGGCAGCACGCCGTAGGTATCGAAAATGGATTGCCACTCAGGATGCGACGGCAGCAGCGCGATATCTTCCGCGCGCGAGCCCGGGAAGAGCATCGTATACGGCACGCTTGGGTCAACGCGGCCCCACAGTTCACCGTTGATGAAGTTGCCCAGACGGCCTGCGCCGAGACCAAACGGGATCAGCGGTGCGATAAAATCTGACACCTGGAAGAAGTTGCGTTTGGTGCGTTTGGCAAAAATCACCATCACCAGGATCACCCCAATCAGGCCGCCGTGGAAGGACATGCCGCCGTCCCACACGCGGAACAGATAGAGAGGGTCGTTCAGGAATACCGGGAAGTTATAGAACAGCACATACCCGATACGGCCACCGAGGAACACGCCGAGGAAGCCCGCATACAGCAGGTTTTCCACTTCGTTTTTGGTCCAGCCGCTGCCTGGACGGCTGGCGCGACGGCCAGCGAGCCACATGGCAAAAATAAAGCCCACCAGGTACATCAGACCGTACCAGTGAAGCGAAACAGGTCCTACTGAGAAAATGACCGGATCAAATTCCGGAAAATGCAGATAACCACTGTTCATCTGTCACCACAAGATGTTGTTATTCCGCTGAAAGTGGACAGCGGTAGAAATGCGATTCTGCTGTAAGCAGAGGCTCCAAAGTTGCGAATCATAGCATAAGGCGGGCGCGGAGGATGCGCCAGAGATGTAAAAGATGTGTATAGGGTTTTATGCGCGCTGGTGCCCCTCTCTACAGGGAGAGGGGAGAAAGGTTTTAGCGGCCGCCGCGGATCAAACCGCCCATACCGCGTCGTTCCATAAACGCCGCAACCTGATGACGAACCTCAGTGGCCAGCTGCGCCTCAAGGCTGCGTTCAGCCAGCTCGCGGGCATCCTCGATGTCGATATGCCGCAACAGGTATTTCACGCGGGCAACGGCGCGACCGTTCATCGACAGATGGCGGTATCCCAGTCCAATCAGGATCGCAACGCACATGGAATCCCCGGCCATTTCACCGCACAGGCGTAAATCAATCCCGTACTGCTCCGCCTCACGAGCAATCATCGCCAACGCGCGAATGATCGCCGGATGCAGGCTGTCGTAGATACTGGCGACGCGGGTGTTGTTACGATCGACGGCCAGAATATATTGCGTCAGGTCGTTCGTGCCGACAGAAATAAAATCAACGCGGTTCGCCAGGTGCGGCAGCATGAAGACCATCGACGGCACTTCAAGCATCACCCCGATACGCGGCTTCGGGATCGCATAGCCGATCATCTCTTCCACTTCACGACCAGCTCGTTCGATCAGCCGCCGCGACTCGTCGATCTCATCAATGCTGGTGACCATCGGCAGCAGGATGCTGAGATTGCCCGTCGCCGCGTTGGCGCGCAGCATGGCGCGCACCTGTATCAGGAAGATCTCCGGCTGATCGAGCGTAATGCGGATCCCGCGCCAGCCCAGGCACGGGTTTTCTTCGCTGATCGGCATATACGGCAGCTGTTTATCCGCCCCGACGTCCAGGGTTCGCAGAGTCACAGGCTTGTCGTTGAACATCTGCAGCATGCCCTGATACTGCGCCACCTGCTCCTCTTCGGAGGGGAAACCGCTCTGCAGCATGAACGGGATTTCAGTGCGGTATAAGCCAATACCGTCGATTCGGCTGCCGAGCTTTTCTTCGTGCTCGGGGCTTAAGCCGGCGTTGAGCATGACTTTGATCCGCTCGCCGCTCTTGAGCTGTGCGGGCAGGTTAACGTCATCTTCCGCCAGCTTGCTTAATTCATTCTCTTCGCTGATAAGGCGCTGGTATTCCTGGAGCAGAACCGGCTCAGGATCGACCAGCAGCTCACCGCGATAGCCGTCGACCACCAGCGTGCGTCGGTGCAGCACCGACGGCTGGATGTCCGCGCCCATAACGGTTGGAATACCCAGCGCGCGCACCATGATGGCCGCGTGTGAGTTGGCGGCACCATCGCGCACCACCACACCGGCCAGCCTGTCCTGAGGCAGTTCGGCCAGCGTCGTTGCCGAGAGTTCATCGGCGACCAGAACAAACCGTTTTGGCCAGGCATTCGGCCCCTGGATGGTGTCATCAAGATGGAACAGCAGGCGCTGTCCCAGGGCGCGGAGATCGCCTGCCCGCTCTTTCAGGTAACCGTCGGTCAATGCCGCAAATTGATCGGCAAATTTTTCGATAACCTTCTTAACCGCCCACTCCGCGACCGAGCCTTTATCCACTTCCGCAAAAAGCTCGCGGCGCAGGCGCGCATCGGAGAGCAGGTGCGAATAGAGGTCGAAGATGGCCGCCGTCTCTTTTTGCGCACCTGCGGCAAAGCGCTTGCTGTAGCGGCGAAACTCATTTGCCGCCTCTTCCAGCGCGGCGGTGAGACGCTCGCGCTCAAGCGCTTCATCAAGCGTAGAGGCTTCGTAAACCTGCTCCATTAACGGCAGGGTGGCGTCCATCCAGCCTTCCGCTATCGCCACGCCTGGCGAGGCCGGAAGGGCACGGATGCGCGTATGGCGATACTGACCAAAGAGCGCGGCAAGCTGAGACTGGGAGAGGATAGCCGCCATCTGCGTGGCCAGCGTAACGAGGAATGACTCTTCGCTTTCATCGTACTGACGCAGCTCACGCTGCTGGACGACCAGCACGCCGAGCAGCTGGCGACGCTGGATAATCGGTACGCCAAGAAATGCGCGGAAGCGCTCTTCTTTTACGGAAGGGATGTATTTGAAGCTGGGGTGTTTTTGCGCGTCGGCCAGGTTGATGGGCTCAGCCAGCCGCCCGACCAGACCCACGATACCTTCATCAAATGCGAGCGTTACGGTGCGTCCACGCGGTTTTTTCAAACCACGGGTTGCCATCAGGTAATAGCAGCGCCGATCGTGGTCGGCCAGATACACCGAACAGACCTCGGTCTCCATCGCAAGACAGATGTCGGTGACCAGAATATTCAGCGCCTCGTTCAGACGCGGCGCGCTGGCCACCTTCTCGACTATTTCTCGCAAGCGGGTGAGCATGATTTGCGTAGCTTAACCTCTTTTACGTCGCCAGGCAGGTGCGCTCTGCGGCTTAGGCGGGATCTCCTGAAGCTGCATGACCACACTTGCAAACTCTTTCATCACCCTACGGTAAACATCGCGCTTAAATGACACGACCTGACGAACAGGATACCAATAGCTCACCCAACGCCAGCCATCGAACTCCGGCGTACTGCTGGTTTGCATATTGATGTCTGAATCGTTGCCCACCAACTGCAACAGAAACCACTTCTGTTTCTGGCCGATACAAACCGGCTTTGTGTCCCAACGCACCAAACGTTTCGGTAACTTGTAACGCAACCAGTTGCGGGTCGAAGCCAGGATGCGAACATCTTTTCGGCTTAAACCGACCTCTTCAAAAAGCTCCCGGTACATCGCTTGTTCTGGGGACTCTCCCGGATTGATCCCGCCTTGCGGGAACTGCCAGGAGTGCTGACCATATCGCCGGGCCCACATTACCTGGCCCTGACGATTACAAATTACTATTCCTACGTTCGGGCGGTAGCCATCGTCATCAATCACCGGACTACCCCAAACTAAACCTTATATATGAATGATTGTTTCACACTACAGGGAGGCGGTAAACCACTCTCTTACAGGGCTGCAACCTAATAACATTTGAATAACTCACAAATAAGGGCTGAGTTATAAACAGATGAGCGCCACTGAGGAGAATTTTATTCACCTTTTCTGTGGATATAGTTGTGAAGAAGTGTCTGATTACCGATGAACAACCTCATACACTGTCGTGGCCCCTCTTCTACCTTAATTCTATAATTAGATTATTTTCATAGAGTTAAATGCATTTCAATGAACATAAAACAGAATAGCGTGACGATCGTCACACCAGGGATCGTCGTGCTGATGAAAGATCGAACAGCGTCGGTTTTATCCACAGATTGTGCCAATAAGTTAGTCACAAATTGTCTGAAAATTCGATTTTCATCGCACGTCAAGGCTGTAAATTGAAACAGTAGTCAGGGTTATGCCCAGTTATCCCATTTTTCTGTGGATAACATGGTGTAAGATCCTGTTCATTGTCAGTGACCAGATTTGAACAACCGGTTTTATGACGCTGGCGAAACGATTTCAAACCAATAAAAAAACATATAAATCATAGACATGGAATATTGGTACAGAAATAGTTAAACTCTATCCACAGGGGACAATTTCTTCGTTTATTTTTTAATCAAAAGGTTACCTTCATGCATCCGCTTACACCCTTGCTCTCACCGCCGTCCAGCGAGGGCCAGCTGCTACAGCAGGCACAGCGTCTGGCAGGCTTTTCGCTTGGCGAGCTGGCGGCAATGGCCGGACTTCAGATCCCGAAGGATCTGAAACGGGATAAAGGCTGGATCGGCATGCTGCTGGAGCTGTGGCTGGGTGCCAGCGCAGGGAGCAAACCAGAGCAGGATTTTGCCGCACTGGGCGTGGAGTTAAAAACCATTCCCATAGACAGCCTTGGCAAGCCCCTGGAGACCACCTTCGTCTGCGTCGCGCCATTGACCGGCAATACCGGCGTGACGTGGGAAACCAGCCACGTTCGCCATAAGCTCAAGCGCGTACTGTGGGTGCCGGTTGAAGGCGAGCGACAGATCCCCCTGGCAGACCGTCGCGTTGGCGCGCCGCTGCTCTGGAGCCCAAACGAGGATGAGGAGCATCAGCTGCGCCTGGACTGGGAGGAGCTGATGGACATGATTGTGCTTGGGCAGGTAGAGCGCATCACCGCCCGTCACGGGGAAGTGTTACAGCTGCGACCAAAAGCGGCCAACAGTAAAGCGCTAACCGAGGCAATCGGCGCGCGGGGTGAGCCCATACTGACGTTGCCGCGCGGGTTTTATCTCAAAAAGAATTTCACCGGCGCACTTCTGGCCCGTCATTTCCTGTTAAAAACATAGTTTTTTACTTATTTTGCGAGCTCTCAAACATAATCGACTGCTTTTTAAGATTTTACCGCTTCCTCAAGTCGCCATATCGGGTTAATACTAGGTGATGATTTGATACGCGACAGATGAGGACGATAACGATGAAAAAATGGGCAGTGTTAGTGTCAGCAGTCGGTTTAGCGTTTGCCGTATCCGGATGTAGCAGCGATTACGTTATGGCGACAAAAGATGGGCGAATGATCCTGACCGACGGTAAACCCGAAGTCGACGATGATACCGGTCTGGTCAGCTATCGCGATCAGCAAGGCAATAAAATGCAGATCAATCGCGACGAAGTGTCGCAAATTATCGAGCGATAAACAGAGAGAGGTCAGTAGCTTGCTGGCCTTTTTGATTTTTTTCTTCCCCTTTTGCTTCCCCTCTGCCATGTTTATATTCCTTTGTCGGGTACGCCCTGACGCGGTCTATAAGTCTACTGAGGAAGCCGGCTATGCATTATCACCGTATCCCCCACAGCGCTCTGGAAGTAAGCCAACTGGGGTTGGGCACGATGACATTTGGTGAACAAAACAGCGAAGCCGATGCCCATGCACAACTCGATTACGCCGTCAGCCAGGGCATTAACCTGATTGATGTCGCGGAGATGTACCCCGTGCCACCGCGCCCTGAAACGCAGGGGCTGACCGAAACCTACGTCGGTAACTGGCTGGCGAAACGCGGCAACCGTGAAAAGCTGGTTGTTGCCTCGAAGGTCAGCGGCCCCGCGCGCAACAGCGATGCCGGGATCCGCCCGAATCAGATCCTCGATCGCAAGAATATCCGCGCCGCGCTGGACGCCAGCCTGAAGCGCCTGCAAACCGACTATCTCGACCTGTATCAGGTGCACTGGCCGCAGCGGCCAACCAACTGCTTTGGTAAGCTCGGCTACAGCTGGAATGAGAGCGCCCCCGCCGTCACGCTGCTGGAAACCCTGGAAGCGCTGACCGAATGCCAGCGTGCGGGAAAAATCCGCTACATTGGCGTCTCTAACGAAACGGCGTTTGGGGTCATGCGCTATCTGCACCTGGCAGATAAACACGATCTGCCGCGTATCGTGACTATTCAGAACCCGTACAGCCTGCTTAACCGCAGCTATGAGGTGGGTCTGGCCGAAGTCACCCAGTATGAAGAGGTGGAACTGCTCGCCTACTCCTGTCTCGGCTTTGGCACGCTAACGGGGAAATACCTGAACGGCGCAAAACCGGCCGGGGCGCGTAACACCCTCTTTAGCCGCTTTACCCGCTACAGCGGCGAGCAGACGCAGAAAGCCGTTGCAGCCTATGTGGATATCGCAAAGCGCCATGGCCTTGACCCCGCGCAGATGGCGCTGGCCTTCGTGCGCCGTCAGCCGTTTGTCGCCAGCACCCTGCTGGGCGCAACCACGATGGACCAGTTGAAAACCAATATTGAGAGTTTCCAACTGAACCTGAGTGAAGAGGTGTTAGCGGAGATTGAAGCGGTGCATCAGGTATACACTTATCCAGCACCGTAGCCTGATGCTTTTGCCCGGTGGCGCTTCGCTTACCGGGCCTACAGGCTGGACGTTTTTGCCGGGTGGCGGCTTCGCCTGACGCGGCCTACGTTTTGGTGATGTTTGCTGATTTTGTAGGCCCGGTAAGGCGAAGCCGCCACCGGGCAAAGCGCTCAACGGCGACGCTGCCACATCCACAAGCCCGCAATCGCAATCGCAAACAGCCCGCCAAACCCGACGCCAATTCCCACCACCGGCACGCCCACTTTCACCGCCAGCGAGTAGAGCCCGAGCATTAACAGCATCGCCAGGTTTTCACCGAGATTTTGTACCGCAATAGCGTTCCCCGCGCCAACCGTCTGCTTGCCGCGCTCCTGAAGCAACGCGTTGAGCGGTACCACGAAGAACCCGCCCAGAATACCAATCAGGATCAGCAGACCGTAAGCGGGCAATAACCCATGCTGCAGCGAGAAAAGAAGCACCACGACGCCAATCAGGATCCCCGCAGGCATGCAGCGCGCCACCGTCTCAAGCGTCACCAGCTTCGCCGCCGCACCTGCCCCCACCACAATGCCGATGGCAACCATCGCATTAAGATAGGTTGGCGTCGCGTTGTCGGTAATACCCAGCGCCACCGGCACCCACAGCACCAGCAGGAAGCGCAGCGTAACGCCAGCGCCCCAGAACATGCTGGTCCCCATCAGGGAGAAACGCGTTTCCCCGTTACGCCACAGCACGCGACAGGCGGTAAAGAAACTGCCGGTCATCGGCTTAAAGCGCCAGGATTGCCCCGGACGAGCCACCGGCAGCCTGGGAATAAACAGGTTCGCCACGACCGCGCCGCCGTACACCACCGCGCAGACGCCCAGCGCCGCCAGGACATGCCAGTCGGCCAGCACGCCGCCCGCGACGGATCCGAGCAGGATAGCGGCAATGGTGGACGACTCCATCAGGCCGTTGGCTTTCACCAGCTTATCGCCCGTGGTCAGCTCGCCGAGAATGCCATACTTCGCAGGGGAGTAGGCGGCAGCGCCAATGCCCACCAGCGTGTAGCCAATAAACGGGTTGAAGCCAAAGCAAATGCTGGCGGCACCCAGCAGCTTGAGACCGTTGGCAAACATCATCACCCGGCCTTTGGGGAAACTGTCCGCCACCTGACCGACGAATGGCGCAAAGATAATGTAAGCGCCCACAAACACCATTTGCAGGATCGGCTGGCTCCAGTCGGGGTAAAACTCGGCTTTTAGCAGCGCCAGGGTGGCAAACAGCAGCGCGTTATCGCCGAACGCAGAGAGAAACTGCGCGGCGATAACGGCCATCATGCCTTTCGATCGGAGCGATGTGTTAGTGTGTACTGACTCACGCATTTTGCTGTTCCGCCTCTTCAACCATGCCTTTCAGGGTCACGAAATCGGGCTTCCCGCTACCCAGCACCGGGAGCTGCTTCAGGAAGCGGATATCGCGCGGCACGGCCAGTTCAGGGATACCGTGTTCACGCGCGTAGCTCAGTAACCGGTCGCGCTTCAGCTCAGCGTCGGTGGTAAACAGCACCAGCGCCTCGCCTTTGCTGGCATCGCTCTTCACTACCGTCGCATGCATCTTATCCGCAGAGACGGCGGTCGCCAGCTGTTCAACCATTTCCAGAGAGACCATTTCACCGGCGATTTTAGCGAAGCGTTTCGCGCGCCCCTGAATCTGGACAAAGCCTTGCTCATCAAAACGGACAATATCACCGGTGTCGTACCAGCCGGTTTCCACCTCACCGTTGACGTTTTCCGCCGTCGGCACCTCCAGCACGCCCGGGTTTTCCACGCGCAGATACCCGTTCATCACGTTTGGCCCTTTCAGCTGCAGGCGGCCTCCGTCCTCAATGCCCGGTACGGCCAGCAGGCGCGCGTCCATTCCCGGCAGAATGCGGCCTACCGTGCCCGGCTTCGCCGCCATCGGCACGTTAATCGAGACCACAGGCGCACACTCGGTAACGCCATAGCCTTCGAGAATGCGCAGGCCAAACTTGTCCTGCCAGATCTGGCGCGTGCTCTCCTGCAGTTTTTCCGCACCGGCCACCACATACCGCACGCGATAAAAATCATACGGATTGGCGAAACGCGCATAGTTTCCCAGGAAGGTTGAGGTCCCGAACAGAACGGTACAGTTACGGTCATACACCAGCTCCGGCACGATGCGGTAATGCAGCGGGCTTGGATAGAGGAACACTTCTGCACCGGTCAGCAGCGGCGTAAACAGCCCCACCGTCAGGCCAAAGGAGTGGAACAGCGGCAGCGCCGACATAAAGCGATCGTTTGCGGTAAAGTCGGCAATGCTCTTGATCTGCTCAACGTTCGCCAGGATGCTCTTGTGGCTGTGGACGACGCCTTTCGGGTTGCCCTCCGATCCCGAGGTGAAGAGGACGATCGCGTCATCTTCCGGCTGCTGCTTGACCTGCGCCAGGCGCGGCATCAGCAGATGCGCAAAAATCCACAGCTTGTCGCCCGTGGTGACGTCCGCTTTCAGATCTTCCAGGAAGACCCAGCGCACCTGGGTCAGCTGCTCGGGAAGATGCCAGAGCTTGCCCTTGTCCAGGAACTGGCGGGACGTAAAGACGGTATTAATCTGGGCGGCGGTGATGGCGCTGGTCAGCCCCTTCACGCCCGCCGTGTAGTTCATCATTGCCGGGATGCGCCCCCGGGAGACCGCACCAAAAATCACCGCCGCGCTGATGCCTGCGTTAGGCAGCATCAGGCCAATCTTCTCGCCCTTTTTGCTGTACTTCTCCAGAATACGGCCCACAAACAGGGTCTTGGTCAGCAGCTTGCGGTAGGTATCCGGGGTAAAGTTGATGTCTTCGATGCAGTTTTTCTTCGCGCCATAGCGGTACTGCGCGGAAAGCAGAGATTCGTACAGCGTTTCGCGCGGGCGCACGGCCATGCGCGCTTCCATCATAATCTGATGCAGCATTTCCCCGGCGATTTTACGGCGATCGCGGGCGCGCGGGGCTTCCGGCATAGGTAACGACGTTGGCGGCAGGATGTGCAGGGTTATCTTAGGAAACAGACGCTGCTTCACCAGCCCTTTCAGGCGGCTGAAATGGGTTAGCTCTGCGCCTTCAATGCGCAGCGGCACCACGGTCGCTTTTGACTTCGCCGCGACAAACCCTGCGCCGTCGTAGATTTTCATCAGCGAACCGGTCACCGAAATACGCCCTTCCGGGAAAATAACCACCGGACGCCCCTGCTCAACCAGACGCACCAGATGCTTAATCATCATCGGCTTCGTCGGGTCGAGCGGCACGAAGTCAATCAGCGGCGTGAGCCAGCGCATGTACCACTGCTGGCTGATGGAGGTATAGACCGCAAACACCGGACGCACGGGTAAAAACAGCGCCAGCAGGATGCCGTCTATGAAGGAAACATGGTTTGGTGTGATGAGAACGCGTTCGCCGCGAAGCGCCTGCGCATCGCCAGTGATGCGAATGCGAAAAAGAATACGGAACAGAGTACGGAAGAACCCAAATAGCATCTCAACTCCTTTTGCCAGCCAGCGTGGAGGGGTGATAGTAAATGGTGGCAGATTACACGAGAAGTAATAGAGGAGCGACAGCAAAAGTGGAGGCGAAAAAAAACCTGCGCATCCGCGCAGGTTGGTGCAAGAGATGAGTACGAAACCGTACTAAGAATTCTCACCAATCAATACCTCTGGGATCTCGACTGTATCAATCTCTTTAACATCCTCGCCATCGGACAATCGCAACAGCCTGAGGCAAAGTGTAACTAAAGGTTCAGATTGACATTATTCAGACATGACTGCGCGTGTAACGATTACATCATCAGGGGTGGGCTGCGTCACGTTTGTGGAGAGCGAAAACCCGCTCCCCTTGAATGCACGCCGCTTTTCCGCAACACTATTTGGTGTGTAAACGCTTACCCCCAATAAGAAGGTAATGAATGGCGACAATAAAGGATGTGGCCCGTCTGGCAGGCGTGTCGGTGGCAACCGTCTCGCGCGTGATTAATGCTTCCCCCAAAGCCAGTGACGCATCACGTCAGGCGGTACAGAGCGCCATGGAATCCCTGAATTATCATCCCAATGCCAACGCCCGCGCGCTTGCCCAGCAGTCCACAGAAACCGTGGGTCTGGTGGTGGGCGATGTCTCCGATCCCTTTTTCGGCGCCATGGTGAAGGCCGTTGAGCAGGTTTCTTATCAGACTGGCAATTTTCTGCTGATCGGCAATGGCTATCATAATGAACAAAAAGAACGCCAGGCCATCGAGCAGCTGATCCGCCACCGCTGCGCGGCGCTGGTGGTTCACGCCAAAATGATCCCGGACGCCGAACTGATTCATCTGATGAAGCAGATCCCCGGAATGGTCATCATCAACCGCATCATTCCCGGGTTTGAAAAACGCTGCGTGGCCCTCGACGACCGTTACGGCGCCTGGCTTGCGACCCGCCATCTGATTCAACAGGGCCACACCCGGATTGGCTATCTCTGCTCCAATCATCCAATTTCTGATGCGGAAGACCGCCTGCAGGGCTACTACGATGCCCTGCGCGAAAACGGGCTGCCGTGCAATGACCGCCTGGTGGCCTACGGCGAACCGGATGAGAGCGGCGGTGAACAGGCGATGACCGAGCTGCTGGGCCGCGGACGAAACTTCACGGCGGTGGCCAGCTATAACGACTCGATGGCCGCAGGCGCGATGGGGGTCCTGAACGACAACGGGATCGAGGTGCCGGCAGAGATCTCACTGATTGGCTTTGATGACGTGCTGGTCTCCCGCTACGTGCGCCCGCGCCTGACCACCGTGCGCTACCCTATCATCACCATGGCAACGCAGGCCGCCGAGCTGGCGCTGGCTCTGGCGGAGCAGCGCCAGCCGCCGGATATTACCCATCTCTTCAGCCCAACCCTGGTGCGCCGTCACTCCGTTGCGTCCCCGGCAGACGCGCAGAGCGAATAGCGGTAAAGGTGTACCGTCTTGTTCGGGTATTCGAGCGCATCGCCAACGTACTGCCAGCCGTAACGTTCGTAAAAGTCGCGGCAGGCGGACCAGAGGTGCAGCTCTTCATATCCCGCCCGCGCGGCCCAGCGGATAACATGTTGCTGTAGCTTTCCTGCCAGCCCCTTGCCTCGCGCCGCGTCGTCAACGTAAAGCGCCGCCAGCCAAGGAAAGAGATCCTGACGGGTGATCAAATCGCAGCGCCAGAGCCCTACCGTACCAAGAAGCCGTTCGTTTTCAACGGCGATAAAGGTTAGCGGTAATGCTCCCGGCGTCTGGCTGTGCTCAATAATGCTGTGGAAAAATTCCCGGGGCAGCCCTTCGCCAAAAGCCTGCCAGAGCCAGTCGGTGACCTGCTCCGCATAGTGCGGCGCCTCATATAGCGGGAGGATGACTGTCTTATTCACGTTTCACCTGCGTTTTCTCATGGATTTGCTGGCCTGACGCTCCAGCCTGATTCGGCGATGATTTTACCAGAGTCAGACGATTTCGTTTTACTTCAGGCGGGCCAGGCGAAGCGTTACCAAAAAGCGTGATCGCGGCAGAAGTTTTGCGCTTCCCGCATCGCTTATACGCCGTGAGGTCTGTGTTAAACTGCAGGCCATTACGTGGAAGCAGGAATGTAGAATGGCAACAATGCTGGATGTCTCACTTCGCGCGGGCGTGTCGAAGGCCACGGTATCGCGCGTGCTGAACGGCACGGGTCAGGTCAAAGAGAGTACGCGCCAGCAGGTGTTTGCGGCGATGGAAGAGCTGGGCTATCGCCCGAACTTTCTCGCGCGCTCGCTGGCTAACCAGACCAGCAACAGCATTGGTCTGGTGGTTTCGACCTTCGACGGCTTCTATTTTGGCCGCCTTCTCCAGCAGGCGTCGCGGCAGACCGAAACCCACGGGAAACAGCTAATCGTCACCGACGGTCACGACGCGCCGGAGCAGGAAGAACAGGCGGTGCAGATGCTGGCCGATCGCCAGTGCGATGCCATCGTGCTCTATACCCGCTACATGAGCGAAAAAACGATCGTCAAACTGATGAACACCGTGAAAACGCCGCTGGTGGTCATTAACCGTGAAGTGAGTCAGGCGCCGGATCGCTGCGTATTCTTCGAACAGCAGGATGCCGCGTTTAAGGCCGTTGATTACCTGATCGGCCAGGGCCATCGGGAGATCGCCTGTATCACCGTTCCGATCCACACCCCAACCGGAAAAGCGAGGTTGATGGGCTATCGCAAGGCGCTGGAAAAGCACGGCATCCGCCTGGACGAACGTCGGATAAAGTACGGCGATGCGGGAATGACGCGGGGATACGAGCTGTGCAAGGAGCTGATTGCCGACGGCGTATCGTTTAGCGCCCTGTTTGCCTGTAACGACGATATGGCGCTGGGGGCGTCTAAAGCGCTGCACCAGGCGGGGCTTAAAATCCCGCAGGATATCTCTCTGTTCGGCTTTGACGATGCCCCAAGCGCGAAATGGCTGGAGCCTGCGCTCTCATCGGTTTATCTGCCCATCGACAGTATGATTGTCACCGCCATCGATCAGGCAATTCGGCTGGCAAAAAACCAGCCGGTCGATGCGATCCCGCCGTTTACCGGCACGCTGGTCCTACGCGATTCGGTCACAGCGGGGCCTTACTTTCATCAGATGAGCTCTAAAGCCAGCAGCTCCTGAATGGTCTGGCGACGACGAATAAGCCGTGCCTTACCGTTATCAAACAGCACTTCCGGCAGCAGCGGGCGGCTATTGTAGTTAGAGGACATCGACGCCCCGTAGGCACCGGTATCATGCAGCACAAGATAATCACCCGGTTTAACCTCCGGCAGCGCGCGGGTCTCCACTTTGCCGCCCTCCAGCTGGGTGAATACGTCACCCGATTCGCACAGCGGCCCGGCAACCACCGTCTCAAGGCGCGGCGCCTGCGTTAAGTCGCGGCCGTCGGCAGCCAGAGCGGTAATGTGGTGATAGCTGCCGTACATGGACGGACGCATCAGATCGTTAAAGCCTGCGTCAATCAGGACGAAGTGGCGAGAGCCCATCTCCTTCACGCTGCGCACCTGCGAAACCAGCACGCCCGCTTCCGCCACCAGGAAACGACCCGGCTCAATTTCCAGCTTCACCGCATGGCCCAGATGCGCGGCGATTCGATCGCGCGCGGCGCTCCACAGACCGTAGTAGTGATCGGTATCGATCGCCTCTTCCCCTTCGCGATAGGGAATGGAGAGGCCGCCGCCGGCAGAGATCGCCTCCAGATCCTGTCCGAAGTCGACAACCTGGCGCACCATCGCGCCGCACACCTGCTCCAGGTGGCCGTAATCCACGCCAGAGCCAATGTGCATATGGATCCCCACCAGCTTCAGGCCGTAGCGCTGCAGTACCGCCAGCGCGGCAGGCATATCGGCATACCAGATCCCGTGCTTGCTGTTTTCGCCGCCGGTATTGGTTTTTTGGCTGTGACCATGACCAAAGCCCGGGTTTACGCGCAGCCAGACGCGGTGGCCGGGGGAAACCTGCCCCAGCTGCTCCAGCATATCCACAGAACCGGCATTGACCGGGATCTGCAGTTCGTGGACGCGCGCCAGCGTCGCATCGTCGATCACATCGGCGGTAAAGACGATCGCATCGCTGTCGGCTTTCGGATCGAATCCTGCCGCCAGCGCGCGCTCGATTTCGCCAAGTGAGACGGAGTCGACCTTCACGCCCTGCTCACGCATCAGGCGCAGAATATGGATATTGGAGCAGGCCTTCTGGGCAAAACGCACCACGTCAAACTGATGAAGGGCGGCGATCTTCTCGCGGACGATCTGCGCGTCGTAGACCCATACCGGACAGCCGAACTCGGCGGGCAGGCGCAGCAGGTTGTCGGCGTTCAAATCGGTATCAGTCTGGTTAAGCGGGCGTGGCATGGTCTTCTCCGGATAAAGTCATTTTTTATCATTACGCCACAGCGCAAACAGAATAAAAAATATCGTTTTATCGCGAGTCTATGCAAAAATGATATGATCAGTTATCTGCTTTCAGGTGCCCTATGCCCGCCGTCAATTTACGCCACATCGAGATTTTTCACGCCGTGATGACCACCGGCAATCTCACCGAAGCCGCACAGATGCTGCATACCTCGCAGCCGACGGTGAGCCGCGAGCTGGCGCGCTTCGAGAAAGTGCTGGGGCTGAAGCTGTTCGAACGCACCCGGGGCAGGCTTCACCCGACGGTGCAGGGGTTACGCCTGTTCGAGGAGGTCCAGCGCTCCTGGTACGGGCTGGACAGAATCGTGAGTGCCGCGGAGAGCCTGCGCGAGTTTCGCCAGGGCGAGCTGTCGATAGTCTGCCTGCCCGTCTTTTCGCAATCCTTTTTGCCGATGCTGCTGCAACCTTTTCTGGCCCGCTACCCGGAGGTCAGTCTCACCATCGTGCCGCAGGAGTCTCCCCTGCTTGAAGAGTGGCTTTCGGCCCAGCGCCATGATTTAGGCCTGACTGAAACCCTCTCCACGCCGGCGGGAACGGCGCGCACGGAGCTGATCTCATTAGATGAAGTGTGCGTTATGCCCGCCGGGCATCGGCTTGCCGATAAGGCGGTGCTCACGCCGGAGGATTTTCACGGGGAAAACTACATCAGCCTGTCGCAGACCGACAGTTACCGACAACTGCTGGATACGCTGTTTGCCGAGCATCAGGTCAAACGGCGAATGGTGGTGGAAACCCACAGCGCGGCGTCGATTTGCGCAATGGTGCGGGCGGGCGTCGGCGTCGCGGTGGTTAACCCGCTTACGGCGCTGGACTATGCCGGAAGCGGGATCGTCATCCGCCGCTTTAGCGTGTCCGTCCCGTTTACCGTGAGCCTGATCCGCCCCCTGCACCGTCCGGCTTCCGCGCTGGTGGAGGCTTTTACAGAACACATGATTGAGCACGCACGTCAGGTGGCGCTTCGCTTACCTGACCTGCAAAACGCATTATGACAACATGAACGCCACGGCATCCTCTGCATGGATGGCGGTGGTATCAAATACCGGGATGGGGCTTCGCTCAGCCGGTACCAGCAGGCCAATCTCGGTGCAGCCGAAGATAACCCCCTCGGCCCCCTGCTGCGCGAGTTTCTCGATGACGCTGACGTAGAAGGCGCGGGAAGATTCGCTGCAGGTACCGAGGCAGAGCTCGTCAAAGATAATCTGATTGATGCGTGCCCTGTCGTCTTCATCAGGGATCAGGCTTTCGATCCCAAATTCACCGTGCAGGCGCCCGCGATAAAAATCCTGTTCCATGGTGTAGCGCGTGCCCAGCAGCGCTACGCGGCGCATCCCGGATGCGGCAATTGCACGCCCGGTCGCGTCCGCAATATGCAGGAACGGCAGCGAGCAGCGGCCCTCGATATGCGACGCCACTTTGTGCATGGTATTGGTACAAAGCACGATACCCTCGGCACCGGCACGCTCCAGTCCCAGCGCCGCCTGGGCCAGGATCTCCCCGGCTTTATCCCACTCGCCGCTCGACTGGCAGGCTTCGATTTCATGGAAATCAACGCTGTGCAGCAGCAGGCTTGCGGAGTGCAGACCGCCCAGACGGTGCTTTACCCCTTCGTTAATCAGGCGGTAATAAGGGATTGTCGATTCCCAGCTCATTCCCCCTAACAGGCCGATCGTTTTCATCACCCCTCCTTATCTTCGATCTCTTTTTGTAACACAATCGATGCACATAAAAAAAGGCGCTTTAATCAGCGCCTTTTTAAACTGCGGGGTTTATTCCGTCACCGGTTCGGGGAGCGGGTTACGGCTGAGCATCGCCTCGCGCAGCAAAACGCTGGCGCAGGCAAACAGTCCCCCCAGCAGCGCCGCCAGGACGACAATCAGAGCCTTGCCCGGGCCATCCTTTTTCACCGGCATGGAAGGAGAGAGCTGGTACCTGAATGGCTCAAGCTTCACGTCGGCAAAGGAGAGCTTTTTCAGCTGCGCGAGGTGGTATTCCCGGTTCTGGAAATCCGCATTCAGCTCGGTCACGTCCTTGAGGTTTTTTTCAATCTGCAGCTTTTGCGCGATGCCGTCAGCGCCGAGCGAAACGGAATAGTCCGGATCGTCTTTTACCGCCTGTCCGTTGCTGTAGACCGGCTTCTTGATGCCGGCGGCATTGGCCACTTCCAGGGAATAATTCAGCCGCTGCAGGTTGGTGTTGTGAATATTGGTCAGACGGACGCGATCCAGCTCCAGCTGCTGGGAAACGACGTTGGTTTTCAGCGCGATCTGGTTGCGAATATTCTGCACCGTCTCTTTTTCAACAATATCCGCGATAAAATCGATGTATCCCGCCAGAACGGCTTGCGCATCGGCTGCCGTCGGCGCGGTAAAGCTTAACGTCCAGGAAACGTAAGGCGCTTTATCCGCGTCTTTTCCCTGAGCGTCATTTGCCGCTTTCATTCGGTCCGAGATGTTGACTATCGCCCGATGAAGATCAAGCGGATCCACCTCGGCATCTTTAAGTTGCGCCATCACGTAAGGGGAGGATTTCAGGTACTCTTCGAGCAACGACTGAGACTGAAACTTTTTAATAAACAGGTCAAAGACTTCCGGGCGGGTAATCTGCGCGTCTACGTCAAGCACCTGAAGCGCCACCAGCATCTGGCGCAGCGGGTTCCACTGGGACGATTCTGCCGTGGTGATCACCGCTTTACTGGTCCACTTCTGCGGCAGTAAAAATGAAATGGCGAGCCCAACCAGCGCAAACGCGAGGGTAACGGCGACGATGCGTTTTTTCGCCGCTAAAAGAACGCCAACCAGGCCTAAAAGATCTATCTCTTTAGCGTGTACAGCCGGAGGGGCGTAATGGGGGAAATCAAGATCGGTATTTTTTTTGATATCCATCTCAGACATAGGAATTATTTTTAGGATGCCGTGCATCTTTGCTCAAACGTTAGCGGTGGTCCGATGATACAGCACCTTAAGAATTATCCTAAGTTCAAATCTCATGATTTCCCCCTCCCCTGCCAAAATTAGTAGACGATTTCACTGGGTGATTATTGCTACTAAGCGCTACCTTTGCCCTTTCGGCATACGTTGTAAGCGCTTAAACGGGCAATAAGATTACTCGCCGATGTTCCGCAGTTTCTCACCGGCCATCAGCTTGCGCTCGATGTGTTCCAGCGTCACGCCCTTGGTTTCCGGGATCAGCCAGAAGGTTACGCCAATAAACGCCACGTTCAGCACCGTGTAGAGCCAGAAGGTGCCCGCCGCGCCAATCGCGTCCAGCAGCGTCAGGAAGGTCGCGCCGATAATCATGTTCGACACCCAGTTAGTGGTCGTGGAACAGGTGATGCCAAAATCCCGGCATTTGAGCGGCTGGATTTCGGAGCACAGGATCCACACCACGGGCGCGGCGCTCATCGCATAGCCTGCAATACACATCATGGTCATCCCGACGGAAAGCCAGGAAAGGCCGCTGGAGGCCGTGCCGTTATCAAACTGCATCAGGCAGTAGCCGAGGATCAGCGTGCCGAGCGCCATCACGCTGAAGCCAATTTTCAGCGCCGGTTTACGGCCGGCTTTGTCCACGGTGAATACCGCAATAAAGGTGGCAAACATGAAGGTGAGGCCCACCAGCAGCGTGGCGATCATCTGCTGTTCGGTGGTGGTGAACCCGGCCATTTTGAAGATGCGCGGCGCGTAGTACATGATGATGTTCATGCCGGTGAACTGCTGCATCGCCTGCAGCAGCATGCCGAGGAAGACCGCGCGACGCACGTTGCGGTTGATCTTAAACAGCGCCCAGCCGCCCTGCTTCAGCTTCAGGCTTTCGCGGATCTCGTTCAGCTCTTCGCGCGCTTTTTCAGAGGTATCGCGCAGCATGCGCAGGACCTCTTCCGCCTCCACGTGGCGCCCTTTTTGCGCCAGCCAGCGCGGACTGTTTGGCAGGAAAATCACCAGCACGATCAGCACCAGCGCCGGTAAGGCCAGCACGCCCAGCATCGCGCGCCAGTTGCCGCTGTAGCTGAAATAGGTGTCGGACAGGAACGCCAGCACGATGCCCAGCGTGACCATCAGCTGATACATGCTGATCATCCTGCCGCGCACGTTCTCGCTTGCCATTTCGGAGAGATAAAGCGGCGCCGTGTAGGAGGCAATCCCCACCGCCACGCCCAGCAGCACGCGGGAGAGCAGCAGCACTTCAACGTTAGCGGCAAACGCCGAGCCAATGGAGCCCGCGACAAACAGAATCGCCCCGACCATCAGGCTGTATTTGCGCCCCAGACGAAACGAAAGCCAGCCGTTGAACAGCGCGCCGATGGCCGCGCCAAGCATCATGCTGCTCACCACCCACTCCTGCAGGCGACTGCTGAGGGTAAAGTGGTCGGTAATAAACGGTAATGCGCCGGCAATGACGCCGATATCCAGTCCAAACAACAGGCCCGCCACGGCGGCGGCAATAGAGACAAACTGGTTCATGCGGCGAGTATCGCGCAGCGCAGCGGGCATCAGGGTAGAGTCATTGATAGATGTCATATTTTTCCTGCCTCAACAGCAAAATTCGTTAACTGAAATTACGAGAAAGCGCGGAAAAGTGTCAGGCGGGAAAAGGTGAAGATATGGATTATTTCGCTGCGGCATAGCGATCTGTGATGGACATTACAATTTCAACGCGTGGCGAATAATCACGCATTTTTACTAATCAGTTAATATTTAAGCAATTAAAGTGTGATTGCCGTCATTAATGATTTTTCAGTATGGATTTTTCATCTTTATCGATATGGACGACGCCAATATTTATGTAAAAAAAACCTCCGCCCGTGGGCAGAGGTTCTCATACCAGCAGGAATTATCGCGCCAGCCAGCCGCCATCAACCGCAATCGTATAGCCGTTGATATAGTCCGATGCCGACGAGGCCAGAAAGACCACCGGTCCCATCAGATCGCCCGGCAGGCCCCAGCGCCCCGCCGGAATGCGGTCGAGGATTTCCGCGCTACGCTGCTCGTCTGCACGCAGCTGCTGCGTGTTGTTGGTCGCCATGTAACCCGGCGCGATCGCATTCACATTGATATTATGCTTTGCCCATTCGTTTGCCAGCAGGCGGGTCACGCCCATCACCGCGCTTTTGGACGCGGTGTAGGACGGTACGCGGATGCCGCCCTGGAACGAGAGCATAGAGGCAATATTCACGATCTTGCCGCCTTTCCCCTGCGCAATAAAATGCTTCGCCGCCGCCTGGGACATAAAAAATACGCTCTTGATGTTCAAATCCATCACGTCGTCCCAGTCGCGCTCGCTGAAGCTGATCGCATCTTCACGGCGAATCAGCCCGGCGTTGTTGACCAGAATATCGATATGACCAAATTCAGCCACCGCGCGATCCAGCAGTTCCGGAATGGCGTCGATTTTACGCAGATCGGCGTTCAGGCTGAGAAAGCGACGGCCCAGCGCGGTCACGCGCTCAATAGTTTCCGAGGGTTCAACAAGGTTAATCCCGACGATGTCACAGCCCGCTTCCGCCAGGCCTAGCGCCATCCCCTGACCCAGCCCGGTGTCACACCCGGAAACCACCGCCACTTTCCCCTGCAGAGAGAATGCATCCAGAATCATGTTTATTCCTTACTCTTTCAGCGCCTGTCACTCACAGGCAGGTTTATGCTTCACTGCCCGCGACTAGCGCAGATCGCTGACCGCAACATGGTCCATGTCATCAAAGACCTGGTTTTCACCCACCATACCCCAGATAAAGGTGTAGGCTTTTGTCCCGACGCCGGAGTGAATAGACCAGCTCGGCGAAATCACCGCCTGCTCGTTGTGCATCACGATATGGCGCGTCTCCTGCGGCTGCCCCATCATGTGAAACACGCAGGCGTCCTCATCCATGTTGAAGTAGAAGTAGACTTCCATGCGGCGCTCGTGGGTATGGCACGGCATGGTGTTCCACAGGTTGCCCGGCGCCAGCTCGGTCAGGCCCATGCTCAGCTGGCAGGTTTCCAGCACGTCCGGCACGAAGTATTTATTGATGGTGCGGCGGTTGCTGGTGAGGTTGTCGCCCAGCGTTACGGGGGCGACGTCTGCCGTGGTGACCTTTTTATTTGGATAGGTGACGTGAGCCGGCGCGCAGTTGTAGTAAAACTTCGCGGGTTTGCTGGCGTCAATGCTGGCAAAGACTACGTCTTTCGCCCCTTTCCCCACGTACAGCGCCTCGCGATGGCCAATCTCATAGCACTGACCGTCTACGGTGATGGTGCCTGGCCCGCCGATGTTAATCACTCCCAGCTCGCGACGCTCAAGAAAATAGCTCACGCCCAGCTGTTTACCCACTTCCCCGCCCACGGAGACGGTTTTTGCCACCGGCATAATCCCGCCCACAATGATGCGGTCGATATGACTGTAGACCATAGTGTATTTGTCGGCCTCGAACACCTGCTCAACTAAAAACTCGCTGCGCAGCCCCTGAGTATCCAGCGTTTTGGCGTGTGCACTGTGAATGCTTTGTCTGACGTCCACGGTAACCTCCAGATGTGGTTATGCCCGAAAAAGAAAATTAACGAAACAGCGTTCCGTTTTCATGATGAACACATACTATCGGCATAAAATAGGCTTTTCAATTAAATTCAAAACAACGTTTCATTTTTTATTTTGTTTATAACGAAAATGACACCCGGATCACGGTTAAAAGGCATGGGAACGAAGGGAGGATAAAAAAAACCTCCCGCAGGAGGTGTTTTCAAAGAGGAGAGATTACCGTTCGATGGCCAGCGCGACCCCTTGCCCGCCGCCTATACAGAGTGTGGCAATCCCTTTGCGGGCATTGCGCTTTTTCATTTCATGGACCAGCGAAACCAGGATCCGGCAGCCGGACGCCCCGATCGGGTGCCCCAGCGCGATCGCCCCACCGTTGACGTTGACCCGCAGCGGATCCCACTCCAGCATTTTTCCGACGGAGATCGCCTGCGCGGCGTAGGCTTCGTTCACTTCGATCAGATCCACATCCGAAAGCTGCCACCCCGCGCGTTCCAGACAGCGGCGAGTCGCGTAGACCGGCGCGATCCCCATTAACGCCGGATCAACCCCTACGCTCGCGAACGCCTTGATGCGGGCCAGCACGGGGAGATCGAGTTCAAGGGCTTTGCTTTCGCTCATCATCATCACGGCGGCAGCGCCGTCGTTAATGGAAGAGGCATTTCCCGCCGTTACCGACCCCTGCATTTCAAAAGCAGGATTGAGCCTCGCCAGGCCTTCAGCACTGGCGTCGGTGCGCGGCTGTTCATCGGTATCCACAACGACAGGCTCGCCGCTCTGACGCTGCGTGCTGACCGGGACAATTTCGTCACGAAAACGGCCGGAATCAATCGCCGCCCGCGCTTTTTGCTGAGAGCTTAGCGCATAGGCATCCTGCACCTCACGGCTGATGCCGTACTCGCGCGCCAGGTTTTCCGCCGTCACGCCCATATGATAGTCATTGAACGCATCCCACAGCCCGTCATGCACCAGGCTGTCGAGCAGCTGGCTGTTGCCCAGCTGCGCGCCGGTGCGGCTGTCGGTCAACACGTGCGGCGCGCGGCTCATATTCTCCTGCCCGCCCGCAATGATCACGTCCGCTTCACCACACTGAATGGCCTGCGTCGCGAGATGCAGCGCTTTTAATCCTGAACCACAGACGTCGTTAATAGTGATGGCGGAGACGGTATTAGGCAGCCCGCCTTTGAGCGCCGCCTGACGCGCAGGATTTTGCCCGGCACCGGCCGTAAGGACCTGTCCCAGGATCACCTCATCAACTTCATGGGGTGCGATCCCGCTACGCTCCACCAGCGCTTTCACCACCACGCTGCCCAGATCAACCGCCGAGTGACGCGCAAGCGATCCCTGAAAACAGCCGATAGCTGTACGCAACGCACCCACTATTACGACATCTTTCATCACGACCTCTGTGTTAAATGACATGACGATAGTAGAGGATTGTTACTGGCAATTATCTTAATTGTTTAAAATTAGTGAGTTTAATCACAAGGATCAGCGCGCATCCTGCAGATACTGCCGCAGCCAGCTTCCGGCCACGCCGGGAGGGGTGCGTTTATTCCACAGCAGATCGATGCCGATCGCCCGCGGCCAGCCGGGCACATTGAGCTGCACCAGCGATTTCGCGGCGGCAAATTCATCCACCAGCGCACAGGGCAACGCGCACCAGCCGAATCCCTGCACCGCCATACTCAAGAGTAACAGGTAATTCGGCGCTGACCAGACGGGCCCGCGCGCGATCTCCGCCTCGCGCTCCAGATAGGTGCTCAGCCGCAGCTCCCGCCAGCCGTGCAGCTCGTCACGCTGGACGTCATGCTGCCCGGCCAGCGGATGCGTGGTCGCGACGTAGATCGCCATACGCGTCTGCATCGGCAGCCGGGTGGCGCCGATATCCGTCGGATACCCGTCCCGCGCTTCGGTGAGGCCAATCTGCGCGCGCTCCTTTTGCAGCAGGTCGATCACGTCCTCTTCCTCGCCAATCAGACATTCGAATTCCGTATGGGGAAAACGGGCGTCAAACTGTTTCATCATCTCTTCCAGCACGTCCGGGTTGAGGGTATCGGAAAGGACAAACGTCAGACGCGCCTCCGTTTTCGCCGTTAGCGACACCGCCAGTTCATCCAGCCGCGTGCTGGCGGCCAGGATGGCCTGCACGTAGCCCAGCACCTGCTCCCCCTGGGCCGTTAACACCGGCTGGCGCGCCGAGCGGTCAAACAGTTCGAAACCGAGATCGGCCTCAAGATGGGCAATCGACGTGCTGATCGTCGACTGGCTTTTACGCAGCCGGCGTGCGGCGGCAGAAAAAGAGCCTGCCGCCACGGTCTCGACAAACGCGTTAAGGGCTTCGGGTGAATAGCGCATGACCTATCTACTTTTACGATGGATACTATCATTAATATATCAGCTTTAGCGATAAAAATAGGCTGCATCAGCGCCCATACCGGCGAATTAATGAGGTCTATGACTATGCAACACCAGGATGCACTCCAACGTAAACTGCCGGAGCGGATCTTTCACGCCGTCTGTTTCGAAGGCATTGCCACCGCTATTCTCGCCCCCACGGCGGCGTGGCTTATGCAGCGTTCCGTGATGGAGATGGGCGGGTTAACCATTATTCTGGCGACCACCGCGATGCTGTGGAACATTATCTATAACTTCGGCTTCGACCGTTTCTGGCCCGTTCAGCGCGTCAAACGTACGGCAAAAGTGCGCGCGCTGCATGCGCTGGGGTTCGAGTGCGGGTTTATTGTGATTGGCGTGTCGATTGTCGCCGCCGTGCTGGGCGTCACCCTGCTGCAGGCATTCACGCTGGAAATTGGCTTCTTCCTGTTCTTCCTGCCGTACACCATGTTCTATAACTGGGCGTACGATTGCCTTCGCGAAAAATTTCTTAAGCGTCGCCAGCAACGGCGCGCCCTGGCAGGCTAATCCCCCTCAGGCCGGACGCCCGTTCCGGCCAAACTCCGTCGAAGCAACTGCGCTCTTAGTGCTTATCTATGGTAAATTGCACGCCATTCCGTTGGTTTGATAGTTGATACGTTGCTCTAATGTCGAAAATTTGGTCAAAAGATGAGACTCTCTGGAGTTTCGCTCTCTATGGCACAGCCGTGGGCGCAGGAACGCTGTTCCTGCCCATTCAGCTGGGCTCCGCAGGCGCGATTGTCCTGTTTATTACCGCCCTCGTGGCCTACCCCTTAACCTACTGGCCGCACAGAGCGCTGGCGCAATTTATCCTGTCGTCAAAAACAAAAGGCAATGAAGGGATCACCGGCGCCGTCTCGCACTATTACGGCAAGAAGATCGGCAATCTGATCACTACCCTCTATTTCGTCGCCTTCTTCGTGGTGGTGCAGATTTATGCGGTGGCGATCACCAACTCGTTAACCGAACAGCTGGCGAAACACCTGACGGTGGATAACGGCGTTCGCGTGCTGGTTAGCCTCGGGGTGGTGCTGGTCCTGAACCTGATCTTCCTGATGGGACGCCATATCACGATAAAAGTGATGGGCTTCCTGGTGTTTCCGCTGATTGCCTATTTTCTGTTTGTCTCGCTCTATCTTATCGGCAGCTGGCAACCCGCGCTGCTGACCAGCCAGATGACCGCCGATCGGCATACCCTCCATCAGGTATGGATTTCGATTCCGGTGATGGTGTTTGCCTTCAGCCATACCCCAATTATCTCAACGTTTGCCGTTGACCGTCGCGAGAAGTTTGCCGATGGTGCCATGGATAAATGCAAGAAAATCATGAAGGTGGCCTACCTGATCATCTGCCTGAGCGTGCTGTTCTTCGTCTTCAGCTGCCTGCTCTCAATTCCGCCGTCATATATCGTGGCCGCTAAAGAAGAAGGGGTGACGATTCTGTCCGCGCTGTCGATGATGCCCTCTTCACCGGCGTGGTTGGGCATTTCCGGGATTATCGTGGCGATTGTTGCGATGTCGAAGTCGTTCCTCGGCACCTATTTTGGGGTGATTGAAGGAGCGACGGAGATCGTGAAGTCGTCGCTGAATCAGGTGGGGGTGAAAAAGAGCCGCGCCTTTAACCGCGCGATTTCCATTATGGGGGTGTCGTTCATCACCTTTGCGGTCTGCTGCATTAATCCGAACGCCATTTCGATGATTTACGCCATCAGCGGCCCGCTTATCGCCATGATCCTGTTTATCATGCCGACGCTGTCGACGTACCTGATCCCCTCGCTGAAACAGTACCGCTCCATTGGCAATCTGCTGACGCTGATCGTCGGCGTGCTGTGCGTGTCGGTAATGTTTGTTGGCTAACGTTCCTGCCAGGCATTGTGCCGGGTGGCGCTGCGGTATGAACCGGAAACATGGGTAACACTTTAGACCGGATACATGGGTAACAGTTATAACTGGCATAGAAGAGGAGACTCGCTATGCCCTGGACTGAGACCCGACCTATGCAACGCCTTGAT